>JBKPRZ010000871.1:0-6702 GCA_046734815.1 Myxococcota bacterium | reverse complement strand
ATCAGACGCTCCGGCTACCGGTCGCCACTCAACGTAGCCCAGCGCAGGACCTGCAGTGAGTTCGCGGTTCGAGACCCGAGACCGGGAACAACCACCTGTGCATTCGCATCCTGTCTGCTCCTGCTCCCGGAAGCGCTCGGGTGGGCAGCGCCACTCTAGTCGTGGTGGAAATAGAAGCGGTTGCGGTCGAGGTCCTCGACCGTGAACTGGGTGAGGCCCCAGGGCTTCTTCTCCAGGGGGTCGACGATGTTCGCGCCGAGGGACTTCAGCTCGGCGTAGGTCGCAGCGATGTCATCGGCGAACACCCAATGAACGGCGGGCTCGAAGGACGGGGCTCTTTTGCGGAAGAAGATCGCCACCCCTCCGCGGCTGACAGCCCCGATCTCCTTGTCCGGATGGAGCCAGCCAATGTCGAAGCCGAGCACATCTCGATAGTGCTCCTGGGCCCTCACGACATCGGCGACTGGCAGCTCGGGGACCGGGTGAGCAATCGCGGTCAAGGGTGGTCTTGTGCTCATGAGTCTCTCTCTCCTCCGCCAGTGCGTCGTCACGGCCGATCGTCAGCGGCCATGCTCGTTTTCCCTACCGAGGATACTACGATGCCTTCTCCCACAGGCCAGCAGGCGCCGCCCTCTTTCCGTACGCCCTGCATGGGCAACCCCGACAGCGTCGAACATGTGACCGACGAGGTCGCCCCTCCCCGCCGTGGGGGCGGACGGGTTCGACGATCGCTGGCCGGCGACCAGAATCCCTCCAACCACCCGGGGTGACTCGGAAACCCGGCGAAGGCCGCGCCGCACTTCAGTTTCTCCAAGCACCCCCGAGCAGGTTCGAATCCTGTCGCCCCGACCCTGGAGATTCTGAGAATCCCGGGTCGTTCTCGCGGGCCGCCGTGGAACACAGGATGCGGCGGAATTCGATCACAACTTTGATCACCACCTGAGCGAGACGGGGTGGGACGGCTCGAAACACTTTGCGACGTTAAGTCCCCGTGTTTCCTCAGTTGGTGCGCGCTTTCAGCAGGGTGCCGTCACCTTGCCAAGGTGGACGTCGAGGGTTCGAGTCCTTCTTTCAGCCGTGGGGGTGCTGCCGTCATCGGCATCCCCTCCGCCTGTGTGAACGTCATCGCGCGCCCGAGCGCGACAGCGAGGCGAGGACCTTGAGCAGTACCTGACGCAACCTGTGCTGGCAGGCGGGGCAGAGCGCGCGGCGAATCGCGCGAGAGATGGGCCTGGACCGCAAGACCCTGGGCCGCTAGGTCCCATGACCCTGGCGATCGACTGGCCCCATGACCCTAGCGAAAACCCGGGCCGGTCAGGGCCGGCGAGGCCGGATCGTGATCGCCGCGCGGCTTCGATCAGCGCGCCGGGGTAGCCGTCGAAATCGTCCTTGGCGGCCGGGGATCGGGCGCGCCGCGGCGGTCAGGCGTTCTGACCGACTCCGCTGAACCGCCGCGCCTCCTCCAGGATGAAGCGCCACACCGCCGCCACCCTGGGCACGTGACGGAGCGCCTGGTGGCCGACGAGCCAGAGCGCCGAGCGGGGAGTGGCAGGGAGCGCCGAGCGCAGCCGGCCGCGCGGCTCCACGGCGACCAGCTTCCGCGCCCCCGCCAGACTGGCGGCGACCACCACCACCCCGAGGCCATGCTCCGCAGCGGTTAGCTGGGCGCCGATGCTGTTCGTGCGCAGCACCACCGCCTCGGGCGGCACGTGCTCGGCCACCCAGCGCGCGTCGGGAAGGTGACCCAGGGAGGCGTCCCAGGTCACCCAGGGGACGTCGCCCAGGGCCTCGAGCCGGCCGCGCGCGGCCGCGAACCGCCGGGAAGCGGCCAGGACGCTCGGCTCCTCCGCCACCTTGACCGCGACCAGGTCGCCCGCGGACGGCCGGAACAGCCGCAGCGCCAGATCGGCCTCGCGGCGGGTGAGGTCGGCGTATCCGATGCTCGCGTCCAGCTCCAGCGTCAGACGGGGGTAGCGGGCGGCCAGGCGCGGGAGCGCCGGGGCGACGAACTCCTCGGCGACGGCGGGTGGCGCGGTCAACCGGACGGGGCCCTCGGCTGCTACCTCGAAGCCAGTCACCGCCCCGGTGAACCCGAGCGCCGCCTCTTCCACCCGTTCGGCATGCCCGACCAGCTCCTCCGCGGCGCGGGTGGGGCGGACTCCGTCGGGCGTGCGGTCGAACTGGCGGGCTGCCAGACCGGTCTCCAGCGCCTCCAGGCGGCGGCCGACGGTGGAGGGGTTCACTCCCAGGGCAGCGGCCGCCGCCGTGAGGGTGCGCCCGCGCCACAGGGCGAGGAAGACCCGCACATCGTCCCACGAACAGCTGTTTTGCGAATGTGCAGGCATGAGCCGCATTATCGGGGATTGAACTGCAAATACGCAATCCGCATGCTTGGAGGGGAAAGGCAGGAAAATGAGCCAACCTCCACAGCAGCTCCACGTCGTCGTCGGCGCCGGCCAGGTCGGTCCTCTCCTGGCCCGGCGTCTGGTCGTTCGCGGCCACCGGGTGCGAATCGTCCGTCGGCGGCCGCCGCCGGACGAGCGAGGCGCCCTGGAGTGGGCGCGCGGCGACGTCACCGACCGGGTCTTCGCCGACCAGACCTTCCGGGGGGCCCACGCCGTCTACCACTGTGCCAACCCGGCGAGCTTCCGCTGGGAGGGCCTGGGCACGCTCGCCCGGGCCATCCGCGAAGCGGCCGGCCGCGCCGGGGCTCGGCTGGTGGTGCTGGACAACCTGTTCATGTTTGGCCGGCCGCGTGGCGGCCCCTTGACCGAGGACCACCCGCACCAGCCGTGCAGTCGCAAGGGTGAGACGCGCGCGCGGCTGACCCGGGAGCTGTTCGAGGCACACCGGCGCGGGGAGGTGCGGGCGACGGTAGGATACGCCGGTGACTTCTTCGGCCCGGGGGCCAGTGATCAGGTGGCGATCTTCGGGGCTCGCTTCCTGCAAAGCCTGCGGCGCGGGCGGCGGGTGGTGGTGCTGGGCGATCCGGACCAGCCGCACGCGTACGCCTACCTGCCCGACGTGGCCGAGGGGCTGGCCGTTCTGGGCGAGCACGAGGGGGCCCTCGGCCGCGGATGGCATCTGCCGACCGCCTGGAACGGCAGCACGCGCGCGCTCATCGCGCGCTTCGCCGCCGCCCTGGGGAGACCGCCAAAGCTGCTCCGGGTCCCCTCGGCGCTGCTCCGCTTCGGAGGCCTGATCAATCGGACCCTGCGCGAGGCGGCCGAAATGACCTATCAGTGGGAGTGCCCCTACGTCGTCGACGACCGCCGGTTCAGGGAGACCTTCGGCCTCGAGCCGACCGCCATCGAGCGCGCGGTCAGCGAGACGCTGGCTTCACCGCCGGCGCCATCGGCTCTGCCATCGCCCGCGGGGTGACCAGGACGCGGCGGGGGCAGTGACGTCTACGCGGGATCGCCGGTGGAGGACGCGCTCCTGCGCCGCCTCTACGAGCTGGCCCGCCTGCCGCCCACGACTTTGTTGCGGGGAGATGAACGCGCGGCGAACAACCGAAGACCGCCGCGCGAAGCGGAGATGGCGCGCCGGTGACCGAGCGGACGGAGCCGTTCTGGCAAAACAACGGCAACGTGGGTTGTGGCAGAACAGTCACGAAGATGCGTTGGTCGCGTTCATCGATGCTGGCGGTGCTGAGCCTGGCGTGTTCCGAGCCGGGCGCGCGCTTCGCTGACCGGTCGGCCGCCGCGATCCGCCCGGGCGGGGCCGCCGTCGCGACCGACGGCCCTGCCACCTCGGAACCGGATGCCTGTGGCCTGGATGCGGCCGCGGATCCCGATGCCGGAGCCGAGGCCGATGCTCCCACCGAGCCCGATGCGCCGGGGGAGGCCGTTCCCGGCGTCGCCACCATCCAGGACTTCAGCGACTTCGCGGGCAACGCCTGTCCGGGCGACAGCCCGACGGGCACCTCGTTTGCGTGCAGCCGCGGGACCAACGATCCCGCCTTCGCGAGCCTGCTGGCGCTGCGAGGGACGGGAGCGGCCGACCCGGATCACTTCCTGCGGCTGGCCTCGGCCACCCCGGTCGGCGTCTTCGACAACAACAGCATCACCTTCCCCCTCGCGGCGCCGGGCGTCTTCCCGGTGATCGTCGCGGACTTCGACTTCCGGCTGGCGCTGGTGCCAGCGCGCGGCCGGGCCGACGGCCTGGGCTTCGCGCTGCTGGACGCGGCGAAATATCCGGCCGGGGCGGTCCCGCCCCCCGGCGCGGCCGAGGAGCCGTCGTTCGCGGGGTCGATCGGGCTGGGATTCGACCTCTACAAGAACGACGGCGACATCGGCAACGCCAACATCACGCCGACCTTCAGCGACAGCGTCTCGATCCACCACGATGGGCAGGTGATCGGGCAGGTGGATCTGGAGAAGGTGACAGACATCGGCAACGGCCAGTGGCACCACGCGCGGGTGGTGCTGCGGCAGAGCGACGGCGGAAGCTTCCTCAGCCTGGCGCTCACGCCGCCTTGCGGAGAACCGTTCACGGTGATCGACAACCAGAAGATCCCCGGCGCGGCGCCCTTCGCGGCGCGGGCCTGGCTGGGCGCGCGCTCGAGCGGCGAGGCCGCCAATCAGGATCTGGCCAACCTGCGGGTGAATTTCCTGCGCGCCGGCGCCAGCTGGATCTCGTTCGACGCGCGCAGCTACCTGGCCGAGGAGGGGCAGGGATCGGTGGCGCTGACCCTGATCCGCGAAGGCGACATCTCCAGCGCCGCGACCGTCGCCTACGCCACGGGCGATCTCACGGCGACCGCCGGCGCGGACTACGCCGCGGCGTCGGGCACCGTCACCTTCGACCCCGGCCAGGCGCAGCGGACCATCGTCATCCCGCTGATCGACGACGACCAGGACGAGACCACCCACGTGCAGCCGCCCGGGCGCGACGAGCTCACCCCGGAGGTGTCGGAGTCCTTCCAGGTCACGCTCACCTCCCTCGGCGCGGGCGCGCAGGTGGCCGGCCCCGCGGTCGCGCGGGTGGTGGTGTTCGACGACGAGGGGGCCCGCCTGCACGGGCACTGGGGCCGGCAGTGGTGCTGGGGGATCATCGCCACGCACGACCAGCTGCTGCCCACCACCGGCGAGCTGCTGTACTGGGACCGGCTGGGAAACGTGGCCGGATGGAGCCCCACCACCGAGCAGTCCCGGCCGGTGGTCGGGCCGGGGTACGACCTGTTCTGCGCGGGGCACGCGCTGTTGCCGGACGGGACCTTGCTGGCGGCGGGGGGGCACGACGATCCGCTGGGAGCCAGCCCGGGTCACGACGGCGTGGGGGTCGACAACCTCAGCGTCTTCGATCCCGCCGGCGCTCAGCCCTGGCGCGCGCTGCCGGCCATGAGCGCCTCGCGCTGGTACCCCACGGTCACGGCGCTCTCGGACGGCCGGGCGCTGGTGATCTCGGGCAGCCTCGACATCAACTACGCCCCCAACCTCCTGCCCGAAGTCTACGATCCCGCGCTCGGTGTGTTGCGGCCGCTCACCGGCGCGACCGACGCCGCACCCCACGGCGTCCAGCTGTACCCCTTCATGTTCGCGCTGCCGGGTGCAAAGGTCGCCAAGGTGGGGCCGGACGCGGATGCCTGGCTTCTCGACACCAGCGGGGCGGGCGCCTGGACAGCGGGGCCGGTCTCGCCGGGCGGGCTGCTGCGCGACTACGGCAGCGCGGTTCTGATCAACCACACCGCCCTGGTGTTCGGCGGCGGGGGCCTCGATCCCGCTGGACCACCGCCGACCAAGCGGGTGTCCTCCGTGGACCTGGGGGCGTCGCCGTGGGTGTGGAGCGAACACCCGCCGATGACGATCGGCCGGCGCCAGCACAACGCCACCCTCTTGCCCGACGGACGGGTGCTGATCACCGGCGGCAGCTCCGCGCCGGGGTTCACCGCCATGAGCGGCGCCGCCACGCCCGCCGAGGTCTTCGACGGGAAGGCCTGGACCTTGCTCCCGGCGGCGGCGGTCATGCGCCTGTACCACTCGTCGGCGCTGCTGCTGCCCGACGGCCGGGTGATCGCGGCGGGCGGCGGCGAGGGCGGCGGTCTGACCTCCATCCAGAACAATGCCGAGGTCTATTATCCCGACTACTGGTTCAAGCCGCGTCCAGCCCTGCTGGGCGCGCCCGCCGAGGTGGTCTACGACCAGCCGTTCACCCTGAGCAGTTCGGCGACCATCGCCCGCATCACCGCCATCCGGGTCGCCTCGGTCACCCACTCCTTCGACCAGAACCAGCGGTTCGTCGAGATCCCCTTCCAGCGCACGCCCGATGGCGTGCGGGCGACGGTCGCCTCCGACGGGTGGGTGCCCCCGGGGCACTACCTGCTCTTCGTGCTCGACCCGGACGACGTCCCCTCGCGGGGCGCCATCGTGCGCATCCACCCGTGATCGCCGCCGCGCGCTCCGCTGTGTTGCTCCTGGTGGCCGCGGCGGCGGTGTGGGCGCTGGTGTCCCGGCCGCGCGGAGTCGGCGAGAGCGGCGGAACGCGAGGCCGGCTGGCCTGTCCGATGCACCCGGAGGTGGTCGCGCCCGTGCCCACGCGCTGTCCGATCTGCGGGATGGCGCTGGAGGTGGTCGCGCCGGCGGTGCCGGCGGAGGGCGTTTTCGGCGCCGGGATCGCGCCGGTGCACCGGCGGGCCGTGGCGGCGGTCGAATGGCCGGCCTGGCTGGACGCCCAGGGCGGGGTGACCGCGCTGGTCGCCGG
>JBKPRZ010000870.1:0-4851 GCA_046734815.1 Myxococcota bacterium | reverse complement strand
CTCTGGGCCTGGAGACGTTCCCGCAGCGGCTGGCCGAGCTGCAGCCCCCCGCGCCCGCACCGGCGCGCGCGACGCCCGCGGCGCTGCCCGGCGCGCCGGCCTTCTCCTTCGTGCGCGAGGGCGAATACTGGACCGTGCGCTCGGGCGAGGCGGTCTGCCGGCTGAAGGACAGCCGCGGCGTGCAGATGCTGGCCGAGCTGTGCGCGCAGCCGGGCCGCGAATTCCACGTGCTGGCGCTGTCGGGCAGCGGCGACGACGGCGGGCTGGCCGGCGACGCCGGCGAGGCGCTGGACGCCGAGGCCATGGCCGACTACCGCGCGCGCATCGAGGAGCTGGACGACGAGATCGCCGAGGCCGAGTCGTTCGGCGACCCGGCCCGGGCCAGCCGCGCGCGCGAGGAACGTTCCGTTATCGCCCACGAGCTGGCCCAGGGCGTGGGGCTGGGCGGCCGCGCGCGCCGGGTGGGCGGCGCCGCCGAGCGCGCGCGCACCAACGTCCAGCGCCGCATCCGCGGCGCCATCAAGAAGATCGGCGAGGCGATCCCCCCGCTGGGCGCCTACCTGGATCGCACCGTGCGCACCGGCACCTTCTGCAGCTACGAGCCCCTGTGATCGCGTCCGAGGAGGAACACTGTTCCTCCCGATGTCACGCGAGTAAAGAAGGAGGCGCGCGCACGCGAACGACGATGATGACCAGCAGCAGGGCCAGCGAAAACGCAGACCACCACCTGGGCGCTCTGTGGGCCGCGGCCTGGCAGAACATCCCCGCCCCCATCGCCCGCATGCTGTCCGGCGGCGGCTCGGCCCTGGAGGTGGGTTGCGGCTGGGGGCTGGCCTGCCTGGCGCTGGCCGAGGCCATCCCGCAGGCGACGGTGGTCGGACACGACGAAGATCCCGCCGCCATCGCGCGCGCGCGCCAGCTGGCCCGCGCCGCCGGCCTCGACGGGCGGGTGCGCTTCGCCGTCGACGATTCGCGGAAGCTGCCCCGCGCCCGCTTTCACCTGATCACCGCCGAGGCGCTGCGCGCGCGCCACCCCGAGCCGCGCCGCGTGCTGAACGCGATCCGCAACGCGCTGGTTCCCGAGGGCGCCTGCCTGCTGATCGAGCCGCCCGGCCCGCCGCGCGCCGCCCGGCTGTCGACCTCCACCGACATGGACCTCCAGACCCTGGCCCGTCAAGCCGGCTTCTCCCGCTTCCGGGCGATCGCCAGCGAAGGCCCCCTGCGCCTGCACGAGCTACGCCGGTGATCGTGTGACTCACCGTTGGACGTCCACCGCGCCACGCCCGCCTCCCCCGGCGAGGCGGGCGGCCGCCTCGACCAGCAGGGCCTCGCTCTTGCAAAAAGCGAAACGCACGATACGCGGCGGCTCGGGCGAGGGGCGGAAGAAGCTGGACCCGGGGACCGCCGCCACCCCGCGCTCCCGCGCCAGCCAGAGGGCGAAGGCAGCGTCGTCGAGCCTGGACAGCCCCGTGTAGTCGGCGAGGATGTAGTAGGCCCCCTCCGGGAGGGTGGCGCGGAACCCCGCGGCGACCAGAGCGTCGAACAGGATCTGCCGCCGGCCCAGGTACGCGCGCTCGAGCCCGGCGTAGTAGTCGGCCCCCAGCGTGTCCATGGCATCCGCGACCGCTTCCTGCAGCGGTGCGGGCGCGCCGACGGTGAGGAAGTCGTGCACCTTCCGGATGGCGCCGCTGGCCGCGGCGGATGCCACAACGGTGCCGATCCGCCAGCCGGTGATGCTGAAGGTCTTGGAGGCGCCGCTGATGGTCACGGTCCGCTCTCGCATCCCGGGAAGACTGCCGATCGGCACGTGCCGGACTCCGTAGCGGATGTGCTCGTAGATCTCGTCGGTCAGCGCCCAGGCCCCGTGCCGCTGGCACAGCGCCGCGATCGCCTCCAGCTCTTGCTGGTCGAAGACGCGGCCGCTCGGGTTGGCGGGGCTGTTGACGATGACGGCGCGGGTGCGAGGGCCGAAGATCCCCGCCAGGCGGTCGAGGTCCAGGGGCTGGCCCGGCATGAGCGGGACGTAGCGGGGCTGCACCCCGCACAGCGCCGCCTCGGCGCCGTAATTTTCGTAGAACGGCTCGAACAGAATGACCTCGTCACCCGGCTCGAGCAGGGCCAGGAGCGCCGCCATCATCGCCTCGGTGGCGCCGCAGGTGATGGTCACCTCCGTCTCCGGATCGAAGACCATCCCGTAGTGGGCGGCGTACTTGCGCGCCACCGCCTCCCGCAGCCGGCGCGCGCCCCAGGTGATCGCGTACTGGTTGACGTCTGCACGGATCGCCCGGACCGCCGCCTCCTTCAGGACCTCCGGCGCGGGGAAGTCCGGAAACCCCTGCGCCAGGTTGATGGCGCCGTGCTCGGCCGCGACCCGGGACATCCCCCGGATCACCGACTCCCGCAAGCTACGAACCCGCGCGGCCTCCCCGATCATGCGGCCCTGTTCCCGAGCATGCGGCCGGCGGTGTCCTTGGCTTCGAGGCGGTGGGTCGGCAACGAGGTCGTGGCAGTATACCTCAGCAAGACCTCAGGGCGTCGTCCTGACGCGCCTGCGCCCGGGCTGGTGATCGCTGTGTCGGCCCTGGTACCTTGGTTGTTTGTCGTCTTACGCCGATCTCTCCATTCATCAATTCATGCTCTCGGACAGCGTCCGGACGCTGTCCTTCGAGCAGGCGGTCCGCGCGGTGGTCCGCCCCGAGCACACGGTCCTGGACTTCGGCTGCGGGACGGGAATCCTGGCGTTTTTCTGCCATCGGGCCGGGGCCAGGCGCATCTACGCGGTGGACCGATCTTCGATGGTGGTGGCGGCGCAGGCGGTCGCGCGAGCCAACGGCTTTCATCGCATCGAGTTCTTCTGCGACGACGAAGTGAACTTGCCGACACCGGTGGACGTGATCGTATCGGAGTGGATGGGGCACTTCGTCTTCAATGAATCGATGCTGGAGCCGCTCCTGAGGGCGCGGGACCGCTACCTTCGCGCGGGGGGCATCATGATCCCGCGCCGGCTCACGTTTCACGCTGCCCTGGTGACCGATCCGGCCTTTCACGACCGCTACGCGTACTTCAGCAGCAGTCCCTTCGGGATCGACTTCTCATTGCTGTCGGCCAGCTCCTTTGCGCGGACCGAGACCCGGAAGCTCAAGCCCGAGCAGGTGGCCAGAACCGTGATCCCTCTCGGCGAGCTGGACATGTTGACCTGCTACGAGACCCCACGGGTTCTCGCGGGGTCGGCGCGCTTCGCCGAGCCGGTGACCGCTCAAGGTATCATCGGCTGGTTCGACGCCGACCTGGCCGAGGGGATCGGATTTGGAACGGGCCCGTTCTCCCGGAAGACACACTGGAGCCAGATGGCCTTCCCCCTGCGCAGCCCCTTCACCGTCGAGGCGGGCGAGCCGCTGCACGTCCAGATCGAGCCCGTGAAGGTGGAGGACGAGGACATCCGCCGGCACTGGCGGTGGACCATCTCCCAGGGCGCACGTGAGGCGAGCGAAGACGAGCTCGCGGCCAAGAGCTGGTACCTGTATCCCCCGCCGCCGGGGCGCCTGCCCTGAGCAAGCGGCACGATGGTCGTGAGCGCGACGGCTACTGGCTGTAGATGCACACGCTGTACGGCCCCAGGCCGACATTGCCGTTGAAAGGCATGCCCTGATTTCCGCCCGGGCCCGCGGTCGTGTTGTAGCCGACGTTGGAAAAATCCGGCGAAAAGCCGCTCCAGTCGGAGTTGAAGCGCAGAAACCAGGTGCCGGAACGAGGAAACCCGATGTTGTAGCTGGGATGCACGCGGTTCTTGACATTGACGACGACCACCACGTCGTCGCCTGCACCGCCCTGGTCCCAGCGGTGGTATGCCAGCACTCCATCGGGGTCGTTGGCATAAAACAGGTTCGTGGATCCGCCGCGCAAACCGCGCGTGTTGTTGTCGAAGTTGCGCCGCAGCTTGATCAGCCGGCCGTAGAGGTCGACGAAGCCGCGCTGCCGGCCGATGCGCCCGAAGTCGAGCGCGAAATCGGTTCCGTCGTGCCAGCGCTGGAACTCCAGGAACTCCTGCCCCATGAAGATCATGGGGATGCCAGGTGACGTGAGCACCACGGCTGCCCCCAGCGACGACAGCTTGCGGGCCAGCCAGCCCTCGGCGTTGCCCGGCGCCACCCGGTCGGTGATCCGCTGCGTCCTCGCCTCGTCGTGGCTCTCGCTGTAGATGACCCGCTGGAAGGGGCCCGCGTCGTTGTAGCTCTTGGTCACCGCCTCGCCCAGGGAGCTGGCGCGGCGGGCGTCGTCGCTGGGCGAAAACAGCAGGTCTCGGATGCGCCCGGCGCCCCAGGAGTCCCACTGGCTGTCGAGGCCCATGCCGCCGAAGAGGGCGTCTCGAGTGATGAAGGCCTCGTTCTGCAGATCCTCGGCGATCAGGATCTTCCAGGGCGAGGTGCGCCGCTTCTCCTCACCCAGGTAGCGCAGGAGGGTGAAGCCGTCGGGGATGTCGATGCCGCCCTGGCCACGGCGGATGTTGACGGTGGAGTCGAGGCGCAGGCCATCGACGCGCAGTTCGTCCAGCAGGGTCATGGCGTTGTCACGGATGTACTGGCGAACCTCGCCGCGGCCGTAGTCGGGCCGCGGGCCGAAGGGCGTGGCCGCCCGGTTGTCCTCGTAGAAGTAGATGCCCTCCTTGTCGTTGAGGAAAAAACCGTCGAAGCGCCCCAGGGAATCGCGCAGGCCCTCGGGGCCCCAGTGGTTGTAGACCACGTCCATGATCACGGCGATGCCCTTCTGGTGGGCGGCATCGATGAAGCGCTTCATCGACTGCGTGGTCCCGTAGGCGTTGTCGACGGCGAAGGGCAGCGCTGTGTTGTAGCC
>JBKPRZ010000869.1:0-4089 GCA_046734815.1 Myxococcota bacterium | reverse complement strand
AATGATAGAACCATTCGCCGTCCCAAGGCGACACGAACCCGGTCTCCCGGTCGCGCGTCCGCCACTTGGGATGCAACTCGCCGAGGCCGTACATGGCGAGGCGAATCTCCTCCCACTTCGTGTCGTTCATCAGAGCTACGTGATCCACGCTCGTCTCGCTAACTTTGAATTCAGCTGCAGAAGGTAGCACGGCGTAGGGGTGGACAGGGGCGAGCGGGGGCGGGGGAAAGGAGGGATATCATTGCGGTTTGCGGCGTGGGTGCGTGGCCGGGAGGGGCTGGGCGGCTGGGTGGGCGGTGTCGAATAACGTACGAAGAGTTCCGGGAAAGGCGGTGAGCGGTGAGGTGCGGTGGGGTGGGGTGGGCGGGGGCGGTTGAGGGGTCAACGATCGAGAGGGCTGCGAACGCCGGCGGGGCCACGGTTGAGAACGTGGGTGTAGATCATGGTGGTCGCTATGTCCTTGTGGCCGAGCAGTTCTTGGATGGTCCGGATGTCGTAGCCGTCTTCCAGCAGGTGGGTGGCGAAGCTGTGGCGGAAGACGTGAGGGGTGACGGCTTTGGGGATGTCGGCTTTGCGGGCGGCTTCGCGGACGGCGCGTTGGATGACGGTCTCGTGCAGGTGATGGCGCCTGATCTCGCCGGTGCGATCATCCTTGTAGTGCCGGGTGGCCGGAAATACCCACTGCCATCGCCATTCGCTCGGAGCGGCTGGGTACTTCATGCGAAGGGCATCGGGCAGGGCGACGTGGCCCGCGCCCTCGAGCAGGTCGAGCCGGTGGATCTCCCGGACGCGCTCCAGATGGCGCCGCAGCGGCTGGGCGCAGGTCTGGGGGAGCATGGTTCGACGATCTTTGCGGCCCTTCCCGTCGCGGACGTGAATCTCGCACCTGTCCAGGTCGACGTCTTTCACCCGTAACGTCAACGCTTCGGTCAGCCGAAGTCCGCTTCCATACAGGAGCCGGCAGACCAAGGCGGCAGGGCCCTGCAGGCGCGAAAGCAAGGTCTGGACG
Organism: Myxococcota bacterium; assembly: GCA_046734815.1. Lineage (GTDB taxonomy): Bacteria > Myxococcota_A > Polyangia > Fen-1088 > Fen-1088 > CAVYGB01. The sequence goes on along the minus strand of JBKPRZ010000869.1, from coordinate 3,080 downwards.
TCGGTTCGGGCGAGGACGACAGGCAGACGCTCGGGCATCTTGGCGCGCGCGACCCCGTCGATCCAGGCCAGCTTGCGACCCAGCACGTGGGCGTACAGGAACAGCAGCGCTGCCAGGGCCTGGTTCTGGGTGCTGGCGCTGACCGAACGCTCGCGCGCCAGGGACGAGAGAAACACGCCCACTTCCGACTCGCCCATCGTGGCGGGGTGACGCTTGCCGTGAAACAGGATGAACCGGCGGATCCACCCCACGTAGGCGGTCTCGGTCCTCGGGCTAAGGTGCCGGGTGCGCAATGCGGAGCGGACCGTGTCCAGGAGGCGGGGTGCGCGGATCGCGGGTGCTTCAGGAGCGGCGCGGCTCCTGCTTGCGAATGGAGGCTCGATGCGCCTCGGTGGATAGCGGTCGCTTCGATCTTCGGGGACTACGACGGCCGGATGACGGGTCATGCCGGGTGGTGCAGCCAGGGACGTGCCAGCAGGCCGAGGGCGTGTGCGCGGATTCCGCGAAATCCGTGACAGCGCGGACCGTCCGGCGGTGCGGACAGCCGTCCGGATTTCGCGTCCGCCAGCCTGCCGACTGGCGGCGGACCGAGCTGCTCGACCACCCGCCGCCGGAACTGCCCACAAGCCGGTGCTCGAGCTGCTGGTGGTAAGCGGGGCCAGGGCGGCGGTGTACCGGATGTAGCTGCACTGGTGGGGCAGCCGGATGTAGCTGCACCGGTGGGGCACTGCTGGCAGGCCTCGTCGACTGCACCTGGCGACCATGGTCGCAGGCGGACACCAGCGTGCTCGAGGGGCTCGTCAAAGGTGCCCTTCGCAGTCTCGGGAAATGGAAGCACGTCCAGAGGCGAGGGGTGTCGCATTCGACGACGGGCGCGTTTCCGGCCGAGCATAGAATTCGTCGGGCTCGTGCGCTGACGCCGCGTATAGGGTGGACGTTGTTCAGCAAGGAGGTCCAACCCATGACGCGAGGGTCCCTGGCCGGGTTTGCCATGTTGCTATGCGTGTTTCCCGCGACGGTCGGGGCGCAATGGGCGGCGCCACCGACGGAGAAACCGGCCCCGACGGCGCAGACGGTCGCGCCCGCGCCGGATACGCCCCCGCCCCCGCGGCCACCGGGGACATACCCTCCGCCGCCTCCGCGCTGGGCCGACCAGCCGCCGATGGAGTATCCCTTCCCGACGGCCACCGGGCAGGCGCCCACGCCGACGGCGCCGGCGCCCACCCCGACCGGCTCGGCGGTGGAGGAACCGGAGGGCATCTACCGCCGCTTCAGCTTCACCGCCGCGATCGGGCCGGGGGCGTTGATCGGACCGGGTGAAAACGCGCTGGCCATCTCGTATCAGGTGGCGCGCGCGGGGGTGGGGATCGATCGGGACCTGTCGGTGCTGCTGGGGTACGAGGGGGCGGGGACCAGCAGCGTCAACCCGAAGAACAACCAGGACTCGTGGCTGAAGCAGGAGATCGTCTGGGTGGGCTTGCAGAAACACTTCGAGCGGCGCTTTTACGTGCGGGGTGGGTTGGGGTTCGGCTTCGTCTCCGAGAAGACGGACACCGAGTCCTTCAGCGGCGGGATCGGCAAGCCCGCGGCGCTGGTCGGCTTCGGCTACGAGCTGATGCAGCGGCGCCACTTCGCGCTGGCGCTGGACATGCACGCCAGCCTCACGCACTACCCGAAGGAGTCGTGGAAGACGCTGGGCGCGGACGTCGCGGTGTCGTTTTTCTGAGCGGGCTCACGATCGGAGAGCGAGGACGACCATGAAAAATGCGATCGGTTTCGTGTTGCCGATGATGGGGCTGGCGGCGGCAGGCTGCCTGCACACCCAGGCCGCCCAGCGCGACGACTTCCCGGCGGGCGCCGAGGAGGGGCCGCCGGTGTCGTCGTATTCCATCGGCGGGGACACCCCGTCGGACACGGTCAAGGGCGCGGTCCACGTGATCTCGCTGGGCACCGAGAAGCTGCCGGTGCCGGAGGGGCAGCCGGACACCTACGTGCACCTGCGGCTGGCGGTGGACAACCTGAACGACACGGTGCCGTGGAAGATCGACCCCAACGAGCAGTTGCTGTTCCACGGGGGGCACGCGCGGCAGCCGACCTTCGCGGAGTCGTCGGAGGGCGAGCCGGTGCTGACGGTGGCGCCCAAGGAGCGGGGGTTCCTGGACATCTATTATCCGCTGCCGCCGGTCGCGGCGGCGAAGATCGCGCTGGCCTGGCGGCTGCATCGGGGTGACAAGACCGCCATGAAGACCACCAACTTCAGCCGGATGGTGGCGTCCGACACCGCCTACGTCTATTACGAGCCGACGCGCGAGCACCAGGTGTACGCCGGGCTGGGGCTGGATACCTGGTGGTGGTCCGATTACTACTTCTGGTACCACGGCGGGCTGTGGTGGCCGTGCCGGCGCAACTACGTCCACTACTATTACCCGGGTTATCAGCCGGGCTACGGGCGGCGTTACGCCGATGGGGGCGGGGGCGGGGGCTCGTCGGGACCGTCCGGCGGTGGGTCGCGCCGCACGTCGCCCAGCGCCTGGCGCAGCGGTTCGGCCAGCGCCGAGAACGGCACCGGCAAGAGCAGCTGGCGGGGGGCGCCGGACAGCAGCAACGATCGCGACAGCAGCAGCGGGGGGAGCAGCAGCGCGGGGAGCAGCAGCAGCGAGAGCAGCAGCAGCGGCAAGAGCAGCTGGCGCGGGTCGGTGGACACCAGCAGCGCTCACGGCAGCAGTTACGACAGCGACGCCGGCTCGAGCAGCAGCAGTGGCGGGAGCAGCAGCGGCGGGGGGAGCAGCAGCAGTGCGGGGAGCAGCAGCGGCGGGGGGAGCAGCAGCGGCGGCGGGGGCAGCAGCAGCGGGAGTAGCGGGAGCAGCAGTGGGAGTAGCAGCGGAAGCAGCAGCGGGAGCAGCAGCGGCAAGAGCGGCTGGCGCGGCGGCGGCGGCTGACGGGCGGCGGCGGCTGACGGGCGGCGGCGGCTGATGGCCGTCGGCGATGATGGCCGTCGGCGATGAGGGCGTGAATGAGGGCGTGGCGATGATGGCCGGTTGATGGCGGCGGCGGGTTGATGGGCGGCGGCGGTTGATGGG
>JBKPRZ010000868.1:0-2644 GCA_046734815.1 Myxococcota bacterium | reverse complement strand
CACCAGGGGCGGGCGGCATTCCCGCGGGCGGCGGCGCCGGCGGGGGGGTCATGCCGGGGGGTGCAGTCGGGCCGGGCGGCGTGGGCGCCGGCGCGCCGGTTCCGGCGCTGCCGCCCGAGCCTCCACCGCCCATCGCGCCCGGGGGTGGATACGACGCCGGGGGCGGGGTGCCCGGATTCGACGGGCCGGGCGCCCCGGTGCCGGGGCCCTTCTCGGCGCCGCCGGAGTCCAGGTTCCCCTCCGAACAGCCCGTCGCGGCCAGCGCGAACAAGGCCCCCCATATTGCCAGCTTCGTCGTGTGATTTCGCATGGGCGCGGGTGTGTGCAAGGACGAGGCCGTGCGTGATCCGGCCCTCCGTCGCGCCGCCGCGCGACCGGATCGGGACACGAATGTCAGCTTCGCCCCGGCTATCCGCGGCGCGGGCTGGCCAGCACCCGCCGGTAATGCGCCTCATAACGATCGATTGCCGGCTGCAACCCGAAGTGGGCCAGCGCCCGGGCCCGGCCGGCGTGCGACAGCCGGGCGCGCAGGTCGGCGTCGCCCAGGATCCGCAGCACCCGGTCGGCCATCACCGCCACGTCCCCCACCCGGGCCAGGTAGCCGACCTCGCCGTCGGTCACCACCTCGGGGATGCCGCCGACGTCGGAAGCGACCACCGGCACGCCGCAGCTCAGGGCCTCCAGCGCGGCCAGGCCGAAGCTCTCGCTCTCGCTCGGCATGAGGAACACGTCGCTGGCCCGCAGAAGCTCGACGAACGAGAGCATCTTGCCCACGAACACCACCGCGTGGTGCAGACCCAGCTGCCGGGCCAGCGCCTCGACCCGCGAGCGCTCGGGGCCGTCGCCGACAAGCAGCAGCACCGCAGGCCGCACCCGCTGGACCTCGGCGAAGATGCGGACCACGTCGTCCACCTTCTTCAGCGGGCGGAAGTTCGACACGTGCACCAGCACCGCGGGCCGCTCGGGGCCGCCGGCGGGCAGGACCGCCGACCCCACCAGCTCGTCCAGCGGGCGGCGCGGGCCGGGCGCGTAGCGGTCGGTGTCCACGAAGTTCGGGATCACCTCGATGCCCACGGTGGGCGGGACATCCAGCCGGTCGTAGGTGGCGGCGCGCAGGTAGCTGGACGGCGTGGTGACCCCGTCGCTCTCCATGATCGAGAAGCGGGTGATGGGCAAGAAGCTGGGATCGCTGCCCACCAGGGTGATGTCGGTGCCGTGCAAGGTGGTCACGATGCGCGGCGATCCCGGCCCCAGGATCTGGCGCGCGAGGTAGGCGCTGGTGGCGTGGGGGACGGCGTAGTGCACGTGCAGCAGGTCCAGCCCCTCGTAGCGGCTGACCTCGACGATCTTCGAGGCCAGCGACAGGGTGTAGGCCCCGTCGTCCAGCAGCGGGTAGGACCGGGTGGCCACCTCGTGGAAGACCAGGTTCTCGACGAAGCGGTCCAGACGGCTGGGCACGTCGTAGCTCAGCAGGTGCACGCGGTGGCCGCGGCGGGCGAGGGCGAGGCCCACCTCGGTGGCCACCACGCCGCTGCCGCCGAAGGTCGGGTAGCAGACGATGCCGATCTTGAGAGTCATCTCGGTCGCCCGAAGAACAGCGCGCCCGGGAAGGCGTTGGCGCGAAAGTGCGCGATCGGATCGGTCAGGCCCAGCGGTCCGCGGGCCAGGTAGGGCTCGCCCGCGCGCACGCCGATCATCGCCCCGTAATAGCGGTCGCGCGCCTCGAAGGCGTCCAAGGTCAGCGGCGATCCGATCAAGGTGCCGGGCACCGGCGCGCCGCCGCGACCCAGCTGGGTAACGTGGGCGGCGATGGCCTGGGCCTTCTGCTCGGCCGCCTCGGAGATGTCCACCACGAAGCTCGGCTCCAGCTCGTAGCGCATGGGGTAGCGGAGCACCTGCAGCGGCGTGAACTTGGGCTGCTCGGGTGAGGTGACGAACTTGCCCACGCCGGCGAAGAACAGGGCCTTGGTCAGCAGCGCCGAGGTGGCCTCGTGGTCGGGGTGGCGCTCGTGGGTCCAGGGGATCAGCACCACCGCCGGGCGCAGACGGCGCAGCACCTCGACCGTGCGGGCCAGCTGCGAGCGGGCGGGCCGCGATTCGCTCTCCAGGTCGTAACCCGACCAGGGGTGGATCCAGCCGTCGGGGAACCCGAGGTTCTCGCGCACGGTCAGCCCGAGGATGCCGGCGGCGCGCTGGGCCTCGCCCGCGCGCAGCTCGGGCGTCCCGGCGGTGGCCATCTCACCGCGCGACAGGTCGACGATCCCGGTGCGGTAGCCCCGCCGCGCCGAGGCCGCCAGCAGGCCCCCGCAGCACAGCTCGACGTCGTCGGGGTGGGCGCCGAAGGCCAGCAGATCCAGCGGCGCGTCGCTCACGGGCACAGCTCTCCGATGCGCGGGTCGAAGGGCTGCAGGCCCGCGCGCACGGCCCGGGCGAACGCGGCGGGACCGACCCGGGCGGCCATCGACGGCCAGCAGTAGATCCGCTCCTGGGGCGTCCCGTCCGGGTACAGCATCGCCGACAGGCGCTCGACCCGCCCCAGGGTGACCTGGTCGCGGCGGGCGACGGCCAGCGCGTATTTGTCGCACAGCCGCTCGACCGACCGCCGCACCTCGGCCCGCGTGCGCTCGGCCGGGCGGGTCAGGGT
>JBKPRZ010000867.1:0-5742 GCA_046734815.1 Myxococcota bacterium | reverse complement strand
GTTCGGGCAACGGTACCGATTGCGCGCTCCGCTGGATGAACCCGATGTCGGCCTGGACCGAGGGAAAACGGGGCGGCGGCATCGCCTTCCAGGGGGCGGGCTGGCTGGCCTGCGCCCACCCGCGCCTGGCACTGGCTGGTCCCGCCGAGCTGAGCGTCGCCCTGTGGGTCAAGCGGACCCAGCCGCAACCGGGCTACCACGCCCTGGTGAACCGACAGATCGGTCGGACCCAGCTGGACCACTTCTTCGTCGGCCTGCGCGGCGACCTGAACCTCGTGACCGGCCACCTGTGGACCGGCAAGCTGTATCACCCGGCTCCGCCGGTCGGCCGCTGGTTCCACCTGGCCATGGTGCAGGCAGCGGGGCAACTGACAATCTTCGTCGACGGTGTGCCGGTGGCGCGCCAGATCTCGCGCGGCATCCGTTCGGCCGACGGGGACAGCCCCATCACCATCGGCGGCGCCAGCAACGGCGCCGATCCCGATGCGGTCAAGCAGCGGTTCATCGGCGCGGTGGACGAGCTGGCGGTCTACCGGCGCGCGCTCTCGGACGCCGAGGTGGCGGCGCTGGCCGCCGGCCGCCCGCGGCCCGCGCCCTGAACCATCACAGCTCGCCGATGCTGACGTTGCTGACGTAGACGGTGCGGCCCGGGTGGGCGCCGGCGCGGGTGTAGATGCCGCAGTCCCAGCGGGCGGCCGCGCCGCCATCGCCGGTCCCCATGCCGACCATCTTGCCGTTGACGTAAAAGCGCGCCACCCCGCCGGCCTTGTAGTCCGTCACCACCATGAAGTCGTACCACTTCATCGGCTCGAGCTTCATGATCGGGCCGGTCCGGCCGTTGCCCCGGTGAAACACGGCGCTGACCACGCCGCTGCCGTCCACGTCCCACATCCACAGCGGGCCGCCGTCGCGGATGATCTGCGCGAAGTGGGCGTTCATGTTGACGTTTTCCCACATGAAGCCCCAGGCGATGCTGACCGTGCTGCCCGGCCGGATGGTGTAGCCCTTGGCGGCCGAGAACCAGCTGCGCGGCTGGGTGCCCGCCGAGGTGCGGAAGTTGTCGTTGTCCTTGAACATGATCCGCACCACCTTGCCCCGCTGCCCCACCGGATCGTCGACGATCTGGATGCGGTCCTCGGGCAAGCTCGCCGGCGAGCGGCTCATGCCGTCCATGTTCTGCTCGAAGTCCTGGGAGAAGCCGATCTTGCCCATCGCGACCGGCCCCTGCCCGCTGGCGGGCGGTGGGATCGCGGCCGGGCCCGCGTCTACCTCGGACGGGGGAGCAGCAGCGCCAGCATCGATCGACGGCGCCGGATTCCCCGACGCGGCGTCGGGCCCGGGCTGCACGCTCCCTCCGCTTCCAGCGGCGCCGCCGGCACCGCCGCGGCCTCCGCCCGTGCCAGCGCGACCGGCCTCACCGCCGCTGCCCGCGCTGCCGGGATCGGGTGGCGCGGGAGGCGTGGGCTCGCAGGCGACGGCCAGCAGCAACGACAGGGTGCAGACGAGACGAGGGGACATGCGAGAGGACATGCCGCCCAATTGCCGGTCTCGCGAAAGGCTTACGAAAAAAAAAGGAGCCGCCCGATCGCCGATACCGCGTGCGGCGTACGGGAAAAAAGATGAACCACGGTCGCCAGCCCGAGGCACGCGTGTCGGTTCTGCGCGGGCCTCGTGATTCCCTTCACGCGCTGGGGCCGCGATCCCTCCTGTGGCGAAATGCGACCCCCATTCCTGTTGCGACTCGCCTGATGGAGGTTGTAAACGGGTCCCTGTCCATCCGCGCGGCGCAGGAGCAAGTTATGACCAATCGCGGGCCCCTCCCGAAATACATTCTCGCCGGAACCTTCCTGTGGGCGGCCTTTGCGGCCTCCTGTCTGAGCCAGCCGCCGCAGTACAGCGAGCCGCCCGGCGGCGCTGGCGGCGTCGTGAGCGGGGCCGGCGGCGCCACCGGTGGCGCCGGCCGTGGACCCGCGGATGGTCCGACCGCGGATCCAACCCAACCCAAGGTCTGCGGGAACACGTGCGAGGCAGAAAAGAAGGATGGCTGCTGCCCCGTCGGATGCACGGCGGCCAGCGATCCCGACTGCGTCTCGCAATGCGGTAACGACGTGCTGGAACCGGGGGAGCAGTGCGATCCGCCAGCCTCCTGCCCGGCCAGCTGCCCGAACCGGGCCTGCACCAAGTTCACGCTGGAGGGATCGGCCGCCGAGTGCACGGCGACCTGCAAGGAAGCGGGCCTCGAGACCACGTGCAAGAACGACGACGGCTGCTGTCCGGCCAGCTGCACGGTCGACACCGACAACGACTGCGCCGTGGTCTGCGGCAACGGGACGAAGGAGGGCAACGAGACCTGTGACCCACTGGCCTCCTGTCCGACCACCTGCCCGGCCGAGGCCTGTCAGCTGCGCAAGCTGATCAACGCTGGCACCTGCACCGCCGAGTGCGTGAACGACCGCCTGCAGAGCGCCTGCATGCCCGGCGACGGCTGCTGCCCGCCCGGCTGCCACGCCGGCAACGACGCCGACTGCATGGCGGTCTGTGACAACGGGTTCAAGGAGAGCGGCGAGACCTGTGATCCCCTCTCCTCGTGCCCGGACGCCTGCCCGCCCAACGAGTGCCAGCTGCGCAAGCTGATCAATGCCGGCACCTGCAAGGCCCAGTGTGTGAACGACCGCCTGCAGACCACCTGCCAGTCAGGCGACGACTGCTGTCCGCCCGGCTGCAACAGCACCAACGACAGCGACTGCGGCGTCAAGTGCAACAACAACGTCAAGGAGCCCGGCGAGACCTGCGATCCGCTTTCCAGCTGCCCGGACCGCTGCCCGAACATGGGCTGCCAGCTGCGCGAGCTGAAGAATGCCGGCACCTGCAAGGCGGTCTGCGAGAACTCGCGCCAGCAGACCCAGTGCGCGTCGAACGACGACTGCTGCCCCGGTGCCTGCAACGCCAACAACGACAACGACTGCCAGCCCAAGTGCGGTAACGGCGTGGTCGAGCAGGGTGAAAAATGCGAGCCGGTCGCCGAGTGCACCCGGCGCCAGAACGCCTGCAAGAGCGACCGTGACACCATCCGGGAGGGCCGCGGCAACGCGGACCAGTGCACGTTCGAGTGCGCGGAGTCGCCGCGCCGGTGCGGGGACGCCGACGGTCAGTGCCCCTCGGGCTGCCAGAACGATCCCGACTGCAAGCGCAGCAACGGCTCGGGGTGTGACAACGCCGGGCAGTGCCTGTCGAACCGCTGCACCGACGGCCATTGCTGTGCGGAGACCTGCGGTGCCTGCGAACGGTGCACCGGTGGAGGCGGCACCTGCCAGGTCCCCTCGGGCACGCGGGTGTGCGGCAACCGGTGCATCTCGACCAACGAGTGCTGCGACTCGTGCAATGGCCAGTGCCAGACCTGCAACGCCGCCCAGAACCGCTGCGTGGGCACCAGCAACGACAGCTGCCGGGTGAACAACCAGGCCGGCACCTGCCGGAACGGGACCTGCCAGCCCGACTGCGGCAGCCAGGGACAGGTCTGCTGCTCGGGTGGGTCGCCCTGCGGCGGCGGCCTGGGATGCGATGGCAACAACCGCTGCCAGCCCTGCCGCGACAGCTGCTCGAACAACAAGGAACGCGTCTGCGCCAATGGCCGGTTCAAGGAGACGGACTGCAACCGCTGCCAGCAATGTGGCGCCACCCGCTGCGAGGACAAGCCGCAGTTCCCGGGCGGGCTGAAGAACAGCCCCCAGCCCGAGCCGCGCTCGAACGGGAACGGCGACTGGAACTGCGACGGAAACACGGTCAACAGTCCCAAGGTCATTCACGACGGCTGCTCACCCACCGGCGACGGCCGATGTCAGTTCGATGAGCTCGAGCTCGACGGCAACGCCTGCGGCAGCGAGCCGGACGACGCCACCGAATGTTCGGTCGATGGCAGCGGGGGGTGCATCGTCAGCTCGGTCAGAAAGGTCCACATCAACTGTCTGTGAGGCGGCCGTTCGCCGGCCCCGTCAGTCCAGCAGGGCGGGGGCCGGGTCGGCGGCGAGCGGGGCGTCGTCGCTCAGCTCGGGCAACCGCCAGGCCACGGCCGCGGCGGGGAGAAACAGCAGACCGGCGTACAGCAACGTGCGCCGGTAGTCTCCCACCTGCTGGAACAGACCGAAGAACACCACCCCGGCGGCCGAGACGATGCGGCCGATGTTGTAACAGAAGCCGGCGCCGGTCGTGCGCAGCAGGGTCGGGAACAGCGGCGGCACGTACATGGTGAACAGGGCGAACACGCCCTGGAACAGGCCGGGCCCCAGCAGCCACCAGAACAGCTGCTGGCCGGGACGGTCCTTGCCGTAGGCGGCCACCATGGACAGCAGATAGGCCAGAAACATCCCGGCTATCACCTTGCGGTAGCCCAGCCGGCGGGCCAGCGCGGCGGCGACGAAGTTGCCCACGATCGACGTGACCATCACCAGGAACAGCAACTTGGTCCCCCAGGCGTTCCGGGCGGCGACGCTCTGGACGATCACATCGGGCAGGTTCTTGAACTGGATCTGGTGCCAGAACATGAACGCCCAGTGGGCGGTCAGCGACAGAGCACAAACCAGGATGACCAGGATGGTGACCGGCCGGGCCGCGCCCCGGAACAGGTCGCGGATGGGCGGCTGTCGCCCGCGGGCGGCGGCGGAGGCGGCGTGCCACTCCTCGGTCTCGGGCACCGCCCGGCGGATCCAGAACACCAGCAGCGCGGGCAAGACGCCCACCACGAAGATCCAGCGCGGCTGCGTGGCGGTGATCCCGGCCATCATGAAATTGGAGAACACCGCCAGCAAGATGCCCACGTTGACCCCGCTCTGGAGCACGGCCGCGATCCAGGGGCGCCAGCGGCGCGGCCAGGTCTCGGACAGCAGCGAGGCGCCCACCGCCCACTCGCCGCCGATGCCGAGCGCGGACAGGAAGCGGAACAGCAGCAGATGCCACCAGGTCTGGGCGAAGCAGGACAGTCCGGTGAACACGGCGTAGGTCAGTACCGTCAGCGACAGCGCCCGGCTGCGGCCGATCCGGTCCCCTACCCGGCCGAAGAAGGAGCCGCCCAGCGCCCAGCCCAGCAGGAATCCGCCCTGGATGATGCTGGCGTACCGCCCGACGCTGGGGTCGCGGCTGCTGCTCGCGCCCAGCAGCTGGGCCACGAACTGGGCGTAGACCAGCGTGTAAAGGTGCATGTCGAGCCCATCGAAGGTCCAGCCCAGCCAGGCGGCGGTGCCGGATCGCCACTGCTGGGCGGACAGGTCGCGCAAGCGACGGACCTCTGGTACCGCTGCGGGCGGGACTGTGGTTGCGGGCTCGGGTGACATGGTGATCTCAACACCGGCGTGCGTGATTCCTTCACGGCCGGGGGCTTCTTCTAACACCTCCGCCCGGCGGCGCCGCCCGGAACAAAGCGTGCGGCACGGCGTGCCACCTGCCGGATCTCGGCAGCCTGACCGCAGTTGCTGTATGAAACGGAAACGGCTTCGATCCCCGAGGGACATCGACATGACCACGGCTCACCCAGGCTCGCATCGGACACCTCTCGCGCTCGGCGCTCTGGCCATGCTGGCGCTCGCCTGCCAGGGCAGCGTGGCGCCGGGATCCACCGGCAGCTCCCCGATGCCGCCCGCGCCGCCGCCGGCCGCGCCCCCCGACGCGGGGACGCAGCAGGCGCCCGACGCGATGGTGGTGGTCCCGGCCCCGTCCGACGCCGCCCCCGACCAGGCGCCGACGCCCCCA
>JBKPRZ010000866.1:0-3765 GCA_046734815.1 Myxococcota bacterium | reverse complement strand
GCGTGGTCCGGCCGGTGACGGTGGGCAGACCACGCGCGGGCGTCGGCCGTGCGGCGCGCCCCGCGGCCATCACCGGCGGCAGCGGAGACGCGGGAGTGGGCCGCTGCGACTGCACCCAGGAGGCGGGCATCTGTGCCGGCGAGGGCGTCTGTCCCCAGGTCGACGGCGGGCGCGCAGGCGCCGGCGTCTGCGCCCACGACCGCGCAGCGGGCGGCGCTGCCGGCGGCGGAGCCCAGCGGCTGGAAGGCGCCGCGGGCGTCTCCTCCGACCAGGACGGCGGCGTGTTGTTCCGCGCCGGCTGCGCCCAGGATTGAGCCGCGGCCGGCTGCGCCCAGGATGATGATGACGAGGATGACGACAGCGACAGAGACGGAGACGGCCGCTGGGGCTGCCCGCCCGTTGTCGGCCACGACGGCGACGACTGCCGCGCCGGCACCGGGGGCGGCGTGGGCAGCTCGAGCTCCTCGTCGGCCGGCCCCTGCGCCAGACCCATGTCCGCCAGCATCTCGTCGAACACCGACGACAGCGCGGGGATCACGCGCCCCTCGAAGCTGGCGCGCCCTTCCTGGATCTCGAAGCGCAGGACCGCGCCGTCGGTCAGCTTGCCGACGTGGTCCTGGATCTCGAGCAGGATCGAACCGGCCAGGCGGCGCGCGCCCTCGGCGGTGGTGATGAGACCGCCGTCGGCGTCCAGGCGCGAGCCAGGCCCGGCCACCGCCTCGACCAGCGGCGTGGTCACAGCGTGTCCGCCGCCCAGTCCCTTCTGCGACACCGCCAGCGCATACAGCGAGGCGAGCTCGGGCGCGACCCGCGAACGGAACAGCCTCTCGCCCTCGTCGATCTCACGCCGCAGATCCAGCCCCGCCCGGATCTTGTCGGTGTTGTAGATCTCGATGTCCGAGAGGATCACCCTGGCCAGCCGCTTGGCGGCCTCTTCGGTGTTGATAAGGGACATATTGGCTACCTAGGCCCACAGTGTAGCCCGATACGACCGCACCACGACGAGCTTCCCGTCACAGACCGACGTCGGTCCCGGCGGCCCCCGGTCTCAGGCTGCGTTGCGCCGAGGGCGCCCGGGCACAGCTGTACCCCCCCGCCCGCCAGAACGGCGGCCGGCGTTCCGGGGCCCCCTGGCGCGTAGGTCGTCAGTGGGCGGGAGGCTGGCCGGACGGGGCGGTCTGGCCCGTCGGAGCCTTGAACTCGATGTTGCCTCTCACCCCGGGCCGATCCCCGCCACCGCCGCGGCGGTAACCGCGCATCACGAAGAAGCCCATCATTACCAGCAGCACGATCGCCACGATGGCGACGATTCCCGTCACTCCGCTGCCACTGCTCCGTTCCGCCATGAGCGCCTCCCCCCCTGGTGGTCCTGACAGAACGTGGGTCCGGACCGTACCGGCGGCAACAGTTCTGTCGTCATCTCGACACCCAGCCGGTGCGGCGATGCCATCGCGCCCCTGTACGGTCGGCGAAACGACACAGGCGCGAGGTGCCCATGCTGAACGAGGCCAGGCTCATCGATCTCAAGGAAGCGATCCGGGGGCCGGTCGGACGCACCCTGTTCCGGTTCGTCGAGCATCCGGTCGAGCGGGTGCTGTCACTCTCGCGCATCAACCGCCTGTACGCCGAGTCGCGCGGACACCAGGGAAACTACTTTCCCACCGTGCTCAACGTGCTGGACATCCAGTATCAGCTGAGCGACGAGGACCGCGAGAAGATCCCCAGCGACGGGCCTCTGGTGGTTGTGGCCAACCATCCGTTCGGCGCCATCGAGGGCGTCATCCTGGGCGACCTCTTGACCCGGCGACGGCCCGACGTGCGGTTGATGGGCAACCACCTGCTGCGCCGGGTGCCCGAGCTGGCCAGCTGGATCATCCCGGTCAACCCGTTCGGCGGCGCCGGGGCCACCCAGAGCAACATCGGGCCGCTCAAGGCCTGCCTGCGCTGGCTGCAGGCCAGGGGCGCGCTGGGCGTCTTCCCGGCCGGCACGGTCTCGCACCTGCGGCTGGGCGCGCGCGCGGTTTCGGATCCGGCCTGGCATCCCAGCGTGGCCGCGCTGGTGCGGCTGACCGGCGCCACGGTGGTGCCTGTGTTCTTCGAGGGGCGCAACAGCATGATGTTCCAGCTGGCCGGGCTCATCCACCCCAGCCTGCGCACGGCCCTGCTGCCGCACGAGCTGCTCCGGCGCAGCCACTCGCGGCTGGTGCTGCGGGTGGGGCGCCCCATCCCGCCCGAGAAGATCACCCGCTTCGACGACGACGCCAACGCCATCAATTACCTTCGCTTCAAGACCCACATGCTCAAGCGCCGGACCAGCCCGGTGCGGCCGCGCTTCCGGCCGAAGACCGCGCCCGACCGGATGGAGCCGGTGGGCGAGCCGGTGCCGACCGAGGAGATGGCGCGCGAGCTGGCCGCGCTGCCGGCCGAGGCCCGCCTGCTCGAGCAGGGTGACTACCAGCTGTACGCCGCCCGCGCCGATCAGATCCCGGCGGTGCTGCGCGAGATCGGGCGGCTGCGCGAGGTGACCTTCCGTCAGGTGTCCGAGGGCACCGGACGGTCACACGACCTGGACCGCTACGACGACGCCTACGTGCATCTTTTCATGTGGAACCGGGCCCGTGGCGAGCTGGTGGGCAGCTACCGCATCGGCCGGGTGGACGAGCTGCTGGCGGCCGGCGGGGTGGGCGCGCTTTACACCAGCAGCCTGTTCAAGTTCAAGGAGGGCTTCCTGCAGCGGCTGGGGCCCGCGCTCGAGCTGGGCCGGTCGTTCATCCGCGCCGAATACCAGCGCAAGCCGACCTCGCTGGCGCTGCTGTGGCGGGGCATCGGCGAATACCTGGTGCGTTTTCCGCGCTACAAGGTGCTGTTCGGCCCGGTCAGCATCAGCCGCGACTACGCCAACCTGTCTCGCCGGCTGATGGTCGACTTCCTGGCGCGCGAGCGCGGCGACAGCGCCCTGTCGGGCCTGGTCAAGCCCAAGAACCCGATGAAGGAGAAGCTGGCCCCCGAGGAGCGGGCCGTCTTCGCCCCGCTGGTCAAGGACGTGGACGACATCTCCGGCCTGGTCTCGGAGATCGAGGAGGACAACAAGGGGATGCCGGTGCTGCTGCGGCACTACCTGCGGCTGAACGCGCGGCTGCTGAGCTTCAACGTCGACCCCGCCTTCGGGCATTGCATCGACGGGTTGATCGTGGTCGACCTGCGCACCACCGAGCCGAAGATCCTCAAACGTTTCATGGGCGAGCAGGGACACCTGCAGTACGCTTCAGCCGCGTGAACGACGCCGCCGGGGAGCCCTGGGTGCTGTTGCGCGGGCTGGGCCGCGAGGCCGCCCACTGGGGCGACTTCGCCGATCGCCTGCGCGCCGCCTTCCCGGGCGCACCGGTGCTGACGCCCGATCTCCCCGGCTGCGGCGTCGAGCTGACCCAGCGCCCGGCCGCAACGGTGGCCGGGATGCTGGCCCGCCTGCGCAGCTGCCTGGGGCAGACCGGACCGGTGCACCTGCTGGGGCTGTCGCTGGGCGGGATGATCGCGCTCGAGTGGATGCGCCTTTTTCCCGAGGAGGTTCGGGACGCGGTCCTCATCAACACCAGCGCCGGCGGGGTGAGCGCCCCCTGGCGCCGGCTGCGCCCGGGCGCCGCCTGGCGGCTGGTGCGCGCCGCCCTGGCCGGCGACGTGACCGCGCGGGAACGGCACGTCTTTTCCTTCACCAGCGCGCACCCCGAGCGGGAAGCCGAGCTGCTGCCGGCCTGGACCGAGGTGGCC
>JBKPRZ010000865.1:0-16065 GCA_046734815.1 Myxococcota bacterium | reverse complement strand
GCCACCAAGGAATCTCCCCCCGCCCCCGCCCCCAAGAAGAAGAAGGCCTCCAATGTCACGTAGTAACTGGATCCGTACCCGTCCTCGTCCTCGTCCTCGTCCTCGTCCTCGAGGACGGGTACGGATCCAGTTACTTCGTGACCTTGGAGGCCTTCTTCTTCTTGGGAGCGGGGGATTCGGACTTGGCGGCGGGGTCGGCCTTGGCTTCCTGCTTTTCGTAGTCCTTCGAGCCGCGCGTCAGCGCCGAGCGACACTTGGGGGACAGCTTGTCCTTCTTCTCGTTGAAGCACTTGGCGATCTCGCGTCCATCGGTCGAGCCGCCGCACAGGGTCTTGATGTCGTCGCTGCACAGCTGGACGATCTTGTACGGCTTGATGAAGGCGTCGGCGCAGCTCTGGGTCAGGTCCTTCTCGTGGCTCGCCAGGCAGGGGCGGGCGTCGCCGCCCTTGGCCTCCTGCGCGCACAGCTTCTGGATGTCGGCCTGGCAGGCGACGACCCACTTCTGTCGGGTGTCGGCTCCGCCGGCGGCGGGCGCGGCGGGTTTGTCGGCAGGCTTCTCGGCGGGCTTGTCCTGCGCCCGGGCGGACAGGGCGATCAATCCGAGGGACAGGGACGCGATCAGGCTGCTCTTCGACACGGCGTTTCTTCCTTCGCAGAGGGTGGAAACGGCACGCTGGCACGGAGGCCGGGCCGCGTGCAAGCACCGGCTCCTCGGACGCAACGGCTGCTTGCGACATTCACCGCCCGGGGCACGCTGTACGCACGTACCGGGCCATTTCGTGATCAACCCTATGCCCGCGCTGAAGGCGCCACGATACCTTTGGTCTCCCATGGACCGCCGCGGATGTGAGGGCCAGAGGCTGGAGCTGCAGATCGAGGCGACCGGGCGCGGGCGCCGGATGGTGGCCCGCCTCCCCGACGGAACGGTGCTGGCGACCGGGCGCCACTTTTCCCACCTGCGCGAGAACATCGCCAAGGCGGTGCGTGAGCGGTTCGCGGGCGCGAAGGTGGCGCTGATGGTCGGTTCTGCGCGGCGCGATCAGGCATCGCCCGAGCCGGCCCAGTCGGCGTCGCGCCATTCGCGGCCCTCCCGGGTCAACAGCTCCTGGGCGGCGGCCGGTCCCCAGGTGCCGGCCCGGTAGTTGGGGAAGTCGCGCGCGGTCAGCGCCTGCCAGACGTCGAGCACCGGCGTGACCACGCTCCAGCCGGCCTCGACCGTGTCGGCGCGCTGGAACAGGGTCTGGTCGCCCAGCAGGGCGTCGTACAGCAAGCGTTCGTAGCCGGTGGCCGGCTCGCGCCCGAAGTAGTCGGCGTAGTTGAAGCGCATGGCCACCCGCCCGATGTG
The DNA here is from genome assembly GCA_046734815.1 of Myxococcota bacterium. Taxonomy (GTDB): domain Bacteria; phylum Myxococcota_A; class Polyangia; order Fen-1088; family Fen-1088; genus CAVYGB01. The sequence goes on along the minus strand of JBKPRZ010000865.1, from coordinate 14,720 downwards.
CATCGACGCGCCCGGCGTCTTGGCGCCGAAGGTCAGCAGGATGCCCTCGTCGGGCTGCACGTTGATCACCAGCTGGTTGGGCTCGAGCTTCTCGACCGGGGTGTTGCGGAACAGCGAGAAGGGCGGCCGCTTGAACTGCACCGTGATCTCCGACTGCCGCCGGGGCAGTCCCTTGCCCACGCGCAGGTAGAACGGCACCCCCTTCCAGCGCCAGCTGTCGATCTCCAGCTTCATGGCCACGAAGGTCTCGGTGTTCGAGCGCGGGTCCACCTGCGACTCGCGGCGGTAGTCGGGCAGCGACGAGTCGCCGTTGTGGCCGGCGGCGTACTGGCCGCGCACGGCATCGCGCAGCACCTGTTCGGGCGTCATCGGGTTGACCGCGCGGAGCACCTTGCTCTGCTCGTCGCGGACCGCGTCGGCCTCGAAGGAGATGGGCGGCTCCATCGCCACCAGGCTGATCAGCTGGAAGATGTGGTTGGGCACCATGTCCCGCAGCGCGCCCGAGTGATCGTAGTAGCCGCCGCGGCCCTCCACGCCCAGGGTCTCGGCCACCGTGATCTGTACGTGGTCGACGTAGCGGCGGTTCCAGATCGGCTCGAAGATGCCGTTGGAAAAGCGGAGGACCATCAGGTTCTGCACCGTCTCTTTGCCGAGGTAGTGATCGATCCGGTAGATCTGCGTCTCCTGCAGCGACCGGCGCAGCTCGCTGTTCAGCTCGCGCGCCGAGGCCAGGTCGCGGCCGAAGGGCTTCTCGACCACCACCCGGCGGAAGCGGCCGCCGCTCTCGGTGGTCAGGCCGCGCGCCTCCAGCTGCCGCACCACCGGGCCGAACAGGTCGGGAGCGGTGGCCAGGTAGAACAGGACGTTGCCGTGCGTCTGGTGGCGCGTCTCCATCTCGCTCAGCGTCTTCTCGAGGCCGGCGTAGTCCTGCGCCGATTCCAGATCGCCGCGCTGGTAATAAAGGCGCTGCTCCAGCCACTTCCATACCGACGCGTCCAGGGTGCCGCCGGCGTGCTCGGTCACCTCCTTGCGCATGGTCTCGCGGAAGCTGTCGGTGCTGATCTCCCGACGCGCGAAGCCGATGACCGCCAGACCGTCGGGCAGCAGACCGTCGCTGGCCAGGTTGTAGAGCGCGGGCCCCAGCTTGCGCTTGGTCAGGTCGCCTGACGCGCCGAAGATGACGATGGTGCAGGGGTCGCCCTGGCGGATGGGTTCCTGAGCGCGAGACCCGTCGCCATTTTTTTGGGGTTGCATGTGGGTGGTCACACTCCGTCTTCGGTGATTAGCACTGGTCGAGCGGCGAGAGAAACGAGCACGCGGTGCGAGCGACCATGATTGTGGGGAACCCGAGGCCGCTCGTTCGGTGTGGCCGTGAATGTTCCACACTTTTGCCGGCTTGATGAATCGCCGCGCGGCTCATGGCTTTCCAGCAGGTCTGTGGATATCTGGTGGATGAGCTGTTGAAAAACAGTCGGCAAGGACGCGACAAGAACGCGTGGAGAAAGCTGACAGCAAAAAGCTGACAACGTATCGATCGGTCACGCTCCGATTTTCGGATCGGAAATCCGATGGCGACGGGCCAGATCCCGGTTTCAACCGACAACCGTTGTGTTAACTTCCGGGGCCCCGCGCTGTCGGCGCTTCACCTGTAGTGCTCCTGGCGCGGGTCTTTCTGGGGGGTCCGGTGACGGAATCAGAGAGCAACCTGTCCGTTGGCCGCGGTTTCGGGAGATACACGCTCGTGCGACCGATCGGTCGGGGCGGCATGGCGGAGATCTGGAAGGCGCGCATCCACGGCGCGCAGAACTTCCAGCGTCAGGTGGTGGTCAAGAAGATCCTGCCGCATCTGTGCCTCGATCCGGATCTGGTGCACATGTTCACCGCCGAGGCGATGTTGTCGGGCCAGCTTCATCACCCCAACATCGTCCAGGTGTTCGAGCTGGCGGAGGTGGAGGGCGAGCTGTATCTGGCCATGGAATACGTCCAGGGCGTCAACCTGGCCGAGCTGCTCAAGCGGCTGGACGGGGTGCCCATCCCGGTGGGCATGGCCGCCTACCTGGTGCGGGAGGTGGCGCTGGCCCTCGGTTACGCCCACGCGTTGACCGACGAGGATGGACGGCCGCTGTCCATCATCCACCGCGACGTCAGTCCCTCGAACGTGATGGTGGGCTACGACGGCAGCGTGAAGCTGGTCGACTTCGGCGTGGCGCAGGCGCGCACCACCTGCTTTCACGCCGGGCGCGCAGAGGCGCCGGGAGACCCCGGCTGGCTTCACGCCCGGCAGAACGCTTCCAGCGGCCGGCTGGAGGGCAAGACCGCGTACATGTCCCCCGAGGCCATCGCGGGGCGGGTCGAGCTGGACGGACGCACCGACATCTTCGCCGCCGGGGTGCTGCTGCACGAGCTGCTGACCGCGCGCCGCCTGTTCCGCGCCGCCAGCGACACGGACACCATGGCCCTGGTGCGCGCCTGCAAGGTGCAGCCGCCCTCGCGCACGCGCGCGGAGGTGCCGCCCCAGCTGGATCAGATCGTGTGCAAGGCGCTGGCCCGCGACCGGGGCTCGCGCCACCGCACCGCCGACGAGCTGGCCGCGGCGCTGAGTGAGGTGGTGGTGGCCTGTGCCTGGGACCGACTGCGCACGGCGGACTTCCTGCGGGCCCAGGGGATCCGTCCGGGCGGCGAGCCTCCGGGTGGCAGCGGCGAGGAGCTGACCGCCAAGGCCTGGCCGCCGCCCGAGACCAAGCGGATCACCGTGGTGGAGAGGCGGCCGCGCTCGGGGGTCATCGGCCTCCCGCACCGCCGCACCCGCCGGCTGCGCTGGGCGCTGACCGGGGTGGCGGCTCTGGCCCTGACCGGCGCCGCCCTGGCGCTGGGGCTGCGGCTGTCGCGCGCCGACGGCCCCGGCTTCTCGCCAGCCCCGGTCGCCCCCAGCGGCCTGCCCGCCCCCGGCCCAGGACCGGGTCTCCGCAGCGCTCCCAACCGTATATGATGCACCCGCTGGAGCCCCGCCAGGGTTCCAGGCGAGGGTTCCAGCGAACATGGACGGAGCAAAGCTGCTTGGGTGAGGACAAGCCGGGGCCGCCGACCCCGGAATTCTTGTCGACGTTCGGCGACGACGGCACCGATGTATTCGCGACCGCCACCACGGCGGGGTCGCTGTCCTTCGATCGTCGCTTCATCGTGACCGTGCTGGCCGGCCCCCAGATCGGCCTGGCCTGCGAGGTGGAGGCGGGCGAGGTGGTGCTGGGGCGCGGTGAGGGCTGCACCCTGGTCCTCAACGACCCGGGCCTGTCGCGCCGCCACTGCCGCCTGGTCAAGCAGGGCGACAGGGTCCTGATCGAGGACCTGGGCAGCAGCAACGGCACCTTCGTCGACGGCGAGATGGTGAAGGGTCAGCGCCCGCTGGCCGAGGGGGCGCGCATCAACCTGGGCCGGCACACCGTGCTCAGCCTGTCGCGCCAGGATCCGCTCGAGCGGCACGCCGCCCGGCAGCTGTACGAGTCGTCGATGCGCGACCCGCTGACCGAGCTGTACAACCGGCGCTACTTCGACCAGCGGCTGGGCGAAGAACACGCCTTCGCCCTCCGGCACCAGCGCCCGCTGTCGGTGATCCTGCTGGATCTCGATCATTTCAAGCGCATCAACGACACCCACGGCCACCCGGCCGGCGACGAGGTCCTGCGCCAGGTGGCTCAGCTGATCAAGCGCTGCGTCCGTCAGGAGGACACTTCCTGCCGGCTGGGCGGCGAGGAGTTCGGGGTGATGGTGCGGGTGGAGAGCAAGGAGGGCACCCGGGCGGTGGCCGAGCGCATCCGCCGGCGCATCGCGGACACGCCGGTGAGCTTCGGCGATCAGCAGATCACGGTCACCGTCAGCGCGGGCGTGGCCACCGCGTCGGCGCCGCACCCGTACGAATCGCCAGCCGCGTTGCTGGCGGCGGCGGACCGCGCACTTTACCGGGCCAAGGAGCAGGGCCGCAACCGCGTCGAGGAAGCCGAGGATTGACCGAACTTTGACGGTGCGGCGCGGGACCGGCCGCGGTCTTGGCGCGGGCGCCCGTTCGCGTTGTATTGTGGCGGCTCGTGGCCGCGCCGGCCGGGCAGCGACCCTTCTGCTCGGCAGCGGCCACTGCTCCTGCGAAAGGACACCGATGGCCAGACCGACCGCGCTCGCTCGTTCGTTGGGATCGATTTCACTGCTGGTGGCGTGCGGGGTGGGGGCCGGATCGGCGGCCGCGGAGGTGCTGCCGCTGGCCGACGGATGGGCGCTGCAGTCGTCGGCCAAGGCCAAGGAGCCGGGCGAGACCATCGCCACGGTCGGCTACCGGGCCGAGGGCTGGTACCCGATCTCGGTGCCCAGCACGGTGGTGGCCGGGCTGGTGAAGAACAACGTCTACCCGGATCCCTACTTCGGGATGAACGTCCGCAACTACCCGGGGATGAGCTACCCCATCGGCAAGAACTTCTCGAAGTTCCCGATGCCGGCGTCGAGCCCCTTCGCGGTGCCCTGGTGGTACCGCAAGCGGTTCACCATCCCGGCCGGGTGGAAGGGCCAGACCGTCTGGCTGCACTTCGCCGGCATCAACTACCGGGCCAACATCTGGGTCAACGGCCGCCCGGTGGCCCGTCAGGACGAGGTGGCGGGCGCTCTGCGCACCTACGAGCTGAACGTCACCGACTTCGTGAAGCCGGGGCCGGACAACGTGGTGGCGGTGCAGGTCTCGACGCCGAAGGAGACCGACCTGGGGATCACCTTCGTCGACTGGAACCCGGCGCCGCCCGACAAGTCGATGGGGCTGTGGCGCGAGGTGTACCTCAGCACCAGCGGTCCCGGCGCGGTCCGCTACCCGGCGGTGCTGGCCGACCTGAACGAGCCAGCGAATGACAGCGCCACCTTGACGGTGATGGCGCTGGTGGAGAACGCCACCGCCCAGCCGCTGACCGGCAAGCTGAAGGGGCGCATCGACCGGATCAGCTTCGAGCAGCCGGTGTCGCTGGCGCCCGGCGAGCACAAGGACGTCGTGTTCGAGCCGGCCCGCTTCCCGCAGCTGAAGATGGCGCGGCCGCGGCTGTGGTGGCCGCAGCAGATGGGCGAGCCGTACCTGTACGATCTGACCATGTCGCTGGAGGTGGGCGGCAAGGTGGCCCACACCGTGACCAGCAAGGTGGGCATCCGCGAGATCAAGTCCGAGCTGGACGGCGACAAGCACCGCGTGTTCACGGTCAACGGCAAGAAGCTGCTGATCCGTGGCGGCGGCTGGTCCTCGGACATGTTGCTCACCTACGACCCGCGGCGGATCGAGGACCAGCTGCGCTACGTGCGTGACCTGGGCATGAACACGGTCCGGCAGGAGGGCAAGCTCGAGCCCGACCACTTCTTCGATCTCACCGACCGCATGGGCATCCTGGTGATGACCGGCTGGTGCTGCTGCGACCACTGGGAGCGCTGGGACCTGTGGAAGCCGGAGGACCGGGCCATCGCCGAGCAGTCGCTGCGCAGCCAGATCTACCGCCTGCGCGGGCGGGCCAGCCCGGTGATGTGGCTGAACGGCAGCGACAACCCGCCGCCGGCCGAGGTCGAGAAGATGTACATCAAGGTGCTGCAGGATCTGCGCTGGCCGAACCCGGTGGTCTCATCGGCCACCGCCAAGCCCACCACGGTGTCGGGCGAGAGCGGGGTGAAGATGACCGGCCCCTACGAGTGGATCCCGCCCGCCTACTGGCTGATGGACGGCAAGCGGGGCGGGGCCTTCGGCTTCAACACCGAGACCAGCCCGGGGCCCGCCCCGCCGCCCATCGAGAGCCTGCGGCGCATGTTCCCGCCCGACAAGCTGTGGCCGCCCAACGAGGTCTGGGACTTTCACTCCGGCGGCGACGTCTTCACCGACATCAAGAAGTTCACGACCGCGCTGGAGACCCGCTACGGCAAGGTGGCCACGGTGGAGGACTTCGCCGCCAAGTCGCAGATCATGGCCTACGAGGGGATCCGGGCGATGTTCGAGGCCTTCAGCCGCAACAAGTACCGGTCCACCGGCGTGATCCAGTGGATGCTCAACAACGCCTGGCCGGGGCTGATCTGGCACCTCTACGACTATTACCTGCGGCCGGGCGGCGGGTACTTCGGGGCCAAGATCGCCATGGAGCCGCTGCACCCGCTGTATTCGTACGACGACCACACCATCTGGGTGGTCAACAGCCGCTACCGCGAGGAGAAGGGGCTGAAGGTGACGGCCCGGGTGCTCAACACCGACATGACCCAGAAGTGGACCGAGACCACCACCCTGGATGCCGGCGCCGACAGCACCCGGAAGGTGATGAAGGTGCCGGATCTGGAGGGGCTGAGCCCGACCTATTTCGTGCAGCTGGTGCTCGAGGACGCCAGGGGACGGCGGGTGGGCTCGAACTTCTACTGGCTATCGACCAAGCCCGACGTGATGGACTGGGACAAGTCGCAGTGGTTCTACACGCCCACCCGCAGCCTGGCCGACATGAGCGCGCTGGCCCAGCTGCCCCGGGTGAAGCTGAAGATGCAGAACCGCACCGCCCGCCGGGGCGCGGAGGTGATCACCACGGTGAACCTGCACAACCCCGGCCCGAATCTGGCCTTCTTCGTGCGACTCAAGGCCACCAAGGGTCCCGGCGGCGAGGAGGTGCTGCCGGTGCTGTGGGAGGACAATTACGTGTCCCTGCTGCCCGGCGAGAAACGCACCATCAGCGCCACCTTCCGGGCGCAGGATCTCGGTTCGGCCTGGCCGGCGGTCGAGCTTGCCGGGCTGAACCTCGACAGCGGCCCGCCGTCCAGCGCGGCCAAGTCGGCGGCGACCTCCGGGACCGATTGAGGGCGCCATGGCGGACGCGGGTGTGCAGGACGTGGATCTGACCCGCACCTACGACGCGGTGGTGGTGGGGTCGGGCGCGGCGGGCGGCATGGCGGCCTACGTCCTGACGGGGCACGGCCTTCATGTGTTGATGCTGGAGGCGGGCAAGCGGCTCAACGTGGAGAACGAGCTGCGCTCGACCGAGTGGCCCTGGGAGCACCCGCGCCGGGGGCAGATGTCGGGGGCCTTTCACCCGCTGTCGATGAACGAATACCAGGTGCGCGAGCCGCCCTACGCGCAGGGGTCGCGGTTCGAGAAGGTGTTCTCGTACCTGCAGAACAACGACACCTCGGACTACAGCAAGAACCTGCTGGTCGACGAGAAGGACCACCCCTACACCGGGACCCGCTACGCCTGGGTGCGGGCGCGGGTGCTGGGGGGCAAGACCAACCTGTGGGGGCGGCTGGCGCTGCGGATGTCGGACTACGACTTCAAGGCCAAGAGCCGCGACGGCTACGGTGAGGACTGGCCCATCTCCTACGCCGACATCCAGCCCTATTACGACCGGGTCGACCGCCTGCTGGGGATCAGCGGGCACCGCGAGAACCTGCCCTGGGTGCCCGACGGCATCTTCCAGCGGCCGGTCAAGCTGACCGCGGCGGAGGCGCACCTGCGCGCCAGCATGGGTGAGATGGGGCGGGTGCTCACGCCCTACCGGGCGGGCGTCACCACCGACGGGATCAAGGGAAACAAGTACCGCAGCCGCTGCTGGGGCCGGGGAGCCTGCGGGCGCCGGGTGGGCGGCTGCGACATCCACGCGGCCTTCGATTCACCCACCGGGCTGATCTACCCCGCCATGGACACCGGCAAGCTCACCCTGCGCACCGACGCCACCGTGCACGAGATCCTGGTCGACAAGGACACCGGGCGGGCGCGGGGGGTGGCCTTCCTGGACAGCGAGACCCGCAAGAGCTACGAGGCCAAGGGGCGGGTGGTGGTGGTGGCGGCCTCGACCCTCGAGTCGGCGCGGCTGCTGCTGCTGTCCCGGTCGGCCCAGCACCCCGGCGGCATCGGCAACTCCAGCGGGCACGTGGGGCACAACTTCTGCGAGCACCTGATGGGTCCGGGGGTCAGCGGATTGCTGAAGGACCTGGTCGGCAAGCCTCGCACCAACGACGACGGCCGGCCGGGCGGGTTCTACGTGCCGCGCTTCCGCAACCTCGCGGACAGGCAGCCGGGGTTCATCCGCGGCTACGGCTTCGAGGGCCACAGCGGGGTGGGGCTGGGCAGCGCGGAGGGCACCGCCGGGCGGGTGCCCGGGTTCGGCAAGGCCTGGAAGAAACGGGTGCGCGACGAGATGGGCGCCGAGATCGGCATGGGCGGCTTCGGCGAGGTGCTGCCGCGGTTCGAGAACCACGTGTCGCTGGACCCGCAGGTCAAGGATCGCTGGGGGATCCCGGTGCTGCGCTTTCACATCGAATACGGGGAGAACGAGAAGAAGATGGCCGAGGACATGGCCGCCACCGCGCGCGAGATGTTCGAGGCGGCGGGCATCGAGATCCTCGACCACCGCTCGCGGATCCGGCCGGTGGGCTGGTCGATCCACGAGCTGGGCACCGCCCGGATGGGGCGCGATCCGAAGACGTCGGTGCTCAACCCGTTCCAGCAGTCGCACGACGTGAGGAACCTGTTCGTGGTGGACGGCTCGTCCCACGTCAGCGCCGCCTGCCAGAACCCGACCTGGACGATCATGGCGCTGTGCTGGCGCTCCTGCGATCACCTGGTGGCCGAGCTGCGGCGGAGGAACCTCTGATGGGCCGGCAGCGCTGGGACGACGAGGACCCCCCGGCGGCGGAGGCCTGGCCCGACAGCGGGCTGGCCCGCCGGGACCTGCTGCGTTCGGCCGGAGCGGCGTCGATCGTCCTGGGCGCGGCCGGGCAGGGGCGGGCGGCGCCGGCGGAGGCGGGGGTGGGGGCAGGCGCGGGCAAGTTCCTCACCGCGGCGGAGATGGCGGTGCTGGACGAGCTGAGCGAGATCATCGTCCCCACCGATGAGCATTCGCCGGGCGGCCGTGCGGCGAAGGTGGCGGTGGAGGTCGACCGCGCGCTGGCCGAGGGGCGGTCCTACGACCAGGAAGCGGTCGACCAGCGCCGGGTCTGGCGCGAGGGGCTGGCGCTGGTGGATCAGCTGGCCCGGCGGACCACGGGCGTCACCTTCCTGGCGGCCACGCCCGCGCAGCGCCTGGCGGTGGTGACCGCGATGGCCGCCGGCGAGGCCCAGCCGCAGAAGCCGGAAGAGCGCTTTTTCCGGGTGCTCAAGGGCGAGGTGGCGCGCGCGTATTACACCTCGGAGATCGGCGTGAAGCAGGAGTCCGAATACAAGGGCAACAGCTACCTGCAGGACTTCGTCGGGCACGACGCGGCGACCATCCCGCTGCGGCGCAAGCCCACCGCCAAGCGCTGAAGTAATATCCGCCGGAGATGGAGGTGCCGGCCAGGGTGCGCGCACGGCTTTCGCGGCGACGCGGGGGCGCGGTCGTGCTGCTGGCGGCGCTGGGCTGTGTGCCGCGGCAGGACCGGCTGCCCGACGGGGTGATCGCGGTCGAGGAGACCGAGCAGACGGCGGCGTTCGTGCGCAACTTCAACCCGCTGCTGGAGGCGGGCGCGGTGCGGTGGCCGACCCGGCGGGCGATGTACGAGCCGATGCTGGTGCACAACCCGCTGACCGGCGAATACGTGCCCTGGCTGGCCACCGGCTACACCTGGAGCGACGGGCACACCCGGCTGCGCTTCCCGCTGCGGGCGGGCGTCTCCTGGTCGGACGGGGCGCCGTTTTCCGCCCGCGATGTCACCTTCACCTTCGACCTGCTCCGCCGTTTCCCGGCGCTGGACGCCCGCGGGCTGTGGGAGCAGGTCCAGTCGGTCGCCGCCGAGGGCGACGACACCGTGATCGTCACCCTGAAGAAGGCGCACGTGCCCTCGCTGGAGCCGATCGCCCAGCAGGCCATCGTGCCCGCGCACGTCTGGCGCGACGTGGCCGACCCGGTCTCGTTCGCCAACGAGAATCCGGTGGCCACCGGCCCGTTCACCGAGATCACCTTCTTCTCGCCACAGGTGTACGAGGTGGGGCGCAACCCGCGCGCCTGGCACCCCGGCGGTGGCGGGCTGCGTGGTCTGCGCTTCCGCGCCTACGCCTCCAACGAGCAGGCCATCCTGGCGCTGCTGCACGACGAGCTGGACTGGGCGGGGTCGTTCATCCCCGCCATCCGCCGCGTGTACCAGGGCCGCGACCCGCAGAACCACCACTTCTGGTTCCCGCTGCTCGATTCCACCGTGTTCCTGTACGCGAACAACACCCGGCCGCCGCTGGACGACGCGCGCGTGCGCAAGGCGCTGAGCCTGGCCATCGACCGCGAGCAGATCACCCGCATCGCCATGCACGGCTACACCCGCCCGGCCGACGCCACCGGCCTGTCCGACGCTTACGCCCGCTACCGCGATCCGGCGGCGGTGGCGGCGGGCGACTGGGTGGCCCACGACCCCGCCCGCGCCGCTGCGCTGCTGGATCAGGCCGGCGTCGCCCGCGGCCCCGACGGCCGCCGGCGCGCCCGCAACGGCCAGGTGCTGTCGCTGACCCTGCAGGTGCAGGCCGGCTTCTCCGACTGGATCGCCGCCGCCCAGATCGCCGCCCGGGGTCTGCGCGGCCTGGGCATCGAGGTCGCGCTGCGCACCTACGAGGAGAGCGCCTGGTTCGAGAAGCTGCAGATCGGCGACTTCGATCTGTCGATGGCCTGGTCCGATCTGGTGACCACGCCCTACGGTTTTTATCGTTCGCTGATGTCCACCGAGACCGTGCGCCCGCTGGGCGAGGCGGCGGCCGCCAACTGGCACCGCTTCGGCCTGCCCGAGGCGGACCGCCTGCTGGCCGGGCTGGAGGACACCACCGACCCGGCCCTCGAGCGGCGCCTCTCCGCCCGGCTGCAGGCGTTGTTCGTGGAGCACGCCCCCGCCATCCCGCTGTTTCCCGGCACCCTGTGGGGCGAGTTCAACACCCGCCGGGCCGTCGGTTTTCCCGACCAGGACGCGCCCTACGCGCCGCTGGCGCCTTACATCGACGGTCCCCAGACCCTGCTGGTGCTGACCCGCCTGCGTCCCCGATGATCTACCTGCTGCGGCGGCTCGCGTTCTACCTGGTGGCGGCGTGGGCGTCGTTGACCCTGGCCTTCTTCCTGCCCCGGCTGATCCCGGGCGATCCCGCGCGCGTGTTGCTGGCCCGGTTCCGCGGACGGCTGCGCCCGGAGGCGCTGGAGGCCGTGCGCAGCGCCTTCGGCCTCAGCACCGATTCGCTGTGGCACCAGTACGGCAGCTACGTCGCCCACCTGGCCCGCGGCGAGCTCGGCGTGTCCATCAGCTACTTTCCCACCCCGGTCAGCCACGTGATCGCCGGCGCGTTCGGCTGGACCGTGCTTCTGGGCGGGGTCTCGGTGGTGCTGAGCTTCGTGGCCGGCACCGCCCTGGGCGTGCTGGCCGCCTGGAAGCGGCGGGGCTGGCTGGACGCGGTCCTGCCCGCGGCGCTGACCCTGCTGGGTTCGCTGCCCTACTTCTGGGTGGCGATGGTGGCGCTGTACCTGGGTGGCTTCACCCTGGGCTGGTTCCCGGTTCGCCACGCCCACGACGATGGGTTGACCCCGCAGTGGAGCCTGCCCTTCCTCGCAAGCGTCGGCTCGCACGCGGTGTTGCCGGCGGCCACCCTGGTGCTGGTGACCCTGGGCGGGTGGCTGCTGGCCATGCGCAACACCATGCTGGGCGTGATCGCCGAGGACTACATGACCCTGGCGCGCGCGACCGGGCTGCCGCGCGGCCGGCTGATGTTCGTCCACGCCGCCCGCAACGCCCTGCTGCCGAACCTGGCCGGCTTCGGGCTGGCGCTGGGGTTCGTGGTCTCGGGCGCGCTGCTGACCGAGATCGTCTTCTCGTACCCGGGCACCGGTTATCTGCTGGTGCGGGCGGTGGCCAGCCTGGACTACCCGCTGATCCAGGGCCTGTACCTCACGATCACGCTGGCGGTGCTGGTGGCCAACCTGCTGCTGGATGTGATCAACGTGTGGGTGGACCCGCGGCTGCGGCGGTCGTCATGAAGGCGCTGCTGTCCAACCGCAAGGCGATCGTGGGGCTTGGCCTGCTGGCGCTGTTCCTGCTGATGGCGCTGGTCGGCCCCGAGCTGGTGGGCGATCCCACCGACCTGGTGGGACCTCCGTTCGAACCGCCCTCGGCCGCCTTCTGGCTGGGCACCAACGGCCAGGGCCAGGACGTCTTCTGTCGCACCGTCGCCGCCGCCCGGCCGACCCTGCTGATCGGCTTTTCGGCCGGACTGATCGTCGTCGGCGTCGGGGCGCTGGTGGGGGCCACCGCCGGGTACGTCGGCGGCTGGGTGGACGAGGCGCTCAGCCTGCTCATCAACATCTTCCTCATGGTCCCGGGCCTGCCGCTGATGGTGGTGATCGCGGCTTATCTCACCCCCGGCCCGGTGGGGCTGGCCCTGGTCCTGGCGGTCACCGGCTGGCCCTGGACCGCCCGGGTGCTGCGCGCGCAGACCCTGGCCCTGCGCGGGCGCGACTTCGTGGCGGCGGCGGCGGCGCTGGGCGAGAGCCCGGCGCGCATCGTGGTGGCGGAGATCTTGCCCAACATGGTGCCGCTGGTGGTCTCCTCCTTCATCGGCGCTGTCCTTTACGCCATCGCCGCCTTGGTGGGCCTGGAGTTTCTGGGCATCGGCGACGTCGAGCGGGTGACCTGGGGGACCATCCTGTTCTGGGCGCGCAGCGACGCCGCCCTGCTGACGGGATCCTGGTGGACCTTCGTGCCGGCGGGCCTGTGCGTGGGGCTGGTCGGGTTCGCGCTGGCCCTGGTCAACAGCGCCATCGACGAGATCGGCAACCCGCGCCTGCGGCTGGACCGCGCCTTCCTGCGGGCGGCGCCGACCGCCGCCGGCGCCGACGCCTCCACCCCGGTGGTGCGGAGCCCGCCCGATGCCTGATCCGGCGGTCGAGACCGACCTGCTTCAGGTCGACGACCTGGTGGTCGAGTACCTGCTGGACGGCGGCCCGGTGCGGGCGGTGGACGGGGTCAGCTTCCGCATCGGCACCGGCGAGGTGTTCGGGCTGGTCGGCGAATCGGGCAGCGGCAAGTCCACCCTGGCCCAGGCGCTGCTGCGTCTGCTGCTGCCACCGGCCGTGATCCGGCGCGGGCGGGTGCAGCTGCGCGGCCGGGACCTGCTGGCCATGGGCGAAGCCCAGCTGCGCGCCACCCGCGGCCGCGAGCTGTCGCTGGTCCCGCAGAGCGGGATGAACGCGCTCAACCCTCTGTTCCCCATCGGCCGGCAGATCGCCGGCGCCATCCGCGTCCACGACCGGATCGATCGCGCCGCCGCCGACGCACGCGCCGCCGACCTGTGCCAGCAGGTGGGGCTGCCGCGCGCCGCCGCCGGCAGCTACGCCCACGAGCTGTCGGGCGGCATGCGCCAGCGGGCGGTGATCGCGATGGCCCTGGCCCTGCGCCCGGCGCTGCTGATCATGGACGAGCCCACCGCCGCGCTGGACGTGATCCTGCAGCGGGAGATCCTGGCCCACATCCTCGAGCTGCAGCAGCGGCTGCGCTTCTCGGTGCTGTTCATCAGCCACGACCTGGCCCTGACCCTCTCGCTGTGCAGCCGCGTGGGCGTGCTCCACCGCGGCCGCCTGGTCGACACCGGTCCGGGCCGACAGCTGCGCGAGCGCCCCGCGCACCCCTACGTTCGCCAGCTGATGTCATTCTCAGCCTCTCCCCAGCGGGGAGAGGCCGGCGGCGCGGCAGCGCCGACGGGTGAGGGGGCGCCGCCCACCCTCGATCTCCGCCCCCTGCTGTCGGTGCGCGGTCTGGGCAAGACCTTCGTCTCGGGGTGGGGGCGGCGCGCCCGTCGGGTGCGGGCGGTGGACGACGTGTCCTTCGACGTGGGCCCGGGCGAGGCTGTGGCGCTGGTGGGCGAGTCCGGCTCGGGCAAGAGCACCATCCTGCGCCTGATCGCGCGGCTGCTTCCCGCCGGCGCGGGCGAGGTGCGCTGGAAGGGGCGGGACGTCCTGCGCGCCGAGCGCCGCCCCTCGCTGGCCTACCGGTCGGCGGTGCAGATCATCTTCCAGGACCCGTTCGGCGCGCTGAACCCGGCCCACACCATCGCCTATCACCTGGACCGCCCGCTGCGGCTGCACCGGCGCGAACCCGATCGCGCCCGGCGCCGGCAGCGGCTGGAGGCGCTGTTGCAGGAGGTGGGGCTGTCGCCGCCGGCCGAGATCGCCGGCAAATATCCCCATCAGCTGTCCGGTGGGCAGCGGCAGCGGGTGTGCATCGCCCGCGCGCTGGCGGTGCAGCCCGAGCTGGTGCTGGCCGACGAGCCCGCCAGCATGCTGGACGTCTCGATCCGCGCCGATGTGCTGGCGGTGCTGCGCCGGCTGAAGAACGAACGGGCGCTGGCCTCGCTGTACGTCACCCACGACCTGGCCGCCGCCCGCGCGCTGGCCGACCGGATCCTGGTGCTGTACGGCGGGCAGATCGTCGAGAGCGGCCCGGCCGCCGCGGTGCTGGACGCCCCCGCACACCCGTACACCGCGCTCCTGCGTGCGGCCTTGCCCGATGCCGATGCCCCCTTCGCCGTTCCGGCGCGGCGGCCCGATGCCGCGGCCGCGCCCGGCGGCTGCGCCTTCGCCGGCCGCTGTGCCCGCGCGGAGGACGGCTGTCGCGCGGAGCCGCCCGCGCTGCGCGAGATCGCGCCCGGGCGGCTGGTCCGCTGCTTTCACCCGCTGTGAGCCGCTACTCGAAGGTCACACAGAACGCGAGCGACAGCCCCAGCGCGTTCCACATCGCGCCCGCGGTCC
>JBKPRZ010000864.1:0-15174 GCA_046734815.1 Myxococcota bacterium | reverse complement strand
CCACACCCCGGTTGTCGTCCCCGCCGGCCGGCGGCCCGCACGCCACGGCGGCGAGCACCAGCACCAGAGCCAGCGGCACACACAGACCCGTCGATCGCAACAGAGTGGACGGCACGCGTTGCTCCCTTCGCCGAGCATTTTCACCACCGCCGGTACCCCCGAGGCGCCAGGTCGCTTCGATCTCCTTGAGCATTTCGCTCCCCTGAAAAAAAGCCCCTGACGACGTGGGCCAGCGCGGGTGCCCGCAACGGGGCCTGCGCGGATGGCCGCTCCGACTGGCAGGAACCATATCGCCGTTGCGTCCGCGAAGGTTCCACCGACGCTGCCAAGGAGTCGACATTGCGCATCCGCCCGTCCGTCTGCGTCCCCGCCCTGCCCACCATCGTCATCCTCGCCAGCCTGGGCGGTGGTTGCGATTCATCTTCGAATCCCGCCCCCGACGCGGGAGCGGCGGATTCATCCGTGCCCGCGGATGCCCCGGCGGACCACCCACCGCCCGACTCCGCCCTCGCCGACGCGGCCGGCGACGCCGCGGCCTGTCCCACCCCGGGTGGGCCCACCACGCACCCGGGCGGCAACTTGACCACCACCGAGACCTGGACCGCCGCGGCCAGCCCGCACGTGGTCGCTGGCACGATCTTCATCCGCGACGGCGGCAAGCTGACCATCGAGCCGTGTGCCGAGGTCCTGCTGGCCGCCAGCGCCTCCATCAAGGTCGCGCAGCCGCTGACGCCGAACATGGGGGACCTGACCGCCACCGGCAGCGCCTCGCGTCCGATCCGCTTCCGAGGCATGGACGGGGCGCGCTGGGGGTCGATCGACCTGGTCACGCCCGGGAAGGTGCGTCTGTCATACGTGACCCTGGAAGGCGGCGGGGGTGACACCGACGTCGGGGGAGCCACCCTGGCAGCGACCGGCAATCTCGTGACCGCGCCGCCGGCCGCAGACCTGTTCGTCGATCACGTCACCGTGAAGTCGTCACTGGGGGCGGGGGTGATGCTGCGGTCGGCGGCCCGCTTCGCTGCCGGATCGACCCAGCTGGTGGTCGAGAGCTCGGGCAGCGACACGTCGCCCTACCCGGTCCGCATCGACCCTCACGCCATCGACAACCTGCCCGACGGCAAGTACACCGGCAACCGCACCGACGAGATCCTGATTGCCGACGAGGGCGTCAACAGCTCGCGGGGCCTGCAGGAAAACGCGACTCTGCGCGACCGCGGCGTGCCCTACCACGTCCTGACCGTGGACATGACCGGCCTGCGCATCGGCGGCAGTCAGATGGACGCTACCCCGGCGCTGCTGACCATCGAACCGGGCGTCACCCTGAAGTTCGAGCCCAACGGCGCGCTCGAGATCGAACACTTCACCGGCACCCAGCCCGCCACCGGCATCCTCCGCGCCATCGGCACCGCCGCCAAGCCGATCGTCTTCACCTCCGCCGCCGCCACCCCCGCGCCGGGCGACTGGAAGGGCCTCTGGTACGGCGGCGTCATCTCCCCGATGAACGCCCTGGATCACGTGAAGATCCAGTACGCCGGCGGCGAGTGCCTCTGCGGTCTGGCGACCTGCAGCGACATCGCCGCCCACGAAGCCGCCGTGATCCTCACCTCCCCCCCGCCGAGCGCCTTCATCACCAACTCGACCTTGTCGTCCTCGAAGCTGCACGGCATCCACCGCGGCTACGAATACCAGGGCACCACCTTCGACTTCCGCCCCACCAACACCTTCGAATCGATCGCCGGCTGCCCCCAGACCCTGCCCGTCCTCACCGGTCAGACCTGCCCCGACCCCCGCCCGATGTGCGACTGACCCGGCTCGGAACCGAGTCCCTGGTCATCGGCGGCTGTGCGTGGGAGCGTACGCGCGCCCGGGTCCCCGCTGCTGAGCGGGGTCGATCAGCGGCGGGCGAGCCACTGCTCGTAGGGGGGCAGCGGCGGTGGCGGCGCAGGCTCGTGGCGGCCGTGGGTTCTCCAGGCCTCGACTTCGTGTCTCCAGGCGGTGTCCAGACCGTTCGGCCCGTGGGCGGGGAGGTGGATGGCGATCGACGGGCCACCAGTCCAGATGGGCGCGGTCGGCTGGCACGAGGTGAGCTCGCCCTGCGGAATCGCCCCGGTTTCCCCGAATGGAACGATGTCCCGCGGACCCGGGATGGCGCCCGCTGGCCCGAGCGGAACGATGTCCCGCGCACCCGGGCGTTCGCGGGAGAGGCCGATGTAGGCGTAGGGAACGTCGTCTGGCGGCCAGGGCTGGGCGCTTTCCGGGCGCTGGCCTTCGGGGTTGCCGGCCCGCACGCTGGTCGGGTGTTGCGCGGTGGTTTGCGCCCCCTCCTCCTCGTCCGGTGCCGGCGCCAGAAGAGCGGCGAGATCGTAAGAGCAGCTGTCGTGCGACAGGTTGTTCCCCGGCGTGACCGGGATGCCCATCGCCGCCAGCTTGCGCCGCAACCGCTTCATCACCTCCCGGGTGACGCCGGCGCGGCTGCAAACCTGCCGGTCACTGGCCTGCACCAGCCCGGAGCGAGGCTGCGCCCAGGAGGCCAGGCAGACCAGCGCCAGCCCTTCCGCCGCCGACAGCTCCCGGACCACCGCCCACAGCTCCTTCGGAGCGGTCGAGACCCGCCGGACCTGCGTCCGGCCGGCGGCTGTCTTCCTGCTCGAGCGCCCGAACACGCCTCAAGTCCTCCGGGGCCGTGATCGCTTGGGGCCCTTGCGCGGCTTCAGGCCGGCCGCCTCGACCAGCCGGACAAGCTCCTGGTCGACGAAGCGTCCCGCCACCTCGGCGGGGTTGCGTCCGTAGATCCCGCGGGAGGCTATCTGCTCGAGCAGCTGCACCGATTGTTCGGACAGGGTCACGGTCAATGACCCGGACCGTACCGTGTTGGCCGACTTTGCCATGACTTCGCCATAATAATGCCAGAATTTTCCCCACCAGGTAAGCCCGTTCTACACACGGCCGCTCTCCGGTACCCCGACTTCGATCAGTCAGGTCTGGCGATGGTGAGACGTGGGCGTGATACCCCCGCCCTGACCAGGTTCAGTCCGCGTGGCGCAGGGCCACGACGTAGTCGACCAGCTGATCCAGCTGCGCGTCGGGGAGCTCCTGCTCGGAGATGATGGGCATGGCGCCCAGGCCCTGGCGCACCTGCAGGCGGATCGCCGCCTTCGGTGCCGGCTTGTTGTTGAGCGCGGGGGCCAGGCCGGCGTTGCCGCCGGGATGGCATCGGTCGCAGTGTTCGAGGAACAGCTGGCGGCCCTGGCGGTGCTGGTCCGCGGGGACCAGCGGACCGGCCAGCAGGGGGCCCCGCGGCCGGCTGTCGGTCGAGGTTCGCGCGATCCGCCAGACGGCGCCCGTGCCCGGCTGGGCGTGCGATCGCCCGGCCTCATCCATCTGGAGCACCCCGAAGTCCACCAGGTACAGCGCGCGGCCGTCGGGAGAAAAACGCACCGCCAGCGGTCGCTCCAGGCCACCGCGCTGCAGGCGCGAGGCCGGTCCCCCGTCCTTGCCCTGGTTGACCGCGAAGTCCGCGATCTCGCCGCTGCGCGGGTCGACCTTCACCACCTTGAAGCCGACCGGCGCCCAGACCTTGCCCACCGCTGGTGCCTGATCTCCGAACTGCGCGATGAACACCTGTCCGACGAAACCGAAGGCCTCGCTGCGCGAGATGTCCAGGCCGTCGCTGGACGAGTGCACCGCCAGCCGGGCCACCGGGCGGGGTGGCGCGCCAGGTGGGTCACGCAGCAGACGTGGAGGGACCGGCCGATCGGGCGCCTGGAACAGCTGGCTCGAGATGGGGCGATCGCCAGCGTAATCGGGCCAGCCGTACCAGGCGCCGGGAGACACCCGCCACAGGAGATCGGGTGCGCCGAACACGCCCCGGCTGCCGCGCACGTCGTAGCCGTTGTCCGTGGCGTACAGCTGACCGTCGTCATCGAAGACCAGACCGAAGGGGTTGCGGAATCCCCAGGCCACCAGCTCCGGTTCGCCGCCGGTGGTGCGCACGCGCAGGATGGCGCCGGTGCAGCGCCGTTCACCCTTGACCACCTGCCCGGGCTGCGAAGGGGTGCCCAGCGGCAGGTAGGCGCCGGTGGTGACCTTGGTGCCGGGCGCCAGCGGGTTGTTGCTCTCGAAGTTCACGCCGGCCAGGGTGACGTCGCGGCAGGGAACGTCGTGAAAACCGGGCGCGCGCTTCAGCCATCCGAACTGGGCGTCGTCTTCTCCGACCACGCCCGCGTTGGTCGCGGTTCCCTGGCCGAAGTAGACCCACCCGTCGCGCACCACCGGTCCGTTGGTGTGGTGGTCTCCCCGGCTGGGCAGGTCGGCGACCAGGACGGTTCGCTGACCGTCGCGCGAGAGGCGCAAGATCCGCCCACCCCGGACGGTTGCCCCCTCGGCGATGTAGAAGGCGTCGCCGGCGTGCTGCACGCCGGTCCAGGGTCCGTCGTGTTCCTCGCCCGCGGCCACTTCGCGCGAGGTCCCACCCGCCTGCAACTCCAGCAGCCGGGGCCGGGTGAAGCGTTCACCGTAAGAGTAGCCGCCCTCGATCACGTACAGCCGGCCGGCCCCGTCGAAGGTGATGCCGGTGGGAAAGGTCAACCCGCTGGCCACCCGCTCGATGCCGTAGCCGGAAGGAAGCGCGACGCCTGAAGAATCAGCTGGCTGCGCGGCGCCTTCGCTCTGCCCGCCGCCGCGCGAGCCGTGCCAGGAGAAACAGGCCCATCCACCCCCCGCCGCTCCCGCGAGCGCGAGCCATACCACCAACCGCTGACCCCTCATGAAAGAGAAGGTGCGGAGGCGCTGGTCGTTGTCAACGCCGCCCCCACACGGGTGTGATCGGGTATGGCCTGCAGACCGCGGGGCGGCTCGGGCGAGCAGGATCAGGGAGTCAGGCGCTCCAGGTCGCGCGGGAAGGTGGTGGCCAGACGGATGTTCGGCAGGTTGCACAGCTGCATCAGCAGCCGCTCGAGGCCGATCGCGAATCCGCCGTGCGGAGGCATTCCATACCGGAACGCCTCCAGGTAACCCGCGAACGGCTCGGCCGACAACCCGGCCCGGGCCAGCGCCTCGAGGTAATCCTGGTGGCGGTGCAGCCGCTGACCGCCGGTCACCAGCTCGGTCCCGCGAAACAGGAGGTCGAACGAGCGCGAGTGCTCCGGCCGCTCCGGATCCGGATGGGTATAGAAGGGGCGCTTGCGCATCGGATAGCCGGTCACGAACAGGAAGTCGCTGCCCTCGCTCTCCTGGGCCCAGGCGCCCAGCGCGCGCTCGTCCGCGGGCGAGAGGTCCGGCTCGCCACGGTTGGGGATGCCGTGGCGGCGGAACGCCAGCTCCTGAGCTTCCACGAAGTG
The DNA here is from genome assembly GCA_046734815.1 of Myxococcota bacterium. Classification (GTDB taxonomy): domain Bacteria; phylum Myxococcota_A; class Polyangia; order Fen-1088; family Fen-1088; genus CAVYGB01. The sequence continues at coordinate 9,832 of JBKPRZ010000864.1, read as the reverse complement.
CAGGTGCGGGATCGACGCCGGCACGGCCGGCACCGCGAGCTGCAGCAGCGCCAGCTCGGCGGCGTGCCGCTCGCGCAGGCGGGCGAAGATCCCGGCCAGCAACTCGCGCAGCACCGCCATCACATCGAAGTGGTCGCGGATGAAGCCCAGCTCGACGTCCAGGCTGACGTATTCGTTGATGTGGCGGGTGGTGTCGTGCGGCTCGGCGCGGAACACCGGTCCCACCTCGAAGACGCGTTCGAACACGCCCACCATGACCTGCTTGTAGAACTGCGGGCTCTGGGCGAGGTAGGCCGTGCGCCCGAAGTAGCTGACCGGGAAGACGTTGGCCCCGCTCTCGGTGGCCGCGGCCACCAGCTTCGGCGTCTGGATCTCGGTGAATCCGGACGTGGTCAACGTCTCCCGGAAGCCGGCCATCACCGCCGCCCCCAGGCCCAGCAGCGCCCGCCGGGTGGGGTGCCGGTTGGCCACCACCGCGTGGTCCAGAAGCACGGGCAAGCTGGCGGTGAGCGCCCGCTTGTGCAGCGCCAGCGGCGGCGGCTCGCTGACCAGCGACAGCACCTCCACCTGCAGGTCGTGTAGCTCCACCCCGCCGGGCGCCTGGGCCTGCGCCACCACCCGTCCCTCGACCGCGACCACCGTCTCCAGCCCCGCGCCCGCCTCGATCAGTGCCCGCACCTCCGCTTCGGTCTCGGCCACCGCTTGCAGGACGCCGCTGCCGTCCCGCAGCGCCAGGAAGCCGAGCGCCCCCATGCGCCGCCAGGCGTGCAACCAGCCCGTGACCCGCACACGCTGGCCGATGCACGCATGCACCTCTGCCATTCGGACCCGTTCCATCGAGAGCCTCCTTGAACCATCCGGGTCTGCGATCGGCGCGAGAAGCAGCGCCCGCAGACCCGTCCGGTCAGGCGCGCTTCTCGGGATCGTCGTCGTCGTCAGGCATGTTCTGCTCCAGGCAGAAGCATCAACGATACCGCACCCACCCCGCCGTTTCCAGCGATCGCCGTCTCGGTTCGCGCCCGAAAACGGTGCTGGGATATGCTGCGGCGATGACTGGGTCACGCTGGAGCTGCTGCTGCGTCGTGCTGCTGACCTTGATCGCGCCGCCGGCGCGTGCGCGCAACGTGATCGAGTTCAAGGGTCGATCGATCGATCTCGATCTCTATCTGCAAGGCTACCCGTACACCAATCCGGTCGTCGATCTGCGCGCGGGAAAGATGTTCTACAAGAAGAAGGGCAAGACCGATCAGCTGATGATGCAATCCTTCGACGTGGCGTCCAAGGACAAGGTCGACCTGTCCCGCGGCCAGGTCATTTCCCCGCGGGACTTTTCCCGCCGCAACTGGTGGGGCGCCGCCTACAGCACCGCGACCCGAACGGTGATCATCCAGGCCGACCAGACCAGCGACGAGATCATGAACCTGTACGCGCTGGATCCGGCGACCGGACGCGAGAAGCAGCTCACCCACACCTCCTATATCTACGGCTGGGCCCTCAGCCACGACACGCGCCGGCTGGCCTACGTCACGCGCGCGACCAAGGACGAGATGTCGCCCGCCGACGTGCGGGTCCTGGACCTGGCCAGCGGCAGCGAGCGGATCGTGCACCGGGATTCGACCGCGCAGAAGATCGTCTGGACGAACATCACCTGGCAGCCGGACGAGCACGGGCTGCTGCTGTCCTTCAACGCCGCCGGCGACCGCCACCGCCGCAACCTGATGTACCTGCCGATCGTCCATCCCGGTCAGGCGCACGTGCTCACCGACGCAGGCAAGCTGCGCTACATGGCCGATCCCCTCAATGAATGGCTCAGCAACGACGAATTTTTGTTCCTGGCCGACGACTCGGGGTTGACCTCGGTCTATCGCGCGGCTCTGGCCGGAGGCGCACCCGTGCTGGTGGGCCCCGCCTCCGACAACATCAAGAATGCACTCCTGCTGAAGCACGAGCAGCGGCGCGAGCTGGTGACCATCGTCGGCGATCCGCTCAAGAGCATCCTCAAGCGCATCGACCCGCACACCGGCACTGTCCTGCAGCAGCAGACCCACGACGCCCAGTGGGACGTCGCCGACGCGCACCAGGATCGGGCCGAGCTGACCGCGACGTCGCTGTCCATCCCCTTCAAGAACGTCGAGCTGCACCTGGCGCCGGACGGGGGCCTCGAGATCTTCGATCGCCTCACCTATCCCGACCAGCTGTTGCGCCAGATCGTGAACTGCGACGTCGAGAAGGTGAGCTTTCCGACCTTCGACAAGCTGTCGGCGCCGGGCGAATCGGGCACCCTGCACGCCTACCTGCTCAAGCCCCGGCAGCCACGACCGAAGGAACAGACCCGCGCGCTGGTGCAGGCCTTCTATGGCGGGTACAACGCATTCTGGGTCACGGCGGAGATCCTGTGTCACGCCGGCTATTACGTCATGAGCCCGGCCCCGCGCGGGACCAGCGACTTCGGCACGCACTTCTTCGACCTGGCGGCGGGCGACCTGGGCGGCGCCGAGACGCTCGACGATTTCGCCGCCGGCAGGTACCTGCGCGACCGGCTGGGGCTGCCGCCGCGACAGATCGGCATCTTCGGCCACAGCCGGGGCGGTTACGACACGCTCCGGGCGCTGACCTTTCCGGGCAGCGTGAACGGGGTGAAGGAGGAGTTCCGATTCGGCTTCGGCATCGCCGAATCCGGGATCAGCGACATCATCCGCGCCGCCCGCACCGGCAACATCTCCCAGTGGTACGCCAACCTCACCGGTGGCGACCCGGCCCGGGACGCCGCCCGCTGGCACGACCGCTCACCCGAGACCCACGCCGACCGCATCTCCGGCCCGTTGCTGCTCACCCACGGCAGCAACGACCAGCGCGTCCCCGTGTCCGAGAGCCGCGCCATGTACGCCCGTCTGAAACGCCTTCACAAGCCGGTCCAGTACCTGGAGCTCGAAGGCCAGGGCCACGGCTACGTCGGCATCGAAGCGCAGACGCAATATTACCGGGCGATGTTCGACTTCCTCGGCCAGCTGAACTAGGACCGCCCAGAGCGTAGCGCTGGCGCATGTCATCCAGCGCCGCACATCGGTGGTTGCCCCGTCTTGGCTTGCGGGGGTCGGGGGCTTCCTTCATGCTGCGACGGTGATAGCCCGCTGGCTGCTCCGGTGTTCGGGCCTGGCAGCGGCCTATCTTCTCGCCGCCCGCTTCGGCCTGGCACTGGATCCGCTGGGTGGATTCGCGGCGCCGGTCTGGCCGCCCACCGGGCTGGCGCTGGCCGCCCTGCTGCTGGGTGGCCGCACGCTCTGGCCGGGGATCTTCCTGGGCGCGTCGGTCGCGAATCTGTGGGCCGGGGCTCCGGTCGCGGCGGCGCTGGCCATCGGCCTGGGCAACACGCTGGAGGCGGTCGCGGCCGTCGCGATCTTGCGAACAGCCGGATTCGATCCCGCCCTCGAACGCGTGCGCGACGTCGCCCTGCTGACCGCCGCGGCGCTGGTCAGCGTCGTCATCAGCGCGGGCATCGGTGTCACCAGCTTGTGGATCGCGGGCGTGGTGGGTGGCGCCCAGGTCGGTCCGGCGTTGCGGGCCTGGTGGGTGGGAGATCTGCTGGGCGCGCTGGTGGTCGCGCCGCTGCTGCTCACCTTGTCGAGCCGCCGGCCGCTCTGGTTCGGTTCCCGGCTGGAGCCGCTGGCGGTGGCCACCTTCGCGGCGCTGTCGACCTGGTTCGTGTTCGGAGGTGCCCCGTCCGTCCAGACCGCCTTCCACCAGCCGTTCCTGGTATTCCCGGCGCTGGTCTGGGCCGCCGTACGCCTGGGCCAGGGCGGGGCGGTGATTGCGACTTTCCTGGTGTCGGCGGCGGCCATCGCCTCCACCGCCCTCGGGCGCGGCCCCTTCGCCGGCGGCGGCCTTCACCAGAGCCTGCTGGCGCTGCAGGTGTTCATGGGGGTGGTCTCGGTCGGTGTCCTGCTGCTGGGGGCGGCCAGCGCCGAGCGGCGGCGCGTGCGCGCGGCGCTCGAGGCCGCGGTCGCGATCCGCGACGAGTTCCTGTCGGTCGCCGGCCACGAGCTGCGCACGCCCCTGGCCGCGCTGGGCCTGGACCTCGGCAGCCTGCAACGCAAGCTGCAGACGTCCGCCTCCGCGGCGTCGCCCGACAGCGAATTGCCGGCGCTGAACCAGCGCGCCCTGCGCGTTCTCCGCCACAGTCAGCGGCTCGGCCAGCTGATCGATCGCCTGCTCGAGGCCTCCCAGATCCAGCAGGGGCAGCGCCGGATCGAACGACAGCCGATGGACCTTCGCCTCGCCGTGGGCGAGGTGGTCGAACGCCACCACGAGCAGGCGGAGCGGGCCGGCTGCACCCTGACCGTGGTGGCGCGCGGCGACCTCACCGGGCACTGGGATGTGCTGGCGGTGGAGCAGATCGCGGGCAACCTCATCGCCAACGCCATCAAATACGGAGCCGCCAAGCCGATCGAGGTCTCGCTCGAGCAGCGGGACGACAGCGTCGTGCTCACCGTGCGCGACCAGGGGATCGGCGTCTCCCCGGAAGACGTGGAGCGCATCTTCGATCGCTTCGCGCGCGCGGGATCCAGCCGGCACATCCGCGGACTGGGCCTGGGTCTCTACATCGCCCGGCAGCTGGTCGAGGCCCACGCCGGGACCATCTCGGTGGCCAGCCAGCCCGGCGGCGGCGCCAGCTTCATCGTCCAGCTGCCCCGCGCCGGTACACGGACATGATCGGGTGGGTGCTCCCCCCGCGCAGCAGCTCGTCCGGAGTCAATGTTCCGAACAGCTGGATCAGCTTGGCCACGATGCCGGTCCAGCCGGTCTGGTGGCTGGCGCCCAGACCGGTCCCGTTGTCACCGTGGAAATATTCGTAGAACAGCAGGTGATCGCGCCAGTGCGGATCGGTCTGGAAGCGTTCGGTGCCGCCGAACACCGGCCGCCGGCCCGCCTCGTCGCGCAGGAAGACGGCGGCCAGGCGGGAGGCGAGCTCGCGGGCCACCTCGAACAGGGTCAGCAGACGGCCCGAGCCGGTGGGACACTCGATGCGGAAGGCGTCGCCGTAGTCGTCTTCACCCCAGCGATAGGCGCGCGAGCGGGCCTGGTCGTGGCTGAAGTAAGACCAGGCGTCGCCGTTGTCGCTGTAGTCCTCCCGCACGGTCCCCCACTGTCGTTCGCTGAGGTAGGGCCCCCACTTCTTCCAGGGCACGCGGCTCCTGGCCTCCTCCTCCACCCGCCGCGACTCCGCCGTCTCGCTCACGTCCCCGGTGTAACACGCGCTCGCCTCCCGGGCGGACCTGGGCGGGCCTGAATCGGGAATTGCACTACAACGGAAGCACCGGGCTCCGGCTGCAGCTTGTGAAGGTGGCGGTCTGGCGAGAGTGACCGATGAGGGTGGGTTGGTTCCTGCTGCTTTCGGCGGCCGTGCTGGCGACCAGCGGTCAGCTGGGGTACTGGCTGGGCTCGCGTCCGCGTTTCCGGGGTGATCGGGTCAGCCTGTCGCAGCTGATGGCCTGGCAAACGGCGGTGCTCGCGCTCCTGGGGCTGCTCATAGGCTTCAGCTTCGCCATGGCGGTGTCCCGCTTCGACGATCGCAAACGCCTGATGGTCGCCGAGGCCACCGCCTTTGGCACCACCTACCTGCGCACGCGCGTGATCGACGAACCGGTCGGCGAGCAGCTGCGAGCGCTGCTGCGGCGATACCTGACCGCCCGCCTGGCCTTCTCCACCGCCGGCCTGGACCACGCCCGCGAGGAGGCGGCGGTGCGCGCGAGCGTGGCCTTGCAGGAGCAGATCTGGTCACGCCTGGCCGCCTTCGGGCGGTCCCACCCCCAGTCCTTGCCGGCGGCGCTCCTGTTGCAATCGACCAACGATCTGTTCGACCGTGGGGACGAACGCCTGGCCGCGCAGGACAACCGGGTTCCCTGGCCGGTGTTTGGCATCCTGCTGCTGGTCGCGGCGGTGGGCATGGTTTCGGTCGGCGAGGCCTGCGGGCTCGAGCAGCGCCGGCTGTGGTTCGGTCTCGTCACCGTGCCGCTGCTCATCGCCCTGGTGGTCGCGCTGGTCTACGATCTGGCCCAGCCCCGGGTGGGCCTGATCCGCACCGGCCAGCGCGCCCTCGAACGCGTGTCGCAGCAGCTGTGATCCGTGCGGGAGCCGAGCCGCTCAGGGTGACGGGGCCGGCGAGGGAGGGACCGAGATGGGCGAGCCCGACAGTCGGGGGATGACGGTGCCGTCCATGGTGTGGTCCTCGTAGGTGAAGTCGATCTGCGCGCTGTTGACCTGACCCACGATTCCTTCCTCGGTCGGATCCAGGTCCAGGGCCAGCGTGCTTCCGCCCGGCTGATCGTGCGGCAGCCGCTGGCGCAGGTCGATCTGCAGCCAGCCATCGGTGGGGGTGGCGTCGTCACGGATCCACAGGCGGTGGGCGGTGAACTTCAGATGGGAGAGGTGGGGGTTGATGGGCAACACCAGGCGCAGGAGCGCGGGAGCGGGCGCCGGAGCGCTGGCGGTTCGCCCGGCCAGGGTCAAGGACGTGCCGGATCCGAGGTCGCAGGTCGAGCCGCAGGGGTTTTCGTCGGGCTGAGGATCGCCGAGGGGCAACATCCGCCGGTTGGTGACGATGTCAGGCGGGTCCTCGGCACAGCCGAGCGGCGCCCGCGTCTGGGCGCAGGTCAGGGGCAATGGTGGGTCGGGCTGCAGCGGCTGGCCGCGCGCCTGGTCGGGATCACAGACCGGCGCCGGGCTGCAGCGGCCATCGTTGCATGCCGCCTGGATCAGCTGGCACGCCGAGAGGCGCTTGACCCTCGGACAGGGCCCCGCGGGAAAGCAGAAATCGGCGGTGGCGTCGAGCTCCACGCCCGCGTCGGCCACCTTCTGCATGACCTCCGCGGGCTGCAACTCGGGATAGTAGGTCCAGGCGATGGCGGCGAGCGCGGAAGCCGCGGCGGCGGCCCCCGAAGATCCCGTCTGCGGGCCGACCTCCGGTGGCCCGGCGGGCGGGTTGGGGTCGCGGACCATCACCTGCAGGCCGGGTGCAGCCAGGGGGGCGCGCGCGCCCGGTGGCGTCGTGGTGAGCGAGCGGTCGAACCGGTCGACAGCGCTGACCGCGAAGACCAGCGGACCCGATCCGCCTTCCGTTCCGGGCAAGCCGAAGTCCTGCTGACACTCCGTCGCCGTGGGCGCGGCGAGGCTCTGCCAGGCTCCCGGCACCAGCGGTCCTTCCGGCGCCGGCCGCTGTCCGCTGGTGTTGCCCGCGGCGGCGATGGCCAGGGCGCCCCGGCAGCGGGCGTAGCGAAGGGCGTCGTACACCGCCCGGACGTGCGGCCGCATCTGCGTGACGTGGCCGAGCTCGGCGTTCCAGCCGACGCTGAGGTTGAGGATCTGATGCCGGCCCGGCGGTTTTCCGGCCACCGCGAGCCCGATTCCCCAGGCGATGTCGTTCAGGTAGCCCCAGTAGCCCCCGTTGGGGTCGCGGCGCAGGCCCGCGGCTGTACGCACCATCCGCAGCGCCGGGACATTGTCGATCCGCGCCGCGCAGGTCGAGTCCTCGTCGTCTTCCGGACAGGCCAGCCGGGAGATCACGAGTCCCATCGCGCGCCCATGGGGTGAGTTGCCGGCGCCGGGCCGACCGAGCCGACCGATCCCGCGCGCGGTATCGATCACCGACACCATGACCGGCTCTGCTGCCGGGTCGCTGGCCAGCGGCAGCGCCGGGATGGCCCGGACATGATCCAGGAACCGGGCCTCGAGCTCGGGCAGGCCGAGCGGTGGTCGCGGAGACTGACCCATGCCCCCGGCGGCCAGGCAGTCCGGTTCGGGCGGCTCCGGTTCGTCGGCGTGCGGGTACTGCTGGCGGGCCGGGATGCCGTCGCCCTGCCATTCGAAGACGCAATATCCATCCAGCCGTCCGGCGCCCTGGTTCTCCTCGGCGAACAGGCGGCGCGCCGTCCAGTTCGGGTGCGCGACGCACGGCTTGTTTTCGGCCACCAGCACCGTCCCCGAGCAAGAATCCGCGCGGAGCTTCTCCTCCAGCGAGTCATCCGAGGATATCGCGGCGGACGTGCCGGTCAGAGCCCAGGGCTCGAGGCTCGACAGATGCCCGGGTGAACACCCCACGCACATCAGCGGGACGAGGGATCCCAGGATCAAGGTTCGCATGACATCTCCACGGCCAGAGTAACGAGCGTTCATGGGAATCTTTTGGCGACCACCTCGTTCTTTCTGACAATGGCCCGGAGGCGACGGTCCGCTTCGGTGGTGGTACTGGCCAGCGCCAGCCTCCTGGCGGCGTGCTGGCTCGGCTCTGCCTGCCACCGGACCAGCGGCCCGTTCCCGGGCGTGGAGCTCGCGGGCTGCGACGATCTTCTCGCGGGGGGCCGGTGTCTGGTGGTCCCGGGGGCGCGGCTGGTGATCTGGCTGCCGGTCGCCCCCGACGCCGAGGTGCTGGCGCCGCCGGGCGCGCAGCAACGACGCATGAGCGGCGGGGTGCAGGTGATCTTGCTCGCTGTCGATCCGCGCCGGCGGCCGGCGTTCTCCGTGCGGCAGGGACGCCGGCGGTGGCAGTGGCAGCTATCGCTCGGGCCCGCCGAGCGCAATGCCGATCTCCAGGCAGCCGTCGCGCGGCTGAAGGCGGGGGACGTCAAGGGGGCGGCGGCCCTGGTGTCGGGCGCCTGGGGCCGCCTCGACGGAAGGGAGCGCGCCCTGGCGCTGGCGCTGCAGGCAGAGATGGCGCAGGCGCGCGGCGAAGACGACCGGTGGTTTGCCCTGCGCGGCCAGGCGGCGGAGCAGGCGGAGCGCGCCGGTGCGCTGTCCTGGGCGGCGAGACACCACCTCACCCTGGCCCACGGCTACCTGATGCGGCGGCACGACCTGACCATGGCCCGGTCGCTCATCGAGCGGGCGCAGGGGCTGGGACTGGCCGGCGACATGGCCATGCGCCTGGACATGCAGCGGGGGTATCTGGCCGAACAGTCGGGTGCCCTTGCCAGCGCGCTCGATCTCTTCTCGGCATCGGCGTTGCGAGCGGATCGGCTCGACCAGAAGGTGGACCGCTGGGTGGCCCGTCGCCAGACCGCGGCCGTGCTCGCCTCCATCGGGCGGTTCGAGGAGGCGCTCGCGCAGTTTCGCGGGCTTGCCGCGGAGGCGCGCAACAAGTCGGCCTGCGACCGGGCCGGTTTCCTCAGCAGCTTCGCCTGGCACGAGATGATGGCCCGCGAGGCCGGCACCGCCGAGCAGGTGGTCGGTCCGGTCGACCACACCATCGCTGCGGTCGAGGAGGCGCTGGCGCTCTACCGCTCCTGCCCGACCGGCGCGGACCAGCTGCCCAACGTTCGCGTGAACCTGGCCCTGGCCAGACTGCAAGCGGGCCAGGTCCGGCAGGCCCGGGAGGCGCTGGTGGCAGCCCGGCCAGCCAGCGGGCGCCCGCAGGTCTTCATCGAGCTGTGGCGACTGGATCTCCAGGGGCGCGCCGCGCTGGCCGCGGGGGAACCAGGCGCCGCCCGTCTGGCCTACCGCCAGCTGGAGGATCTGGCCGGGCGCACCCTGGCCGGCGCGGCCCGGTGGCGGGCGGTGGTCGGCCGCGCGCGCGCCGAGGTCCTGTCGGGGCAGCGCACCGCCGCCATAGCGGCCTACCAGGAGGCCGAGGCTCTGCTCGACGACCAGCTGGACCAGGTGCCGCTGGGCGCGGGGCACACCGACTTCCTGGCCGCGCGCGACGTCGCCACCGGCGAGCTGGTGGCGGCGCTGCAGGCGGAGGGACGGGTCGAAGAGGCGGTCGCGGTCGCGCGACGCGGGCGCGGCCGGATGCTGGTGGGCCTGCGTCCGCAGGATCGCTTGCAAACCTTCACGCCGGAAC
>JBKPRZ010000863.1:0-5509 GCA_046734815.1 Myxococcota bacterium | reverse complement strand
CGGGTGGGGTGCCGGCGTCCGGCATGGCTCCGGCGCACGGGTGGGTGGCTCTCCAGGCGTCGAACTGCCGGCGCAGAGCGGGCAGGGGATTCATGCGGCGGCCGACCCGCACCGACAGGCGCAGGAAGCTGCCGGCGCGCTCGCCGGGGCGGTCCACCTGCAGGAAGGCGCTGTCGGACGGCGCGCCCGAGGGGGTGCAGCGCCGGTCGCCCTGGTTGCCGACCGCGCCGGCCTCGATGGCGTTCATCAGCCGCTCGGCCAGATCGCAGGCGTCCTTCTCGAAGGCGGCCGAGGCCTGGGTCAACACCGCGGCGCCGGTCAGGATGTTGCCCTGGACCGAATAGGTGAAGGTGCCCACCTGGTCCTGCACGTCGTCGGCGAACACGCCGTTGGCCGCGCCCGAGTGGCCCGCCGCCCGCCCCATCAGATCGACCACCCCGTACTGGCGCTGCGCCTGCCCCGGATCGAACCCCGCCGCGGTGATGCGGCCGATGATCTGCGCCGGCGCCAGATCCATCAGCAGCAGCTGCACCGCCTGGTCGCGCCCGCGCGCGCTGGCCGCGGCCTGCGACGCCACCGCTCCACGCCCGGGCGCCGACCCGTACACATCATCGACCGGGCTGGGAAACACGCACGAGGTCACGGCGCCGCCCACCTGCCCCGTCGCGCGATCCGCAGCGACGATCGAATAGGTGGCGCGCGCCGCCCCCGGCAACGACATCCCCGCCAGCCCGACGCCGAGCGCGAACCACAGACCGCGGTGCCTGAACATGAAGACTCCGTTCCTGGGGCGAAAGAAACCCATCCTATCCGAACCGACACCGCCCCACCGCCAAACTTGAAAACGTTTCTGCCGGGTTTCCTCGCGGTCGCCTTCCCTCGATCTGACTCAGCGGCTCACTTGGCGACTGTCAGCAGGCGGTCTTCCTTGGGGTTGGTCTCCACCTCGATGTCCTTGTACTGGACGTGCGAGTCGCCGGCGTGGGCCTGCAGGCCGATGGGGCCGTGTTTCAGGCGGTGCGGATCCTCGTCCTTGTACAGCAGCAGCTCGATGCCATCGACGGCCATGCGCACCTGGCCGGTCGATCGCTCGACCAGGATCTCGCTCCGGTGCCACTGGTGCGGGTCGAATTTCGGATCGGCCAGCTTCTGCCGGGGCGGGCCCTTCTTGCCCGGGTGGTAGTCCCACATGCCGCCGCTGGGCGGGATCACCAGGATGCACTCACCGTAGCCGTGATCCGCCTGGCGCGTGCCCCAGAAGCAGACACCCAGGTGGTTCTTCTCGCTGACCAGGCGCGACTGCCAGGTCATCCGGAAATCGGAGTAATCGTCGCGGCTGACCAGCAAGGTCCCCTTGCCGGCGTTGCCCTCGAAGTCGAGCGCGCCGTCGCGCACCTTCCAGGTCGCGTTGCCGCTCCAGCCGTCCAGGCTCTTGCCGTCGAACAGGACCCGGTGCTCGCTCTTGCGACATCCGCCCCACGCCACCAGGATCACCGCCAGCAGCAGCTTCGGGCACAGCTCGACCGTGTTGCGCACGCCTGGAAAGTGACCCCGACCCACCGCGCACCCACCAAAAACGGCTATAAGACGTCACCGGGCGTGATGATGATGATCCGACCCGCCCGCCTTCTCGCCGCCTGTCCGGTCGCGCTGCTTGCCACCGTGACGCTGGCCGTGCCGGCGCGCGCGCAGATCCCCACCGTCAGCGAGCCGCTGCGGCCCCACCCGGCGCTGGACCTCGACGGCGGCCTGCTGCGCGATCGCGACGGCCACCTGTGGGCGGCGTTCGGGCGCATCGGCGCGGGGGTGTTCTGGTTCGACGGCGCGCGGCTTCTGGCCACCACCGTCGAGCTCGGTCAGCCCTGGTCCAGCCGCCGCACCTTGGGGCTGGCGGCGCAGCTGGCCCACATCCAGAGCGGGCTGGGCGCCACCGTGACCGTCGTGCGCGATCTCGGCCACGGTGGGGTCGGCGCCGGGCTGGGCGCCAGCTTCAGCCTGGTCAACGTGCAGGCGGTGCTGCTGACCGCCGGCGGGACCGCCCGCACGGTTTCGTTCTTCCTGCGTCTGCCGCTGGGTCTGCTGTGGCACGCCTGGCGCCGCTCGACTCCGTGACCATCTGTCCGTCGATTCAAGCCCGCGCCCACACCTGACGATTTTCGACCGGGATGATCCCCGCGCCGAAGCCGGATGACGACGAGCTGCCAGGACGGGCAGGTTCGCCCTCCGGCGCGGCCGCGCCCCGGCCGGCCGACGAGCCGCCGCTGCTCAACGCCGCCGAGGTCAAGCGGTCGCTGCACTTCGTGGAGGCGACGCGCACCATCTTTGCCACCCGCAACATGGAGCAGCTGCCGCAGGCGATCGTCGAGGCGGCCATCCGGGTGATGGCCGCCGATGCGGTCTCGCTGCTGCTCCCGCGACCCGACGGCAGCCTGGGCCTGGCCCACGCCTCGGGCGTGCCGCCGGAGATCGTCTCGCGCACACGCATCAACGTGGGCGAGGGGATCGCCGGCCGGGTGGCGCGGTCGCAGCAGCCGCTGGTGCTGCAGGGGCAGGCGCCCGACGGACACGGGCGCGCCATGTCGTCCATCGTCTATCCGCTGGTGTCGGCCGGGCGGCTGCTGGGCATCGTCACCTTCAACCGCCGCGCCCCCGAGCCGCCCTTCGGCGACAGCGATCTGGAATCGGCGGCGGTGCTGGCCTCGCAGATCATGCTGGCGCTCGAGAACGCCCGCCTCAGCCGGCAGACCACCCTGTCCGAGAAGCTGGCGGCGGTGGGGCAGCTGGCCGCCGGCATCGCCCACGAGATCAACACCCCGGTGCAGTTCGTGGGCGACAGCGTTCACTTCGTGCGCGGGGCCATGGACGACCTGCGCCGATTGCTGGAACCGTACCAGCGGCTGCGCGACACCGTGGTGGCCGGCCAGCCGGTGCCGCCCGAGCTGCTGGCCAGCATCGCCGAGATCGAGGAGGACATCGAGCTGGACTTCCTGACCACCGAGGTGCCGCGCGCGCTCGACCGCAGCATCGAGGGCATCCGCCGGGTGGGCGAGATCGTCCAGGCGGTCAAGACCTTCGGCCGGGCCGAGACCCGCGAGAAGGTGCTGGCCGACGTCAACCAGCTGCTGGCCACCTCGGCGGTGGTGGCCCGCCCCGAATACCGGCACATCGCCGAGCTGAAGATGGAGCTGACCGAGATCCCGCAGCTGCTCTGCCACGCCGGCGATCTGAACCAGGTGTTCCTGAACCTGGTGGTCAACGCCTCGCACGCCATCGGCGAGCTGGCCCGCGACCGCCCGGGCATCCGCGGCGTCATCACCCTGCGCTCGTCGCTGGTGGACGACCACATCCTGGTGGGCGTCAGCGACACCGGCTGCGGCATCCCCGCGTCCATCGGCGACAAGATCTTCGATCCCTTCTTTACCACCAAGGACGTGGGCAAGGGCACCGGCCTGGGCCTGTCGATCGCCCGCACCCTGGTGGTGGACAAGCACGGCGGCTCGCTGAGCTACGAGAGCGAGCCCGGCCGCGGCACCACCTTCTGGGTCAAGCTACCCCTGCTGGTCCCCGAAGCCGGCTAGCCCGCGATCAGGCCTGCGCGCGCTTGCGGGCTTCGTCGGCGGCGATCTGGCGCCAGGTGGGCAGCTGGTCCGACAGGCCCAGCCGCTCGATCAACCCGAGATCCAGCCCGATGCCCGAACCGACGTGCCGGTCGCCGTCGGCCGGCATCATCTCCTCGGCCAAAGCGGTGCCGACGTGGACCGCGCAGACGGTATCGAACGTGGTCGAGCCGGCCCGCTGCGGGCAATGGTGGTGCGCCACCGCCTCGACGATGGTGTAGGGCAGTCCCCAGATGCTCAGCAGGTAGGCGCCCAGCTCGGCGTGGCTGAGCCCCAGGGCCTCGGTCTCGACCTCGGTGATCGGCCGCCGGCTGTCGCGGGCCTGCTGCACCATCCGGCCGAACGGATCGCCGAGGCGCGTGTGCAGCACCAGCGCGCCGATGTCCTTGAGCATCGCTGCCGAGAAGGCGTCCTGCCCGTGCAACCGGTCGGGTAGCAGCCGCCGGCTGATCCGCGCTGCCAGCAGTCCGTGCTGCTGCACCTGCTCGGGATCGAAGCCGGGGCAGGGCGGAGCCGCGCCCTGCGTGTGTCGCATCTCCACCGACAGCGCCAGTGTCTTGACCATCTCCAGCCCCAGGTAGGACACGGCGGTCTTGATGTCGCCCACCCGCTGCGGCACGCCGAACAAAGCCGAGTTCACCAGCTGCAACATCATGGCCGAGGTGGCGGCGTCCTTCTCGATCACCGCGGCGGCGTCGGCCATCGACGAGTTCGGGTTCTCCAGCACCTGGACCAGGCGGCTGTACAGCACGGGCTTGGCCGGCAGCCGGCCCAGCTGCGCCGAGATCTGTCGCAGGGCGGGGTGCTCCAGCAGCTCCTGCAGGCGGCAGGCGTGCTCGATCACCTGCTGCAGCTCGCGCCCGTCGGTCGGCTTGGCCAGGAACTGGTGGGCGATGTGGACCATGCGCCGCGAGATCTCCTGCTCGGTCTGGCCCGACAGCACGATGCGCACGATGTGGGGATAGTCTTGCTGCACCCGCCGCAACAGTGTGGCGCCGTCCATGCCCGGCATGCGCATGTCCGACACGATGACGTCGTAGGGCCCGGCCAGCAGCTCGGACAGCGCCTCCTCGCCGCCGCCCACGAAGGCCATCTCCCAGTGCTTGCGCTGCTTGCGCAGCAGCCCGCGAAGCGCCTCGAGGACATTGGGCTCGTCGTCGACGAACAGGATCCGCTTCATGAAGGCTCCCCGGCAAGCTCGACAGACCGGCCTCCGCGCTTGAGCCGGATCCACCGGCGGCGCACCGTCGGCGCGATTGACCACCTGGACAAAACCGCTCGACAGATGGGACGACCGCTGATAGCGTCCGGTGCTTACCCCGGGTTCTTGGCTGTGCTTCCCGCGTCGCGTGGCTGTGCACCTCCGGTCTCCTCGTCGAGGCCGAAACACGCGATAGCTCCGACAAGCAGTCTCCGCCGCTCCGGCGTCGGTTGCAGCCGCGCTCGGGTCCCCTGGCCCCCCAACTGCGTCGCTACGTCGAAAGGCTGGTGAATCGACGTAGCGTTCGCCTGTCGCGGATTTCTCGAAACCAGGCGGCCGCCCCTCGCGCCGACCCGGAGAGCAGTAAGAAGGAGAAGAACGCCATGGGAACGAGGCTCTTTGTCGGCAACCTTTCCTACCGAGTGACGGAGCCCGAGCTGAGGGAGGTGTTCGAGGAGGGGGGACGGAACGTGGTCGAGGTGAAGATCGTGACCGATCGTGACACCGGTCGTTCACGTGGCTTTGCCTTCGTGGAGATGGGCAGCGACGATCATGCCACCCAGGCGATCCAGACGCTCAACGGCCGCGAAGTGTCGGGGCGCCCGATCAACGTCGGCGAGGCCCGGGCCCGCACGCCGCGCGCGGGCGGCTGGGGCGGCGGGCCAGGCGGCGGCTACGGCGGTGGTGGGGG
>JBKPRZ010000862.1:0-4982 GCA_046734815.1 Myxococcota bacterium | reverse complement strand
TGTCGGCGGGGACGGCGGCCACGCCCTGCCAGCCGCCGCGGACCGGCCACATGATCGGGCGGCGGCTGGCCGTGCCCACGCTGACCCGCGGCGCGCTGTCGGCGGCGCCGGCCGGGGCGTCCACGGTCACCACCACGGCATCGCCCGGTCGCGCGCGTTCGGGACGCACGTTCGAGCGCGCGAGCGCCGGCAGGGACAGCCCCAGCGACGCGCCGATCAGCCCCACCACCCCGATTGTCAGCCTCGCCATGATACGCACGATGGGGGCGGCGCCGGCCCCCTTCACTCGGGACCGACCCGCAACTCGCACCGAGGTCCGCACTCAGGGTTCCTCGGCGGTTCCCTGCCCAGCTGGTCGACGATGCCGTAACGGACCGACAGTCCCAGTCCGGTGCCCGCACCCACGTCCTTGGTGGTGAAGAACGGCTCGAAGATGAGGGGCAGATGCTCGCGCGGGATGCCGGCGCCGCGGTCGGCGACGGTGATCCGCACGTAGTCGCGTTCGCTCCCCTCCCCCGGCGGGGTG
Organism: Myxococcota bacterium; assembly: GCA_046734815.1. Taxonomy (GTDB): domain Bacteria; phylum Myxococcota_A; class Polyangia; order Fen-1088; family Fen-1088; genus CAVYGB01. The sequence goes on along the minus strand of JBKPRZ010000862.1, from coordinate 4,456 downwards.
GCGCGCGTGGGGGCCACCGCCCTCCAGCGCACAAAAGCCAGTGCCGGAGCCGGGCGCGGTTTCTGCGGGCGGGGCTGGGGAGTTTTTCCTCGCGGGTGTCCGGGCTGCTCCTGGCGATGGGGAAAGTCGCCCCAGGCCGACCCGCGCGGCGGGCGGAACGGCGAGCCATCGGGGCTGGCATCGCGGCTGCACCGGGATCGGGTGACCCGAGCTCATCGTCAGCGGAGACCGTCCGTGTTGCAAACCCAGCCGCCGCCGCGCGCGCGCGTCCTCCTGGTCGAGGACGACGAGGCCATGCGGACGGTGCTGGTGCGGGCGCTGGTGAAGGCGGGTTTCGAGGTGGCCGAGGCGGGCACCGGGTCCGAGGCGCTGGAGCGCCTGGCCCAGGCCTCGGTGCTGCCCGGCGAGCTGGATCTGATCATCTCGGACATGCGGCTGCCCGGCTTCGACGGTCTGAACCTGCTGGCGACCGCGCGCGCGCTGGCGGTGAGCCTGCCCGTGATCATGATGACCGGCTTCGGCACCGTGGCCACGCACGAGGCCGCCTCGCGGCTGGGCGCGGTGGCGACCCTGGACAAGCCGTTCGCGCTGGAGGAGCTGATCACGGTCGCGCGCGCGGCGATCGCCCCAGGAGGCGAGGCACGATCGCAGCGATGACCGCGCGGCCGCGCGCTGGCGCCCGGGTTGCAGGAGGACGGGACAGGACGAGAGGAGGTCCCCGATGAACACGAAAGGAACGGGCGCGCTGTGCGCGCTCACGGCGGTGCTGGCGCTCGCCGGCTGCGCCACCACCCAGGTCAAGTCGGACTGGAACCGGCAGATCGACTTCGGTCGCTACCGCACCTTCGCCATCCAGGGCGGCAAGGTGCTGGCGCCGAGGGGCTCGGTGGAGGCGGCCGACCCGAACCGCGACACCCTGGCGGCGGCGCGGATCGAGGCGGCGCTGACTGCGGATCTGATGCGCAAGGGGCTGACGCCCCGGCGTGACAACCCGGATCTGATCGTGACCTACACCGCGGGCGCGCGGACCAAGGAGGAGGTGGTCAGCAACTGGGACAGCTTCGGCTGGCACCGGCACCGGAGCGGGTACTACGGGCCGCTGTACCAGAACGTGTGGATAGACCAGTACCCGGAGGCCACCCTGGTGGTCGACCTGCTGGATCCCCGCAGCCAGCAGATCGTGTTCCGGTCGGTGGCCAGGGCCGACGACAAGGACATCCGCAACGCCCGGTTCATCGCCACCGCCGTCGACAAGGCGCTGGCGCGGTACCCGTCGCTGACCCAGACCGGGACCAGCAGCCGCAGCGTCATGCGCGAGGGCCAGCCCGCCGAGGCGGTGGACCGCATCGTCGACGACGGCACCGCGCGCCTGGTCGGGCCGGGCGCCAACCTCACCATCGACCACGGGGTGCTGGCGGGGACCCTGGAGGGTGGCCAGTACTACGTGGACATCAGCGCGCAGGCGGCCCGGGGCCGCGGTCCGCTGGGGCCGATCGACGTGCAGATCAAGCGGGTGGCCGGCGGTTACGACCTGACCGGGCTGTGGAACGGCGGCCGCGTGAAGTTCCTGATCGGCGAGCGGGGCGCCCGGGGGCAGCTGCTGCGGCAGATCTCGCCCGAGGACCCGGGCCTGCGGGCCTGCGACTACGACATCCAGAAGCTGCGGGAAAAGCCCCGCTACTCGGGGCTGGCGCGGTGCCTGGGCGACCCCAGCCCGCGGCGCTTCGACGTGGACCCGCGCCCGATCAAGGCGCTGACCGACGAGGAGAACGCCATCTTGCTGCTGGCCTACTTCGCGGCCCCGCCTCCCGTGCGGACGATCTGAAGCTGCGGGCGATGGCGACGTCTCAGCCCCGCGGCAGCTTGCTCCAGTCGACGAACAGCGATCGGGTGGCGGGCTGGCACTGGGGGCAGAAGCAGGCGTCGCCGTCGCCCACCCGGACCGCCCGGATGGTGGTGCCGCACACCGGGCAGGGCTGGCCGTCGCGGCCGCGCACCGAAAGGAAGTCGCGCACCTTCACCTCGATCGGTTCGTCGCGCCGGGCGATCTCGTCGATGGCCCGGCGGGTGACGTCGCCGATGGCCTGGTACAGGCGATCGATCTCCTCGGGCGCCAGCTTGTTGACGAACGTCTTGGGGTGCAGGCGAGCGGCGAACAGGATCTCGTCGGCGTAGGCGTTGCCGATCGAGGCCAGCGCGCTCTTGTCCATCAGGAACTGTCGCACCTGGTCCCGGCGCTTGCGCGCGATCTTGCGGAAGGCGTCCAGGGTGAAGGCGGGCGACAGCAGGTCGATGCCCAGGCGGTTGAGCACCGGCACCTCGTCGAGGCGCGCGCGCGGCACCACGTACACCTTGCCCATGCGCTTCTCGTCGAGGTAGCGCAGCTCGACCTCGGGCTCGCTGGTGCCGGCGCGCGGGGCAAGGCGCAGCGACACCGCCAGCGAGCTGGGGGCCTTGGCGGCGCCGTCGGGGGCGGCCAGCTGGAAGCGGCCGGTGAGCATGCAGTTGATGGCCACCACCAGGTCGCCCTCCAGGCCCAGGCACATGAAGTGGCCGCGTCGCTCGGCGGTGGTGAAGGCGCGGCCCACCAGCAGATCGGGGAACGGGTCGGGCACCATGATGCGCAGGACGGTGGGGTCGCCGGTGCGGGCGGCGGCCACGCGCCGGCCGGGCAGCGCCTGCTGCAGCTTCTTCTCGACGTGGACCAGATCGGGCAGCTCGGGCACGGCGGCTCAGGGCAAAGGTTTCCAGCGGGCGCGGAAGGCGGTCGCCTTCAGCACCGGATCCTCGATCGACAGGATGTAGTCGACGCGGCGGTTGCGGACCTCGTCGGTGGCATCGGGCGTCGCCACCAGCAGCGCCTGCTCGCCGAAGCCCTCGTACAGGATGGGCAACCGCAGGCCGTGCCGGCGGAACCAGCCGGCGATGGCGCGCGCGCGCCGGAGCGACAGCTGCAGGTTGTAGTCGGGCGCGCCCACCGTGTCGGTGTGGCCGGCGATGTACAGCTTGATGGGGCCCAGCTGCCGGTGGCGGGCCAGGGCGTCGGCGATCTTGCTCAGCGAGGCAGTGAGCTTCGGCTCCTCGGCGGTGGCGATGGCGTCGGCGTCGGTGGCGAAGTTGACCTCCTGGTGCGGGATGTACACCGACCAGGGGAACAGCGCCACGCCGCCGTAAAAGCCGTCCGGATCGAACAGGCGCAGATCGATGCGGCCCACCTCACCGGTGGTGGCGGGCCAGCTGATGGCCAGCGGCTGACCGGCGGGGCGGCCGCCCAGGTCCAGCTCGGCGCGGGTCAGCGGCTCGCCGCCGGTGGCGCCGTACACGGTCAGCTCGGCGCGGGCGGCGGGGCGGGAGAAACGCGCCTCCAGGGTGCGCGCCTGCAGGTCGACCTTGCTCTTGTCGATCTGGATCTCCAGGCGGGGCGCGATGACGGTCTCGAACGTCAGCGGGCTCTCGCTGCGCTGGCCGCCGCGGGTCACCACCACCTGCCCGCTGTAACGGTGGCGGCCGGGGTCGGCGGGCAAGGTGACGGTGCGCGAGGCGCCGCGGCCCAGGTTGCTGAACTGGGCGCGGGTGGCGCGGCCGTCCTCGTCCTGCAGCTCGACGGAAAGATTCGCCAGCGGTTCGGTGGCGACGAAGGTGACCTTCGGCTGCTCTCCGGTTGCGACGCGCGTCGAGAACTGCACCTTCACTCCCTGGGCCCGCGCGGGTGACGCCGCGATCGTGGACAGCACGACCACGCTCACGATGAAGAGCGCGCAGTTCATCGACGCGACTACCTTGGACCACACGGCGGTGCAGGAGAAGTCTATGCTACCGTCGAGGGCAGATGAAGCTGGCACGCCTGCGCGTCTGCGGAACGGCGGTGGCGATGTCGGTGTGCGCGTGGGCGGCCGGTTGCGGCACGCCCCGGCCGATGATCGAGCCGGTGTTCGCGGCCCGCACCTACACGCCGGCCCGGATAGCGGTGTTGCCGCCGGCGGTGTTCATGGTCTACGACCAGTACGGCCCCAACGACCCGCAGAAGTCGTGGCAGCTGGGGCAGGCGGTGACCCAGCAGATGATGGCCGCGCTGGCCGCTGCGCTCCAGCAGCAGGGCTACCAGGTGAACCTGCAGGCACGCTGGGACGGCATCTACGACGGCGCCGGCCAGCTGCTGGTGCCGGGCAACGACCTCGGCTGGCTGGCCAACTCGATCGTGCAGTTCGCCAACAGCGACGTGGGCGGGGGCGAGGGACCGATGGAGAGCCCCAACTTCATCGCGCCCGAGCTGGCCCGCCGGGTGGGCTGGGCCACCCAGTCGGACGCGCTGATGTACGTGAACATGAAGGGGGTGGTGGTCTCGCCCGGCAAGCGCACCGCCCAGACGGTGGGCGCGGTGCTGTTCATCGTGGTGATCGCGCTGATCATCGCGGCGCTGATCCTGCAGAGCCGCGGCGGCGACAAGGGCGGCGGC
>JBKPRZ010000861.1:0-39769 GCA_046734815.1 Myxococcota bacterium | reverse complement strand
GCCCAAGTCGCTGATGGAGTCCAAGCCCTCCACCGGTGGGCGCAACCACTACGGCCGCATCACCTCGCGCTTCCGCGGCGGCGGCCACAAGAAGCGGTTCCGCATCATCGACTTCAAGCGCAACAAGATCGGCGTGCCCGCCAAGGTGGTCAGCATCGAATACGACCCCAACCGCAGCGCCCGCATCGCGCTCCTGAACTACCTGGACGGGGAGAAGCGCTACATCCTGTCGCCGGTGGGCCTCAAGGTGGGCGACACCGTGGTCTCCTCGCGCAACGCCGACATCAAGCCCGGCAACAGCCTGCCCATGCGCTTCATCCCGCTGGGCACCACCGTGCACGCCATCGAGCTCAAGATCGCGGGCGGCGCCCAGATGGTCCGCTCGGCCGGGGTGGGCGCGCAGATCATGGCCAAGGAGGGTGACTGGGGCCAGCTGCGTCTGCCTTCGGGTGAGGTCCGACGCGTGCACCTGGACTGCCGGGCCACCGTCGGCCAGGTGGGCAACGTCGAGCACAGCGGCGTCCACGTCGGCAAGGCGGGTCGCACGCGCTGGAAGGGTTGGCGCCCGCACAACCGCGGCGTGACCATGAACCCGATCGATCACCCGATGGGTGGTGGTGAAGGCCGATCCTCCGGTGGCCGCCACCCCTGTTCGCCGTGGGGTCAGCTGGCCAAGGGGCTCAAGACCCGCGAGAACAAGCGGACCGATCCGATGATCGTCAAACACCGAGGACAGAAGGTCTAGACCATGGCTCGTTCAATCAAGAAGGGCCCCTTCGTGGACACCCACCTGATGGCCAAGGTGGTGGACATGCAGCGGCAGAAGTCCAAGAAGCTCATCAAGACCTGGTCCCGCCGGTCGACGGTGGTGCCGGAGATGGTGGGCCTGACCTTCTCGGTCCACAACGGCCGGAAGTTCCTCCCGGTGTTCGTCACCGAGAACATGGTCGGGCACAAGCTGGGCGAGTTCGCCCCCACCCGCACCTTCATCGCCCACTCGGGCGATCGCAAGGCCGCCGCCCCGGAAAAGAAGTGATCGGGGAGAGGAACTGAACATGGCACAGGCGCTTTTGAAGAGTTTCCGCGAGTCGCCCCGCCGGGTGCGGATGGTGGCGGAGATGATCCGCGGCAAGAAGGTGCACGAGGCCCTGGCGGTGCTGCGCTTTCAGCCCCGCAAGGCCGCCCGCATGTTGACCAAGGTGCTCAACTCGGCGGTGGCCAATGCCGAGGCCAACGAGGACGCCGACGCCGACAAGCTGATCGTCACGCGCGTCGATATCGACGGTGGACCGGTGCAGAAGCGCTGGATGCAGCGCTCGATGGGCCGGGCCAACCGCATCACCCGCCGCACCTCGCACGTGAAGGTGGTCGTGGACGTGACCGAGTAAGGAACGGAAAGCTCCTCATGGGACAAAAAACACATCCGATTGGCTTCCGTCTCGGCGTGGTCCGGGGCTGGACCTCCAAGTGGTACTCCGAGAAGGAGTACGCCAAGTGGCTGCACGAGGACCTGCGCCTCAAGCGCTTCGTCAAGGAGAAGCTGGGTCACGCCGGGGTCGCCTCGGTGGAGGTCGAGCGGGCGGCCAACAAGGTGAAGATCAACATCTACACCGCCCGCCCGGGCATCGTGATCGGCAAGCGCGGCGCCGGGGTGGAGACCTTGAAGAAGGACGTCCAGTCGCTGACCACCAACGAGGTGTTCCTGAACATCCAGGAGGTCCGCAAGGCCGAGACCAACGCCCAGCTGGTGGCCGAGAGCGTGGCCACCCAGCTCGAGCGCCGGGTGGCCTTCCGCCGGGCGATGAAGAAGGCGGTGCAGACCGCCATGAAGTTCGGGGCCAAGGGCATCCGCCTTTCCTGCTCGGGACGGCTGGGCGGGGCGGAGATGGCCCGCTACGAGTGGTACCGCGAGGGGCGCGTGCCGCTGCACACCCTGCGCGCGGACATCGAATACGGCACCACCGAGGCCCACACCACCTACGGTGCCATCGGGGTCAAGTGCTGGATCTTCAAGGGCGAGGTCCTGCCGCAGAGGACCGCCAGATTGGCGTGACCATGAAGGCTTTGTTGGAGATGGGTGTGCCCTCACCCCGGCCCTGTCCCGCCTGCCGGCGGGAGAGGGGGACAAGGAAAGGGGTCGATTAAATGCTGGCACCCAAGAAGGTCAAGTGGCGCAAGCAACAGAAGGGGAAGATGCGCGGGGTCTCCAAGGGAGCCACCGTGGTCGACTTCGGTGATTTCGGGCTGCAGGCGATGTCCTGCGGGTTCATCACCGCCCGTCAGATCGAGGCCGCCCGCGTGGCCATCTCCCGCAAGATCAAGCGCACGGGCAAGCTGTACATCCGCATTTTCCCGGACAAGTCCCTGACCAAGAAGCCGGCCGAGACCCGTATGGGTACCGGCAAAGGCACCCCCGAGGAATGGGTGGCGGTCGTGCGGCCCGGCCGGGTGATGTACGAGCTGGAAGGCGTGGACGAGCAGCTGGCGCGCGAGGCCTTTCACCTGGCCGAGCACAAGCTGGCCGTGCAGACGCGCGTGATCAGACGGGAGCAAGTCATATGAAAGGCCTGAGAGCCAAGGAGATCCGCGGGAACGACCCGGAGGAGCTCACCCGCACCCTGCGCAAGATGCAGGAGGATCTGTTCAAGCACCGCTTGAAGAAGAACACCAACCAGCTCGAAAACACGATGGTCATCCGCAACACCCGCCGCGAAATCGCCCGCATCCAGACGGTGCTGGGTGAAAAGCAGCGCCAGCCCCGCAAGGAAGGTACGCCGTGAGCGCCGAGACCGCAGCCCCCTCCGGGGAAAAGGCCGCCAAGGGCACCCGCCCGCCCACCCGCAAGCGCAAGCTGATCGGGGTGGTGGTCAGCGACAAGATGGACAAGACCCGGGTGGTCCTGGTCGAGCGCCGTTACTCGCACCTCAAATACGGCAAGTTCCTCACCGGCCGGAAGAAATTCAAGGCCCACGACGAGAAGAACGAGTTCAAGACCGGCGACCGGGTGGTCATCGTCGAGCACCGCCCCATCTCCCGCGAGAAGCGCTGGAAAGTCATCAAGCTGCTCGAACGCCCGCAGGAAGCGTGACCGGTCATGATCCAGACAACGACAACCCTCGACGTCGCCGACAACTCCGGCGCCAAGAAGCTGATGTGCATCCGCGTGCTCGGCGGCACCCGGCGCAAGTACGCCTCCCTGGGTGACATCATCGTGGTTTCCGTCAAGGAAGCGATCCCCAACGCCAAGGTGAAGAAGGGCGAAGTGGCCAAGGCGGTCATCGTGCGCACCCGCAAGGAGGTGTCGCGCGCCGACGGCTCTTACATCCGCTTCGATGCCAACTCGGCGGTGCTGGTGGACAAAGACAACGAACCGGTGGGCACCCGTATCTTCGGACCGGTGGCCCGCGAGCTGCGCGCCAAGCGGTTCATGAAGATCATCTCGCTGGCGCCGGAGGTGCTGTGATGAACCTGCGTCGCGGCGACAACGTGGTGGTCATCTCGGGCAAGGAGAAGGGCAAGCGCGGCAAGGTGCTGCGTCTGCTGAACAAGAAGGGCCGGGTGGTGATCGAGCGGATCAACATGGTCAAGCGCCACACCCGCCCGACCCAGGCCAACCCCCGCGGCGGCGTGCTGGAGAAGGAAGGCTCGGTCGAGCTGTCCAACGTGTCGCTCTGGTGTGGCAAGTGCAGCGCCGCTCGTCGGTCCAAGGCCGATGTCAAGGACGGCAACAAGCGGCGCATCTGCATCAAATGCGGAACCGTGTTCGAGGCTGCTTGAGCGCGCGGATTTCCAAGGATTTGGCCAAGGATTTGATCGATGGCTGAGGAAACACCAAAAGGCGAAAAGGCCGAGAAACCCGCCAAGGGCGAGGGCAAGGGCGGCGACAAGTCGGCCAAGCCCGAGATGACGGCCGAGCAGCAGGCTGAGGCGGAGGCCAAGCGGGCCGCGCGCGCGGCCGGCAAGGGCGGCAAGGGCGGCAAGGGCAAGGGAGGCGCCGCCGCCCCCGCCCGCGAGCTGGCCACCGAGAAGCTGCGCCGTCCCGCCCCCGCGCGGCTGCGGCAGCTGTACGACAAGGAGATCCGGGCCCGGCTCATCAAGGAGCTGGGGCTCAAGAACTCCATGGAAGCGCCGCGGATGACCAGCATCACCGTCAACATGGGCCTGGGCGAGGCGGTGGCCAATCCCAAGATCCTGGATACTGCGGTCGAGGAGCTGGCGCTGCTGACCGGGCAGCACCCGGTGGTGACCAAGGCCAAGAAGTCGATCGCCGTCTTCAAGCTGCGCGCCGGCCAGAAGATCGGGGCGATGGTGACCCTGCGCCGGGACACCATGTGGGAGTTCTTCGATCGGCTGGTCAGCTTCGCCCTGCCGCGCGTGCGCGACTTCAAGGGCGTTTCACCCCGCGCCTTCGACGGCCGGGGCAATTACACGCTGGGCATCCGCGAAGGCATGATCTTCCCGGAGATCCAGCAGCAGGACAAGCTGGAAAAACCCAAGGGCATGAACATCACGATCACCACGAGCGCTCGTACTGACGAGCAGGGGCGGGCGCTGCTGCGCCATCTGGGGATGCCCTTCAGGAACTGAGCCATGGCAAAAACCGTCGATATGTTCCGTAAGGCGCCGAAGTGGAAGGTTCGCCACCGCAACCGGTGCAAGAAATGTGGCCGCTCGCGGGCCTACCTCCGGAAGTTCAACCTCTGCCGTCTGTGCTTCCGGTCGCTGGCGCTGCGGGGAGACATTCCAGGCGTTATCAAGTCGAGCTGGTAGGTGGCCCATGTCGATGACCGACCCAATCGCTGATTTTCTCGCCCGTATCCGCAACGGGATCCTGGCCCGCCACACGGAGGTCGTGCTGCCGGGCTCCAAGCTCAAGGTGAAGATCGCCGAGCTGCTCAAGGACGAGGGCTACATCTCCGGGCTGGACGTGCGAAGCGACTTCGCCGGCAACCAGGAGCTGGCCATCAAGCTCCGCTGGGCCGACCCGCGCACCAACGCGATCACCGGCCTGCGCCGCCGCTCCCGCCCGGGGCAGCGGGTCTATGTCCGCAAGGACCGTATCCCCAAGATCCGTTCCGGCCTGGGGGTGGCCATCCTGTCCACTTCCCGGGGTCTGATGACCGACCGAGCCGCCCGCAAGGAAGGCATGGGCGGCGAGCTCCTCTGCGAGGTGTGGTGATGTCCCGTATCGGTCGCCGTCCGCTGCCGCTGCCCAAGGGGGTGGCCTTTTCCCAGGGCAATGGCGCCTTCAGCGTCAAGGGCCCCAAGGGTGAGCTGAAGAAACCCCTGCCCCCCGGGGTGACGGTGAAGGCCACCGCCACGTCGATCAACGTGGAGCGGGCCGACGACTCCCGGGAGAACCGGGCCAAGCACGGCCTGATCCGCGCCCAGCTGGCCAACATGATCAAGGGGGTCACCGACGGCTGGACCCGCGAGCTGGAGATCAACGGCGTCGGTTACCGCGCCGAGGTGGCCGGCGAGACCATCACCATGCAGCTGGGCTATTCGCACCCGGTGGTGTTCAAGCTGCCCAAGGGTGTGGGGGCCAAGGTGGAGAAGAACCGGGTGGTCCTCAGCTCGGCCGACCGGGACATTCTGGGGCAGACCGCGGCCAAGGTGCGCGAGCTGCGCCCGCCCGAGCCCTACAAGGGCAAGGGGGTCAAATACGCCGAGGAGGTCATCAAGCGCAAGGTCGGCAAGGCCGGCGCGACCGGCGGCGGTGGCGGCGGCGGCGGCAAATAATTGAAGGACTAGAAGGACGGAGACAGACGTCATGGCCGGAAAGAGCAAGCTCGACAGCCGCAAGACTCGCCACCGCTCGCTGCGGAAGCGGATCTCCGGGACCACGGAACGGCCGCGCCTGGTCGTCTATCGCAGCGCCCGGCACATCTACGCCCAGGTGATCGACGACTCGATCCAGAAGACCCTGGCCGCTGCCTCGGATCTATCGAAGAAGGTGGAGAAGAAGGCCGACAAGCAGCCCAAGAAGAGCGACCGCGCCAAGGAGGTCGGCGCGCGGCTGGCCAAGCTGTGCCTGGAGAAGGGGATCTCGAAGGTGGTGTTCGATCGCGGCGGCTACAAGTACCACGGCCGTGTGTCGGCGGTGGCGGCAGGCGCCCGCGAGGCCGGCCTGGATTTCTGAAAAGGAACGACATGGCGATCAATTACGAGGAAGTGGGCGAGCTGGTCGACAGCGTCGTCTTCATCAACCGCGTGGCCAAGGTGGTCAAAGGTGGCCGCCGCTTCTCCTTCTCCGCCCTGGTGGTGGTGGGAGATCAGCGCGGGTTCGTCGGCGCCGGCCTGGGTAAGGCCAACGAGGTGCCCGAGGCGATCCGCAAGGGCACCGAGCAGGCCAAGAAGAACCTATTCAAGATCCCGCTGCAGAACGGGACCATCCCCCACGAGGTCAAGGGGCAGTTCGGCGCCGGGGTGGTGGTTCTGCGACCGGCCGGCCCCGGTACCGGCGTCATCGCGGGCGGTGCAGTCCGGCCGGTGCTCGAGGTGTCGGGGGTGCAGGACATCCTCACCAAGTGCATCGGGACATCCAATCCTCACAACGTCATCCACGCCACGATCGAGGCGCTCAAGCAGCTGCGCAGCGCCAGCGACGTCGCTTCGCTGCGTGGCAAACGCCCCGAGGAGCTGGCGGGATAAACACCATGGCCAAGAAGCTGAAGGTCACCCTGGTTCGCAGCGGCATCAACCGACTGGAGGCCCAGAAGCGCACCGTCCGGGCGCTGGGGCTGCGCAAGATGCACATGAGCGTGCTCTTGCCGGACAATCAGTCGGTTCGTGGCATGATCCGTTCGGTCGCCCACCTGGTGAAGGTCGAGGCGGCCGAATAACGAGAGGACATCATGGGCACCTCACTGCATACGTTGAAGGCTCCCAAGGGAGCGACCCGCAACCGCAAGCGGATCGGCCGCGGCCCGGGCTCGGGCACCGGTGAACAGTCCGGCAAGGGCGTCAAGGGCCAGAAGGCCCGTACCGGCCACCACGGCGCGCGGTTTGGTTTCGAAGGTGGTCAGATGCCGATGCAGCGCCGGCTGCCCAAGGTCGGCTTCAAGAACCCGTTCCGGGACCCCTTCTTCCCGGTCAACATCGGCCACCTCGAGGACACGTTCGAGGGCGGCACGGTAGGGCTGGCCGAGATGCAGAACGCGGGGCTGGTCCCCCGCCGCTGCAGCAAGGTCAAGGTCCTGGCCGACGGCGCGCTCAGCAAGAAGCTGACCGTCCGGGCTCACGCTTTCTCGGAGGCGGCCAAGGCCAAGATCGAAAAAGCGGGCGGCACCGTCGAGTTGATCGAGGGATAGGCCGCCATGGCTTCCGCGTTCCAGAACGTCGGCAAGATTCCGGAGCTGCGACGCCGGCTGCTGTTCACCATCGCCCTGCTGGCGATCTACCGGATCGGCGTGGTGGTCACCACCCCCGGCGTGAACCGGGCGGTGATGTCCAAGATCATCAACCAGGCCTCGGGGTCGTTCCTGGGCCTGTTCAACATGTTCTCGGGCGGGGCGCTCGAGCAGATGTCGATCTTCGCGCTCGGCATCATGCCCTACATCAGCGCCTCCATCATCCTGCAGCTGTTGACGGTGGTGGTGCCCAAGCTGGAGCAGATCCAGCGCGAGGGCGAGCTGGGCCGCCGGCGTCTCAATCAGTACACGCGCTATGGCTGCGTCGTGCTGGCGCTGGTGCAGTCGTTCTTCATTGCCCGCTGGCTGGTGGCCAACAACACCCAATACGCCCAGTACGGCGAGGTGGTGCCGGATCCCGGCTGGCACTTTTACCTGATCACGATGATCTCGCTGACCACCGGCACATCGTTCATCATGTGGCTGGGCGAGCAGATCACCGAACGCGGGATCGGCAACGGCATCTCGCTGATCATCTTCGCCGGCATCGTCACCGACCTGCCGCGCGCGCTGATCCAGCTGATCCGCAAGGCCCAGGGCGGCGACATCACCGTGTTTTCGCTGGCGGTGCTGGGGGTGATCGTCGTGATGGTCATGGCCGGGATCATCTTCTTCGAACGCGGCCAGCGGCGTATCCCGGTCCAGTACGCCAAGCGGCTGGTCGGCCGCAAGATGTTCGGCGGCCAGTCCACCCACCTGCCGCTGAAGGTGAACACCGCCGGCGTGATTCCGCCGATCTTCGCCTCGTCGATCCTGATGTTCCCGCAGCAGATCGCGGGCTTCATCCAGCACCCCTGGATCAAGGGCTTCTCGGACGCCCTGCACCCCGGTGACTGGCGATACGCGGTCCTCTACGTCGCGCTGATCATCTTCTTCTGTTACTTCTACACCGCGGTCACCTTCAACCCGGTGGACGTGGCCGACAACATGCGGAAGTACGGCGGCTTCATCCCTGGCATCCGCCCGGGCAAGGCCACCGCCGCCTACATCGACCAGGTGCTCACCCGCATCACCTTCGGCGGGGCGGTGTACGTGTCGGCGGTCTGCGTGTTGCCCAGCCTGCTGAGCGTGAACATGGGGGTGCCGTTCCAGTTCGGCGGGACCGGTCTGATGATCGTCGTGGGCGTGGCCCTCGATACCGTCCAGCAGATCGAATCGCACCTCATCACCCGCAACTACGAGGGCTTCACCGGCCCCAAGGGGCCGCGCATCCGCGGCCGCGGCGCCCGCACGGTGGGCCCGGTCAGCGCGTAAGAGCCACGATGGGGATCCAGCTTAAAACCGTCGCTCAGATCAGCAAGATGAGGGAGGCGAACCTCATCGTGGCGGACGTGCTGGACACCCTGGAAGCGGCGGTTGCTCCCGGCGTGAGCACCTGGGAACTCAACGAGGTCGCGGCCAAGCGGCTCAAGCAACTGAAGGGCGAGTCGGCCTTCCTGGGCTACCGCGGGTACCCTGCCGTGCTCTGCACCTCGGTCAACAACGTGGTGGTCCACGGCATCCCGCGCAAGGACGTGGTGCTCGAGGACGGGGACATCGTCTCCATCGACTTCGGCGCCTTCAAGGACGGCTGGTGCGGCGACTCGGCCCGGACCATCGGGGTCGGGCAGAAGACCGCACCGGCGGCCAGGGCGCTGATGGAGTCGACCCGGGAGGCGCTGGACCTGGCTATTGCGCAATGCGCTCCGGGGCGGCGGCTGGGCGACATCGGCTGGGCCATCCAGTCGCATGTCGAGGCGCGCGGCTACTCGGTGGTCACCCAGTTCGTGGGCCACGGGATCGGCCGGGAGATGCACGAGGCCCCCCACGTCCCGAACTACGGGGAGCGGGGCAAGGGGGGGAGGCTGAGCGCCGGGATGGTCATTGCCATCGAACCGATGATCAACGCCGGGGGGCCGGAGGTGGTCATAGAGGACGACGGGTGGACTGCTGTGACAAAAGATGGTAGCCTCTCCGCCCATTTTGAGCATTCGGTGGCCATCACCGAAGATGGCCCATACGTGCTGTCGCGGGCCTCGTGAATGGGCGATCGGGAAGATTCGAACGCGACCGCACCTAGCGAAGCCATTTGCCAAAGGCATTGAGATGAAGGTCAGAGCGTCCGTGAAAAAGGTTTGTGAGAAGTGCAAGGTCATCCGCCGGCGCGGTGTCGTGCGGGTGATCTGCGAGAACGCGCGCCACAAGCAGCGCCAAGGCTGAAGAGCAGGAAGGCCCAGCATTCATGGCACGTATCTCCGGCGTTGACCTCCCCCGCAACAAGCGCATGGAAATTGCGCTGACCTACCTTTACGGGGTGGGCCGGAACAAGGCCCGCCAGATCCTGCAGGCGGCGGACGTCTCGTTCGACAAGCGCAGCGACGACCTGGACGACAACGAAGCCCGCCGCATCCGCGAGGTGATCGAGACCCAGCAGCTGAAGGTGGAGGGCGACCTCCGCCGGGACGTGGCTCTCAACATCAAGCGGCTGATGGACCTGGGCTGCTACCGGGGCCTGCGCCACCGCAAGAACCTGCCGGTGCGCGGTCAGCGCACCCACACCAATGCCCGTACCCGCAAGGGACCGCGCAAGGGCCAGATGATCAAGCGCAAGACCGAGGGACCCGGCGCCTGAGGCGGCCGAACCATCTGATCTCGGACAAAAGGACCACACCCAACGATGTCCACCGAAGCAGCGGCCAAGCCGAAAGCCAAGAAGATCAAGAAGAACGTCCAGAGCGGGATCGCCCACATCACCGCCTCGTTCAACAACACCATCGTCACCATCACCGACGTCTCCGGCAACGTGGTGGCCTGGTCATCGGCGGGGGTCAAGGGCTTCAAGGGCTCGCGCAAGTCGACCCCCTTCGCCGCCCAGCTGGCCGCCGAAGATGCCGCTCACAAGGCGATGGAGCACGGCATGAAGACGGTCAACGTCTTCATCAAGGGGCCGGGCGCCGGTCGCGAGTCGGCGCTGCGGGCCCTGGCGGCCACCGGGCTGCGCATCAGCCTGATCCGCGATCTCACCCCCATTCCCCACAACGGCTGCCGGCCGCCCAAGCGCCGGCGCGTGTAGCCGGTTACCGCATCCAGAAGGCTCGAATTCATGGCGAAATACTCCGGTCCAGTTTGCCGGCTCTGCCGGCGCGAAGACATGAAGCTGTTCCTCAAGGGGGACCGCTGCTACACCGACAAGTGCGGGTACGAGCGGCGGGCCTACGCCCCCGGCCAGCACGGCCAGGCCCGGCGGCGCAAGCTGTCGAACTACGGCCTTCAGCTGCGTGAAAAGCAGAAGGTCAAGAGGATGTACGGTCTGGCCGAGCGGCAGTTCCGCGGATACTACTTCAAGGCCGTCCGCATGAAGGGCGTGACCGGCGAGAACCTGCTGCAGCTGCTGGAGCGCCGGCTGGACAACGTGGTGTACCGCCTGGGCTTCGCCTCGGATCACGCCGAGGCCCGCCAGTTGGTCCGCCACGGCCACCTGCGGGTCAACGGCCGCAAGGTGGACATCCCCTCGTTCCTTTGCCGCTCCGCCGACGCGATCTCGGTGCGCGAGGGTTCGCGCAAGATCACCCGCGTCCAGGAGAGCCTGGCCGCGGTCGAGCGCCGGGGCGTGCCCAAGTGGCTGACCCTGGACAAGGACGGCTTCGAGGGAAAGTTGACGGCGTTGCCGTCGCGTGACGATCTGACCATGCCGATCCGCGAGCAGCTCATCGTCGAGCTGTACTCGCGTTGAGCGGACCGGTCTGAACGGGCAATCAAGAGACGGGAAGAATCGAGAGGAGAAGACGATGTCTACGGTGAGTGCTCAGCCCTCCCAGTCCAGCTTCGTGGCGCGCAACTGGCGCGACCTCATCCGCCCGCGGAAGCTGGAAGTCGAAGCGGAAACGCTGACCCCCTTTTACGGCAAGTTCTCCTGCGAGCCGCTCGAGCGCGGCTTCGGGATCACCCTGGGCAACGGCCTGCGCCGGGTGTTGTTGTCGTCGTTGCAGGGCGCGGCCATCACCTCGGTGAAGATCGAGGGCGCGTTGCACGAGTTCACCACCCTGCCTAACGTTGTTGAGGACGTCACCGACATCATCCTCAACCTCAAGGAGGTGGTGGTCCGGGTGCACGACAACAAGCCCCGCACCCTGCGCCTGGAGAAGGACGGCGAGGGTCGGGTCACCGGCGGCGACATCCAGCTGGTCGACGGGGTGGAGGTGCTGAACCCCGAACACGTGCTGTTCGACTGCTCCAAGGGCGCCAAGGTCCGCATGGAGCTGGAGGTCGGCACCGGCCGCGGCTACGTGCCGGCCGAGCGCAACAAGCTGGCCAACACGCCGGTGGGCGTGGTGCCAGTGGACGCGCTGTTTTCGCCCATCCGCAAGGTGAACTTCCAGGTCACCAACGCCCGCGTCGGTCAGCAGACCGACTACGACCGTCTGACCCTGGAAGTCTGGACCAACGGCACCGTGCGCCCCGAGGACGCGGTGGCCTACGCCGCCAAGATCTTCAAGGACCAGCTGTCCATCTTCATCAACTTCCAGGAGGCGCCCGAGCCGGTGGCCGAGCCCCAGGTGTCCGAGGAGCAGCAGAAGCTGTCCGAGCACCTGTGGAAGTCGGTCGACGACCTCGAGCTGTCGGTCCGTTCGGCCAACTGCCTGCAGAACGCCAACATCCGCTACATCGGCGAGCTGGTGCAGAAGACCGAATCCGAGATGCTGAAGACGAAGAACTTCGGGCGCAAGTCGCTCAAGGAGATCAAGGAGATCCTGGCGAGCATGGGGCTTTCGCTGGGTATGAAGCTCGAGGGCTGGCCCGGCGACGGTCCGCCCAAGAAACCGTGAGCGCGCCGTAGCGATACGGCAGCCACCGATCACACCCGTACATTCACATGCGACACCAACGCGCCGGATTGCACCTGTCGCGCACGTCGGCCCATCGACGCGCGCTGTTCTCGAACCTCATCGCCTCGCTGTTCACGCACGAGCGCATCCAGACCACCGACGCCAAGGCGAAGGAGACGCGCCGGCTGGCCGAGCGCACCATCACCTTGGCGCGGCGGCTGGGCGACGTGTTGACCAAGGAGCCGGAAAACCGCACGCCCGAGGAGAGCGCGCGGGTTGTGCACGCGGTCAGGCTGGCCCGGCGCTGGGTGCGCGACCGGGGCGCGGTGGTCAAGCTGTTCGACGAGATCGGCCCCCGATACCTGGGCCGACCCGGTGGCTACACCCGCATCATCAAGGTGGGCACCCGCGCGGGCGACGCGGCGCCGGTGTCCATTCTGGAGCTGATCCCCGATGGCCAGTCCCGGCCGGGTGGGGGTGGGGCGGAAAAGCCCGCTCCGGCCGCGGCGCCGGCCAAGAAGGCGGCCGCCGAGGCCAAGCCCGCCAGGGCGGCCAAGCCCGCCAAGGCCAAGGCCTCCGAGGAGGAGGGGACGCGCGGGGCCGCCAAGCAGCGGGCCAAGGGCAGCAGCGCGCCGGCCGCGAAGGCAAAGGCCTCGGCCAAGTCCTCGGCCGCCGACAAGCCGAAGGGCAAGGGCGGCAAGTCCGAGTCGACCGCCAAGGCCAAGAAAAAGTAGCCTCCGCCCGGCCGCGGGGCTGTGGTAAGACGACCGGGTTCTCATGGACCCACAGGCGACGGAACTTCCAAGCCTGGGAGGCTCGCTCGCAGTCGTGTTCCTCTCGCTGGGGCTGGTCTGCCTCCTGGCCTACTTCAGCCTGAAATGGGTCTATCGGCGCGGGGCGGGCGGGCGGAGCAACGGCCCCATCCGGGTGGTTGCGCGCTGCTCGCCCGAGCACAAGCGATCGCTGTTCATCGTCGAGGCCGCCGGACGCTGCTTCCTGGTAGGGTCCAGCGAGGGCGGCATGAGCCTGCTCGCCGAGGTCGACCCGCAAAAGGTCCACGAGGAGATGGAGGCGCGCGAGCCCGCCGCCAGCCGGTGGGGCCGGGCAGCCCGGGGGCGTTTCGTCGAGATCCTCAACCGCGCGCTGTCGCGGCCGAGCCCGGCAGCCCCCGCGGACGAGGTGGTCGCGCCACCCGCTCCCATCGAACAACCGAGCGAGCAGAAGGCCTGACCGTGCAGCGGACTACACCGCGGAGAGGACTTGCATGACCCCGTTGGCGCTGGGCGCTGCTGCAAACAGCGGAGGTGCCGTGACCACGCGCCCGCTGATGCTCATCTTCGCAATGGCGGCGCTGTCGCTGCTGCCATTCGTCCTGCTGCTGGTCACCAGCTTCGTCCGCATCGCGGTGGTGCTGTCCATCCTCAAGGGCGCGATCGGTACGCCCCAGATCCCGCCCAACCAGGTGATCACGGGTCTGGCGATGTTGCTTACCCTGTACGTCATGGCGCCCACCGGCGAGCGGATGTACCGGGCGATCGAGCCGCTGCTGGACCGGGGCGTGACCTCGGTGGCCAGCTCGCAGTCGCTGGCGGTGGTGCAGACCGCCGCCGAAAAGGTCAAGGAACCGCTGCGCGAGTTCCTGCTGAAACACAGCAACAACCGCGACCGGGCGGTGTTTCACAACCTGGCCCTGCGCATGCGCGCGCCGGCCGAGCGGGCGGGGATCACCGACCGCGACCTGCTGATCATCGTGCCCGCCTTCCTCACCTCCGAGCTGCGGCGGGCGTTCGAGATCGGCTTCCTGCTGTTCGTGCCCTTCCTGGTGGTGGACATGGTGATAGCGAACATCCTGCTCGCGCTCGGGATGCACATGTTGTCGCCCACCACCGTGTCGCTGCCGTTCAAGCTGTTGCTGTTCGTGCTGGCCGACGGCTGGCAGCTCATCCTGCGCGGCCTGGTCGAGTCTTATGTCTAACGTAACGGCGCTCGACATCGTCCTGCGGGTGATTCGCGAGGGGCTGCTGCTGGTCATCATCCTGTCGGCGCCGCCGCTGTTCGCCAGCTTGCTGCTCGGTCTGTTGATCGGCGTCTTCCAGGCGGCCACGCAGATCCAGGACCAGACCGTGTCGTTCGTGCCCAAGCTGCTGGTCGTGATCGTGGTGCTGGCGGCGCTGGGGCCGCTGCTGGGGGCCCAGCTGCTGCGTTTCACCCAGACGGTGATGACGTCAGCGGCGATGTTGCGCTGACGCCGCCATGCTGGACTGGCTGCCCGCCAACCTCGAGCGCTATCTGTGGGCGCTGGGCGTGGGGGCGATGCGGACCATCCCCATCGTCATCCTGATCCCGGCCTTTGGTGGGCAGAATGTCCCCGCCCAGGTGCGCATGGGGCTGGGGCTGGCGCTGTCGGCGCTGTGTCTGCCGACGGTGATGGCAATCCTGCCTGACCGGGGAGGCATGCTGTTCTGGATCCTGCTGCTGGCCCGCGAGGTGGCGGTGGGGTTCACGGTCGGCTTCGTCGGGTCTTCGGTGTTCCGTGCGACCGAGATCGCCGGCCGTCTGGTCGATACCTTGCGCGGGTCCAACATGGCGGAGGTGATCTCGCCGGTGAGCGAAGGCCGGGCCAGCCCCATGGGCGACATCCTGCTGCTCTTGACGGTGGTGATCTTCCTGGAGATGGGGGGCGTCGGCTTCGTCGCCACGGCTCTGGCCCGGAGCTACCAGGCGGTCCCGCTCGAGTTCCTCAACACGGTCCAGAGCCTGGGGGCGGCGGCTCGCCTGGTGATCGTCACGACCGCCATGTTGCTGGAGTCGGCCCTGGCGCTGGCCGCTCCAGCGGTGGTGGCGTTGTTCGCGGCCGACCTGGTCCTGGGGGCGATCGCGCGCATGGCCCCGCAGATCCCGGTCTACTTCGTGGGCATGCCCCTGAAGGCGATGGCCGGTATCGGCATCGTGCTGGTCGGCCTGGGCGGCATCGAGGGCGCCCTGTCCGGCGCCTTCCGCAACTGGTACGGCCTGGTCCTGCGGGCCTTCGAGATCTGGCGAGGCTGAGCCATGGCCGAGTCGTCGGGCGAGAAGACAGAGCAACCGACAGACAAGAAGAAGCGCGACGCCCGCAAGAAGGGCCAGGTCGCGATGAGCCGCGATCTGACCGGCGGGACTGTGTTCATCGCGCTGTTCACCGTCCTCAGCATCAACGCCGAGAGCTGGTTCGCGGGTCTCCTGGCCCACATGCGCGCCGCCTTGCAGGTGGCGGCGCGCGAGACCCTCGTGTTCCCGCAGCTGAAGCGCGGCCTCTTCGCCTTCATCAACGCCATGGTCGCCCCCCTGGTGGCGGCGATGGCCGCGGCGGTGGGCATCGGCTTCATGCAGAACGGCGGGTTGTTCGCGACCGAGGCTCTCAAGCCCGATCCGCAGAAGCTGATGCCCGATCTGAAGAAGATCATCAGCATGAAGTCGCTGATCGAGATGGTGAAGGGCTTCGTCAAGATCGCGCTGGCCGCGGCGGTGGCCTACGCCGCCATCGACCCCTTGATGCGCTCCTTGACCCAGCTCTCGGGCGCCACGCCCCGCGACCTGCTGGTGGTGCTGGGACATGTCGCCGGGCGCGTGGGCCGTTACATGGCCATCGTGGTGGCGGCGGTGGGCTTCGCGGACTTCCTGTGGCAACGCCACCGCCACAACAAGGACCTCATGATGACGCGCGACGAGGTCAAGCGCGAGCACAAGGAACAGGAAGGGGACCCGCATCATAAACACGAGCGCATGCGCCTTCACCGCGAGCTGCTGCAACAGCGTATGATCAACGCCGTCAAGAAGGCGGACTTCGTCGTCGTGAACCCGGACCACATCGCCGTTGCCATCCAGTACAACCGCGACTCGCAGGAGGCGCCCATCGTGGTGGCCAAGGGCGAGCGCATCCTGGCCGAGAAGATCAAGGAGGCCGCCCGCGAGGCCGGCGTGCCCATCTTCCGCAACGTGAGCCTGGCGCGGGCCCTGCGCGATGTGGAGGAGGGGGACGAGATCCCGGAGGCGCTGTACGAGGCGGTGGCCGAGATCCTGCGGGTGGTCTACGGGCAACCGCAGCCGGGGCAGGCAGCGGCGGATCAGGCCGCCACCGCCGAGCCGGAGCCGCCGGGCCCGCCGCCCGTCGGCGGCTGGCAGCGCGCCTGATCAGGCGCCCAGCGCCACCCGGTCCCGGTCCGGGGCCGCCGGTGCGTCGGCGCGTGTCGGAAGGGTGGCCGTGGGGGCCTCCAGCAGGGCGCGCATCCGCTGCCGGGCGCGCAGCAGACGGGTGCCCACCGTGGCCGAGGGGACGCCCAGCATCTGGCTGATCTCGCGGTAGCTGCGGCCTTCGCGGACGGTCAGGCGCAGGACCTCGCGCTGGTAGGCGGGCAGGCGCTCGACCGTCCGCCACAGCTCCGCCTCGCCGATCATCTCCCAGGGGCAGGGCTCGTACGGCGCTGGCGCGGCCAGGCGGCCCTCGACCGCCGCCGTCAGCGAGCGCAACCGGACCGTCTGTCGGCGCAGATCCACGAACAGGTTGAACATCGTCCGCAGCAGCCAGGCACGGGGGTTGGTGTGCCGGTTCAGGCCGGCGCTGAAGCGCAGGGCCTTCTCCAGGGTCTGCTGGACCAGATCGTCCGCGTCGCTGGCGCAGCGGCTGAGGCGGGTGGCCCGTGCGCGCAGCTCGGGCAGATGGCTGAGGATGCGGGACTGGAACTGGCTGGGCGGGTCGGGGGACGGCATCGTGGTGGGTCCCCATCGCACGGGTTGTGCCAGCCCGGCGGCGGCCGCGGAGGTCGCCTTTTCGTCCGGCGGGAGGTGCGGCTCGGCACAGATAGAGATCGGACTTGCACAGATTGCGCAACGGGCGCGTCAGGCCGGCGGGTGCGCCGAGGAGACCTGGGTGTCCGGGTGCGTTTCGGTATGGCGGAGCGCCGGGCGGACGGCCGGCGGCTCGACGCCCACCTCGATCATCAGGAGCGTCTCGCCGATCCAGACCACGTCACCCGGGCGGATGGGCGTCGGTTGCAGCGGCGGGATCAGCCGGTCTCGCACCCGGGTGCCGTTGCGGCTCTGCAGGTCCGTGATCGTGAACTGCGGCCCTACCTCCAGCACGGCGTGGTGAGCGGACACCAGCTTGTCGGCCAGTCGGACGTCGGAGCTGCGCGAACGCCCCAGGGTCAGCAGGCCGCACACCGGAAGCGCGCGCGTGCGCAGGTCCGCCACCGTGCCGATGAACAGGAAGTAAGAGACGTCGTCGTCAGAAACGGGCATTTCAGGCTCGTCGACCCTTGGACGTCGATGCCGGAGATTCTTCCAGAGCTCCCGGACGGAAAAATTTCGCAGGGTGGAGGGGGGAAGGATGGTTCGGGGACGCGTTGTCTTTTCAGGAGCCGGGAACACGCCTGATGTCGGCTCCAGGGGGGTCGAACATGAGAAAGCAGGCCGTAAGCGTCGCCATCGTGGGCGGCGGGGTGGCCGGGCTCAGCGCCGCTCACGAGCTGGCCGAGCGCGGTTTCGAGGTCGATGTCTACGAACGCCGCCCGTACTTCGGGGGCAAGGCGGCCAGCGTGCGCATCGGCGAGCACAGCCCACACCAGACCGGACCGCGGGGACTGCCCGGCGAACATGGGTTCCGTTTCTTCCCGGGCTGGTATCGGCACCTGCCCGACACGATGAGACGCATTCCCTACCAGGACCGCACCGTCGAGCAGAACCTGGTGGCGGCGGACATGAACCTGCTGTGCGACTACGACCGCGACCCCATCCGCGCGCTGGTGAGGTTGCCCACCAGCGCCGATGAGCTTCTCACCGCCGCCCGTCTGCCCGCCGAACTGCTGCGGCTGGGTCTGACCGCCGACGACCTGCTGTTCTTCTTCGGCAAGCTGGCCACCTTCCTGCGCAGCTCGGAGGAGCGGCGTCTGTCCGAGTTCGACAACATGACCTGGTGGGAGTTCATGGAGGCGGACAGCCGCTCGAAGGCCTTCCGCGACTACCTGGTCGTCTCGGCGACCCGCACCACCGTGGCCGCCAAACCGACCTGCGCCAGCGCCTACACCATCGCCAAGGGCATGCTTCTCACCCTGTTCGATACCGCGCGCCCCTGGAACGCGTTCGACCGGGTGCTCAACGGCCCGACCAACGAGGTCTGGATCGAGCCCTGGCGGTCGTATCTGAGCGGCCTGGGGGTGCGCTTTCACACCGACACCGAGCTGGACGCCATCGAGCTGGAGGGCCGCACCATCCGCTCGCTGCGCTTCGTGCGGCGGCACCGGGCGCGCGTGGCCCGCGCGGCCTACCAGGCGGCGGCTTCGCTGCACCGGGAGCGGGAGGTGCTGGACCGCGAGCTGAAGCAGCTGCTGGGTCTGGCGGCGGCCGCCCGCGACTGTCCGCCCGGCGGTCACGACGAGGCCTTCCGCGAGGCGGTCGACGAGGCCTGGCCGTCGCCACCGGAAGGGTTCCTGGAGTGGGGCGGGGACCGGGCCTGGAAAGCGGGCCGCCTGGCCGCCCTGGCCGGGCTGGCCGAGCAGGCGGTGCCACGGGCCCTGCGGGCCGACCTGCTGGCCCACCTGCGCCGCCGCTACCAGGAATACCGGCACATCTGGGAGACCGTCGATGAGGCCGAGCTGGCCGAGCGCCACCGGCAGCTGTGTGAGGCGGAGGCGGACCTGCCGCTGGAGGTGACCGCCGACCACTACCTGTTCGCCTTGCCGGTCGAGCAGATGGCCTACTACATCCAGCGCTCCGAGACGCTGCAGCGGCTGGATCCGGCGCTGAAGAACATCATCCCGCTCAGCGAGCACGTCGACTGGATGGCGGGGGTGCAGTTTTACCTGCGCGACGTCGTCAACATCACGCGCGGCCACATCGATCTGCTCGATTCCGAGTGGGCGCTGACGGCGGTGTCGCAGGTGCAGTTCTGGAAAGACGTCGACCTGCCCGCCATGGCTACCGATCCCGACCCGGAGCTGCGGCGGCAGGCGGGCGAGGTGCGCTCGATCCTGTCGGTCGACATCTCCGCCTGGGACCGCAAGGGCCGGCTGCGGCCCAAGGAGGCCTACAACTGCACGCCTCAGGAGCTGGCCGAGGAGGTTTGGTGCCAGCTCAAGCGTTCGCTCAACCGGCCCGGGCGGGCGCCGGTGCTGCGCGACGAATCGCTGCTGGGCTGGGGCGAGGGCAAGCCGGTCCCGCCGCGGGTGAGTTACTTCGTCGACGACAGCATCGTCGACAAGCTGGACCGCAAGAAGCAGGCGGTCTACGACAAGTTCCGCACGGTGCGCTTCTCCGCCGCCGAGCTGGTGCGCCGCCAGGGCAGCCGCAAGAGCGGGCAGGAGCCGGTGTTCCGCCACGGTGAGCGCCTGCTGCTGAACGCCGAGCCGCTGCTGATCAACCGGGTGGGCTCCTGGGCGCTGCGCCCGGGGGTGAAGACCGAGATCCACAACATGTTCCTGGCCGCGGACTACGTCCGTACCCACACCAACCTCGCCACCATGGAGGCGGCCAACGAGGCGGCCCGGGCGGCGGTCAACGAGATCCTGCTGGTGACGGGGTCGCGCGAGCGCCCCTGCCCGATCTGGCCGCCCGCCGAGTCGCCGGCGCTGCTGGAGCCGTTGTTGCAACTGGTGCGCGAGCTGGACGGGGTGCTGTTCCGGCGGGGGCAGAAGCTGGAGGACACCTACGCCGACATTCCCATCCGGCTGGCCGCCGGTGCCGCCAGCGCGGCGACGCGCGTGGCCTCGCGGACGTTCATGAAGCTGATCAACCGGGGAAGGTGAGGAACCAACATGACGAGCAGAGACTTCGACGACATCTACCGATTCGAGATCGCCACCAGGCTGCGGCCGCTGGTCTCGCGCGGCGGGGGGCCGGATCCGGGGGCGCTGCGAGACCTGCCCGGAGGCCGGCGTTATTACCTCGAATACGCCGAGGGCAAGGTGGCCAGCCCGCGCCTGGACGAACGGGGCCTGGCCGAGCGGGCCCAGGCCTTCTTCGAGCGGGCCTTCGGCAAGCCTCTGACAGCGCTGACCGACGTCGACGCGCAGGCGCTGGGTGGCTGCCAGGACCCCCAGCTGCGCGAGCTGATCGCGGGCGAGATCCGCAGCGCTCAGGTGGGGGAGCTGTGTGCGGACGGGCGCGGGCTTCAGGCCTTCCTGGGCCGGTTCACCCGCCCCGAGCAGCTGCGCCGGTCGCGGGGGCCGCTGGCCCGGCGGCTGGTCGAGGCCACCGGCGCCGAGATCGGCCTGGAAGGTGAGATCATCAGCAGCGGCGACTGGGCGTTCCTCCGGCAAGACGGGGTGTTCTGCCTGGACTCCCGCTTCACCATCCAGGCGGTCGACGGCACCCTTGTGTCGGCGCAGCTGCTTGCCCGCGCGGACCTGCGCGAGGGCCTGGGCGGCGGGCCGGACCTGGACAGCTACCAGCGCTGGCAGGAAGGGGAGGGCGCGCGGGATCGCTGCTCGCTGCCGCTGCATGGCTTGCTGCGGTTCGAGGTGCCGGGCGATCCCGGTGAGAGGGCCGATTTCGCCGCGCCCCGCTGGCTGCGGGCGGGCAGCTGCTTCTGGAAATACCAGCACCTGGCCCGGGGGCTGTTCCTGGGCGTGGGTGCGCTGAGCCTGGACCGCCGCAGCGGCAGCCCCGAGATCGGCCACGCCACCTCTCTGCTGCTGTCGGTCCACGAGGTGAAGCCCCGGCCGGGGGCGCTGAGCTCGGAGGCCCGGGACCAGCCTTTCGCCGCGGCGGTGGCTGCCTAGAGGCCGTCATGGCGCAACGAACGCAGCTTCTGGAGAAGAACCTTCTTTATCTCTTCTCCGCCGACATCAACGTCGAATACGGCCGCCAGGAGATCGGCTTTGCACCGGGCGGCCTGCGCGTCAACGTGCTGTCGAGCCCGCGCGAGTCGCGCGTGTATCACGTCGCCGGCGAGACCCGCCTTCACGGCAACGACCTGGTCTCGGGCACGGTGGTGTGGGGGGCGGACTGGGCCTTCGCCCGGGAGGACGACCTCGAGCTGCTGGATCTGCGGCTGCTCATCCGCACCGACGACGGCGCCGTGATCGAGTCGCCCTATCAGGGGCTGTTCGCCCCCGGTCCCCGCAGCTTCCGGCAGCTGGTCAGCGAGAAGCCGAAGCTGGGCTCGGAGCAGAAGCCCTTCGAGGGCAGCGTGTACCTGACACCGCGGTTCCGCAGCGAAGACGTCCGTTATGCCTGGCTGAACGGGCGGCAATGCGTGGCCTTCGGACGGATCCGGTTCATCGACAGCGTGCCCCGCCAGGCCACGCTGGATTTCTGGATGATGGATTGAGGGGGGGAAACATGTCGATCGCACCCGCCGGCCAGCGCCGGTTCCTGTTCGAAAAACAGCTGCGTTATCTGTTCTCGTACGACCTGCCCTTGCACCAGGCGCAGTCGCTGGAGGTTCCCGGAGGCGCGCGCCTGCTGCTGCGGCTTAACGGGGAGGGGTCGGAGGCGCCCGATGGGCAGTTTGCTCCCCGGCGCGTCTACCACGTGTTCGAGGACCGTCGCACCGAGGGGCAAGAGGCCATCGCCGGCCGGGTCGAGAGCTTCGAGGAGCGCGCCTTCGTGCCGGTGGCGCCGGACGAGAAGGCCGGCATGGTGGAGGGATCGATCGTCATCCGCACCGACGATGGCGCGATCCTGGATTCGCGGTACGGCGGCTCGCTGACGGTTCGTTACCCCCTGCGCGTGCGCCGCGAACGGAACGGCGGGCCCTGGGAGGACGACCGCCGCCCGGAGGCGAACATCCCGCCTTTCCGCACCAACGTTTTCATTGCGCCCCATTTCGAGAGCAGCAGCCCGAGATACCGCTGGCTGGTCGAGCGCCAGTGCGCCGGGTTCGGGGTCGTGGAGGTCACCTCCAGTGGCCAGTGGCGGGCCACGTACGATTTCTACGCTCTCAGATAGCGTCCGGCGGGGGCGTGAGCATTGCCACACCCGCCGCTTTCGCATAACGTCCAGCCGATCAGATGCCCCAGTCCGAATCGGGCCCGGCGCTGCCAGTGGAGATCGGCGAGTACCGGATCCTCGACGTCCTGGGCAGCGGCGGCATGGGCCTCGTGTACCGGGCGGAGCACACCCGCACCGCCACGCGGGTGGCGCTCAAGACCGTCCGGAACCCGAACCCGAAGATGCTGGGGGCCATCCGTTCGGAGATCGCGGCCCTGCGCACCATCCAGCACCCCGGGGTGGTGCGGGTGCTGGACCACGGGCTGCACGAGGGACTGCCCTGGTACGCGATGGAGCTGCTGGAGGGCCGGAGCTTCAAGGACTTCAACCAGGAGCTGTGGCGCACCCCGGCCGCCGGGCATCCGACGGTATCCAGCGAGTCGGACGCGGCCGGCCGCACCGCCACCACCGAGATGGCAGACGCGGCCGCCTGGAAAGCGCCCCGCCCGGTCCGTCCCTTGCCCGAGCTGCGCACGCGCGCAGCGGCTGGCCGGCTGCCCGAGGCCCTGGCGCTGTACCGGCGGCTGTGCCTGCCCATCGCCCACATCCACGCCCGCGGCATCGTCCACCGCGACCTCAAGCCAGCCAACGTGTTCATCCGGCGCGACGGCACCCCCGTGCTGGTGGACTTCGGTCTGCTGTCGCACGCGCGGGGCACCATCGGCCGCGAGAGCCTGCAGCCGGGCGAGCCGGTCCTGGGCACGGTCAGCTACGTCTCGCCCGAACAGGTGCGCGGTCAGCCGGTGGATGCGCGCGCGGACCTCTATTCGCTGGGCTGCATGTTGTACGAGACCGTGACCGGGCGACTGCCCTTCGCCGGCGGAAGGGACGAGGCCCTGCGCCGGCGCGAGCGGCCCCCGGTGGCGTCGGAGCTGGTGGCTGGTGTGCCGGCCCAGCTGGACGCGCTGCTGGCGGGTCTGCTGGCCCCGTCGCCGCAGGACCGGATCGGCTACGCCATCGACGTGGTCACCGTGCTGTCCGATCTGCTGGACGAGCCGTCGGACACCGGCGAGCTGCCCGCCGCTACCTACCTCTACCGGCCGCAGATGACCGGTCGGCAGGAGCTGAGTCGGCGCCTGACCGACCTGGCCGCCGCCGCCGAACAGGGGCAGGGGGCCATGGTGCTGGTGGGCGGCGAGAGCGGCATCGGCAAGACGTTGCTGCTCAGCGAGCTGTCGCGACAGCTGGCCCAGCGAGAGGGGGCCAAGGTGATCACGGGCGAGTGCCTGGCCGTCAACCCAGGCGCCGGCAGCGGGTCGGAATTCACCGGCGAGCCTCTGCATCCCCTGCGGCGCCTGTTCCAGGGCATCGCCGACGACTGCCGCCGGCGCGGCCCCGAGGTCAGCGAACGCCTGCTGGGCCGACGAGCCGCCGTGCTGGCGGCGTACGAGCCGGCCCTGGCCCCTTTCGCGGGCTCGCCGGACGCCATCGAGGCCCGGGCCCTGCCGCCCCAGGCCGCGCGGGAGCGGGTGCTGCACTGTCTGGCGGACACCCTGGCCGCGGTCTGCGACGACTCGGCGCTGCTGGTGCTGCTGCTGGACGACTTGCAGTGGGCCGACGAGCTGACCCTGGCTTTTCTCGGAGCGCTCACGCCGGCGTTCCTCCAGGACCGGCCGCTGCTGGTGGTGGGAACCTTCCGGGACGAGGAGGTGAAGGGTCCGCTGGGCCGGCTGCTGGCCGAACCGGGCCTGGTGCGTCTGTCGGTGGGCTCGCTGGACGAGCGATCGGTGGCCACCATCGCCACCGACATGCTGGCCATGCCCGACCCGCCGCCGGCGCTGGTCCACTTCCTGTCCACCCGCTCGGAGGGCAACCCGTTCTTCCTGGCCGAATACCTCCGCCTGTTCGTGTCCGAAGGGCTGCTGCGGCGGCGGGCCGGACGCTGGGTGACCGGGCCGGGTCAGGCCGGCGAGATGGCTTACGAGGTGTTGCCCGACCCGCGATCGATCCGGGAGATCGTCAGCCGGCGTCTGGCCGGTCTGGCGACCGACACGCGGGCCGTCGTCGAGGCGGCGTCGGTGCTGGGGCGCGAGTTCCAGGTGGAGATCCTGGCCGCCATGCTGGGCCGCGAGCCAGAGCCGGTGGCGACAGCGCTGCGCGAGGCCGCCACCCCGCACGTGATCGAGGACGTCGACGGGAGCACCTACCGGTTCTCGCACGACAAGCTGCGCGAGAGCGCCTACACCGGCATCCCCGCGCAAGGGCTGCCGGCCCTGCACCGGGCGGCCGCGCGGGCGATCGAGGCGGCCCACGGCCAGGCGGCGAACCTGCCCTGGCACTACGGCGAGCTCGCCCGGCATTACACGCTGGCGGCCGAGCGGGGCAAGTCGATCGAATACCTCGAGAAGGCGGGGCACGAGGCGCTGAGCAAGTCGGCCAACGCCGAGGCGGTGGTGTTCCTGCAGCAGCTGATCGCCGGCGCCGAGCGCTGGCGGCTGGAGATCGCGCCGCTGCGGCGGGCCCGCTGGCACCGGCAAGCGGGAGAGGCGCTGCAGGGGCTGGGCCGGCTGGAGGAGAGCGTGGAGGAGCTGCGGCTGGCCACCGCGGTGCTGGGCTGGCCGGCCACCGGCGGGCGGGTCCGGCTGGCCCTCTCGGTGACCGCCAACGTCGTCCGACAGGCGCTGCACCGGCTGTTGCCGACCACGTTCTTCGGCTCCCGCAGGCGGCGGGCCGAACACTTGATCGAGGCGGCGCGCACGCACGACCGGCTGATGCAGGTGCTGTATTTTTCCGGCGACGCGCTGGCGATGACCCAGGCTTGCCTGTCCAGCCTGAACCTGGCCGAGCTGGCCGGAGACTGCCCGGAGCTGGCCACCGCCTACACCAACGGCTTCGCGGTGGCCGGGATCATCCCGGCGCGCCGGCTGGCCGACTTCTATTACCAGCGGGCCAGCGAGGTCAGCCAACGCTTTCCCGATCCGCTGGTCGAGTCTTACTTGCGGATGCTGTCGGGCATCTACGCGGTGGGGATGGGGGCCTGGGACGATGCCAGGCGCGAGCTGGAGCGCGGGCGGGAGCTGACCCACGCGCTCGGCTACCGGCGCGGGTGGGAGGAGATCACGTACGTGGACTCGGTCCGCGACTACCTGCGCGGCGAGTTCGAACCGTCGCTGGCCAAGGCCTCGGCGCTGCTGGGCTCGGCCGTGCGCGGCGACGCGCAGGTGCAGTGCTGGGCGCTGATCCAGCAGGCGCAGATCCATCTGGTGCAGGCGCGCGTGTCCGATGCGCTGGCCGACCTGGAACGGGCCCGCGAGCACGTCAGCGACAAGCCCGAGAGCCGGGTCGAATACCTGTGGTTTCACGCCACGTCAGGTCGGGCCCGCCTGCGCGCCGGCGACGAGGCCGGGGCCCTGCAGGCCGCCCGGCGGGCGCTGGCCCGGATGCGCAAGAGCCCACCCATCTACTTCGCCTGGATGCAGGCGTTCCCGGCGGTGGCCGAGATCTTCCTCGAGCTGTGGGCCGGGGCGGGCGCCGGGCCGGCGGCCGATCGGCTGGGCGGGGAGGCGCGGGCGGTCTGTCGGGCGATGCGGGCTCAGGCGCGCATCTTCCCGGCGGCGGTGCCGCAGGCGCGATACTGGAAGGGACGGCTGCTGGCCCGGCAAGGCAAGACGGCGGCGGCCGAGGCCTGCTGGGAAGCCGCGCTGAAAGAGGCGCGTCGCCTGCGGATGCAATACGACGAGGCGGCCGCGCTGCTGGCCCTGGGGCGGGTGCCGACCGTCGACGAGCCGAACCGCCGCCAGAGGCTGGTCGCGGCGGAGGAGGCATTCCGATCGATCGGGGCCGAGCATGATCTGGCGGTCCTGGGCCGGTCCGAGCGGGCCGCCGAAGCCAATCCGTAACGGGACCACCGAAATTTTCGAGGGGTGCAGGCCAAGGGCCGTCCTTGCGACGCTGGTCACCGCGGGGCTAAGGTCGGCCATCCCGCCGCTGCGATGAACACCCAGACCACCCTCCTCGAACCCGGCCAACCCCGGGGACAGCCGCCGGACCGGGGCCTGGCCCTGCTGGTCATGTCGGTGGAGGCGTCCGTCTCGGTCCCGCTGCCGGCCACCGGCACCGTGACCATCGGCCGATCCAACGGCAGCGACGTCATGCTGGACGACCCGCTGGCCTCGCGGCTTCACGCGCGCCTGCACCTTCACGGCACCGGCCTGGAGGTGGAGGACCTGGGCAGCTCCAACGGCACCCGCCTGCGCGAAGCGCTCCTGGCGCCGCAGACGCGGGCACCGCTGGTTCCGGGCGAGACGCTCACCATCGGCAACACCGTGCTGGTCGTGCAGCCGATCCTGCGGGGCGGGGGCGTTCGTCGCATCTGGTCGCACCGCTGGTTCGAGGGCCGCCTGCGTGACGAGTGCGCGCGCTGCCAGGACGGGGGCGGCCGCTTCGCGCTGGTGCGGCTGAGGCTGGAGCAACCGGTGGGCTGGTTCGAGGTGGTGCCGATCATCGACCGCGAGCTGCCGCCGCCGCACCTGTTCGCCTCCTACGGTCCCTACGACTACGAGCTTTTGCTGCTGGGCTCGGACGCGGATCAGCCCGACCGGGTGGTGGACCGGCTGACCGCCGCCCTGCAGGCCCGCGACATCACCGCGCGGGTGGGGGTGGCCAGCTTCCCGCGCGACGGGCGCACTCCCGACGCGGTCCTGGCCGGGGCCAACGCGCGACTGCGGCCCTCGCTCGACCGCGGTGCCGAGGAAGATCTGCCCGCCTCCCCCAGCCCGGCCATGCATCGGGTGCACGAGCTGGCCCGTCGGTCGGCACGCTCGAACATCAACCTGCTGATCGTCGGCGAGACCGGGGTGGGCAAGGAGGTCATGGTCCAGACGCTGCATCGGCTGTCCGACCGGGCGCAAGCTCCGCTGCTGGCGCTCAACTGCGCGGGTCTCAGCGAGACGCTGATCGAGAGCGAGCTGTTCGGCCACGAGAGGGGCGCGTTCACCGGCGCGATGCGGGCCAAGCAGGGTCTGTTCGAAGTGGCCGCCGGCGGCACACTGTTCCTGGACGAGGTGGGCGAGATGCCCGCCTCGGTGCAGGCCAAGGTGCTGCGGGCCATTGCCAATCGCGAGATCCTGCCGGTGGGAGCGGTCAAGCCGCGGCCCATCGACGTGCGCATCATGGCCGCCACCAACCGTGACCTGGACGAGCAGATGCGGGCGGGCACGTTCCGGCGCGACCTCTATTATCGCCTCAACGGTCTGACCCTCGAGATACCGCCCCTGCGCGAGCGGCTGGAGGAGGTGCCGCAGCTGGCCCGCTCGTTCCTGGAGCAGGCCGCCCGCGACAGCGGGCGCGAGGCACCGGCGATCTCTCCCGCCGCGCTGGACCTGCTGCTGCTGTACCGCTGGCCCGGCAACATCCGCGAGCTGAAGAACGTCATCGAGCGCGCGCTGGTGCTGTGCGAGGGCGATCGCATCGACCCGGCGCACCTGCCCGGCGACAAGATGAGCTTCCCCACCGCCACCACGCCGGGCAGCCCCATCCCCACGCTGGCCCACCTGACCACCGAGGAGCTGGTCGAGCGCCAGCGCATGGTGGCGGCGCTGGAGGCGAACGTCTGGAACCAGAGCCGCGCCGCCCGGCAGCTGAATATCCCGCGCCGGACCTTCGTGGCCAAGCTGGAGCGCTACGCGATTCCGCGCCCGCAGAAGGGCGTCGCCGGTCCGGTCCAGCCGGAGCCGGAGGACACGGGCGAGACACCGTAGTCCCGGCCGTGGCATATCTGGAGACATGAGGGGGTCCGGGCCCGAGCCGCCGGCGGCCGCGCGCGGCCTGCTCGAGGTCGCGCTGGCGCTGCCGCCGTTTCGTACCTACACCTACCGCGATCCGCGGCTGGGCGAGCCGATCTCGCTCGGGGCGCAGGTGGTGGTGCCGCTGGGCAGCCGCCGGGTGACGGGCTTCGTGGTCGGCCATCCGCCGGCCGGTCCGGCGCAGGTGCGGGACATCGAGGCGGTGCTGGAAGACGAGCCCGCGCTGGACCCGGAGGTCCTGGAGCTGTGCCGCTGGGCCGCCGGCTACTACCTGGCGCCGCTGGGCGAGGTGCTGCGGGCGGCGCTGCCACAGGGGGAACGGGCCGCTGCCTCCCGCCGGGTGCGCCTGACCGAGCCAGGGCGCCTGTTCCTGCGGCGCGACCAGGACGGCAAGGGCGGGCTGCTCGGTCTGGGGCTGGACGAGGTCGACCGGGAGCTGCTCGGGCGGCTGGCCCGCGGCAGCGGGCTGGGCCTGCGCGGCCTGACCGGCACCGCCGGCGCCGCGCGGTTGCCGCGGCTGATCGAGCTCGGATTCGTGGAGGTGGGCGACGAGGTGGAGGGGCGCAGCCAGCCGCGCGCGGAGATCTGGGGCCTGGTCGAGGCGGATGCGGCCCCCGCGTTCACCCCGCAGCAGCGCGCCCGGCAGGCACTGTTCGCGCGGCTGCGGCAGAGCCCCGCCGGCGTCCCGGTGGCACAGCTGCAGGCGCGCGAGCGGCAGGCGCTGCGCGCGCTGGTGAAGATGGGGCTGGCCCGCACCGAGGCGCGCGCGCCGGAGGTCCCCGCCGAGCCGGTGGTCCCGCCGGAGCTGCCCGTGCTCAATCCGCACCAGAGCGAGGCGCTGGTGGCGCTGAGCGCGGCGCTGCAGGGGAGCACCGGCTTCCAGGCGTTCCTGTTGCAGGGGGTGACCGGGTCGGGCAAGACCGAGGTGTACCTGCGGCTGATCGCCGAGGCGCGCCGGCAGGGGCGGGGGGCGCTGGTGCTGGTGCCGGAGATCTCGCTGACGCCGCAGCTGGCGGCGCGCTTCCGGGCCCGGTTCGGTGACGACGTGTCCGTGCTGCACAGCGCGCTGCCCGCCTCGCAGCGCCGGCAGGCCTGGCGGCGGCTGCGCGCCGGCGAGGTGGGCATCGCCCTGGGGGCGCGCTCGGCGGTGTTCGCGCCGGTCAAGGCGCTGGGTGTGGTGGTGGTCGACGAGGAGCACGATTCGTCGTTCAAGCAGGAAGAGGGTCTGCGCTACCACGGCCGCGACCTGGCCCTGGTGCGCGCGCACAAGTCGGGCGCGGTGGCGGTGCTGGGCTCGGCCACGCCTTCGCTGGAGAGCTACCAGAACGTCGAGAGCGGCCGCTACCGCCGGCTGCTGCTGCCCATCCGGGCCAACCCCGCCGCCGCCCGCCGCCCGCTGCCGCCGGTGGAGATCCTGGACCTGCGGCGGGATCCGCCCATGGCCGATGGGCTGTTCTCCCGGCGCCTGCTCGATGCGGTCGGGGACACGGTGGCGGCCGGCGAGCAGGCGATCCTGTTTCTGAACCGGCGCGGGTTCTCGCCGCTGGTGCTGTGCCGGGCCTGCGGGCACGTGCTCCGCTGCACCCAGTGTGCGGTCTCGATGACCTTCCACCGCGCGCGGGGGCAGCTGGCCTGCCACTACTGCGGTCTGACCAGCGCGCCGCCGCCGGTCTGCCCCTCGTGCAGCCGTCCGCGCCTGGAACGGCTGGGCGCCGGCACCGAACGGCTCGAGAGCGTGGTGCGCGAGCACTTCCCCGAGGCGCGCGTGGCGCGCCTGGACCGCGACAGCGCCGGCGCGCCCGGGGGCGCAGGCCTCGAGCAGGTGCTGGGCCGGGTGCACCGGCACGAGATCGACATCCTGGTGGGGACCCAGATGGTCACCAAGGGCCACGACTTCCCCGGGGTGACCCTGGTGGGCGCGTTGCTGCCCGACCAGGGGATGCACATGCCCGACTTCCGCGCCGCCGAGCGCACCTTCCAGCTGCTGGAGCAGGTGGCGGGGCGGGCTGGCCGCGGCGACCGCCCCGGCCGGGTGATCGTCCAGACCTTCACCCCCGATCACCCGGCCATGCTGGCGCTGCCGGCTCACGACTACGACGGTTTCGTGCGCGGCGAGCTGGGCCGGCGCAAGGAGGCGGGCTATCCACCGTTCGCGCGCCTGATCGCTCTGCGCCTGGAAGGGCCAGACGGGGCGGAGGTCCGGCGCGCGGCGGGAGCGGTGGCCGAACGAGCCTTCTCCGCGGCGCCGCCGACGGTGCGGGTCAAGGGTCCAGCCGAGGCCCCCATCGCCTTCCTGCGCGGCCAGACCCGCTGGCAGGTCTGGCTGGCCGGCACCGATCGCGCGGCGCTGGCCACCACCGCCCGCGAGGCCGCGGCGGCCGCGGTCGGCAGCGGGGTCCGTCTGGTTATCGACGTGGATCCCCACAGCGTGTTGTGATGGGACAGCGGGACTGCCTCAGCGAGGACGAGGCCCTGGCCCACGTGGCCGGGTCGACCGGGCCGGGCGCCGCCGCCGACGTGCAGGAGCATCTGGACGGTTGCGTGGCTTGCCGGGTGCTGGTGGCCGAGGCCGCGCGCGCCCTGACGGGCGAGCATGGCCGCACCGTCCCCGGCGCACCGCTGACCCTGGGCATCGGCCAGCTGGTTGCCACCCGCTACCGCATCCTGCGCTTCGTCGCCCGCGGCGGCATGGGCGAGGTGTACGAGGCGCATGATTCGGTGCTGGGCGAGACCGTGGCGCTCAAGACACTGGCCTCGACCAGCCTGGACAGCCCGCAGGCGATGAACCGGCTGCTGTCCGAGGTGCGGCTGGCGCGGCAGGTGACCCATCCGAACGTCTGCCGCATCTTCGAGATGGGGTTTCACCGCGTCCCCGATGCCAGCGGACAGGGTTCGGGGGAGTCCATCCCCTTCCTGACCATGCAGTACCTGCACGGCGAGAACCTGCAGCAGAAGATCCGGCGTGAAGGCGCGCTGCCGACCGACACCGTGGCTGCGATCCTGCGGCAGATCGTGGCCGGCCTGGCGGCCATCCACGCCGCCGGGATCGTCCACCGGGACATCAAACCGCAGAACATCATGCTGCTGGAGGGGCCCGACCTGCGCGTGGTGCTGACCGACTTCGGTCTGGCGCGGGCCCTGGCGCCGGGGGCCGGCAGCGGGACCACCGGGCGGTTCGTGGTCGGCACGCACGAATACATGTCGCCCGAGCAGCTGGAATCCCGGTCGCCCACGCCGGCCTTCGACGTCTATGCGCTGGGCGTGGTGATCTTCGAGATGTTGACCGGGCGCTACCCGTTCGCCGGGCTCACCGTGCTGCAGCGGGTGCTCGCGGCGCCGCCCCGGCCCACCCAGGCCCGGCCAGGCCTCGATCCGGCCTGGGACCGGGTGGTGGCCGGCTGCCTGGCGCTCGATCCGCAGCACCGCTTCGCGCGGGTGGAACGGATCCTCGACACCGCTCCGGCGGAGCGCCGGCCCGCGCCCGTGCGCTCGCGTGCACGGCTGCTCGCGGCGGCGGCGCTGCTGGGGGTGCTGGTGGCGTTGCCGCTCCTGGCCCTGCGCCTTCACCACTCCGCCGCCCGCGTCCGCCTGTCGCCGCGCCCTGTGCACCGCGTGTTCCTGGCCAGCGGCTGCTCCGAGGAGATGGTGCGGGTGGCCGACCGCTTCTGCATCGATCGCTTCGAGGCCTCGGTGGTCGAGGACGTGCAAGAGCGGCCGCTGTCGCCGTTTTATCCCCCCGACCCCGAGCTGGCTCGCGAGATCCACGACACCTGGTCGGCGCGGCTGCGCCGGGTGCCATCCGATGGAAGAGTCCTGCCCGACCTGCCCACCTGGCACGCGACGGACGGCTGGCGGCCGCGCGCGGTCTCCCGGCACGGGACCATCCCGCAGGGCTACCTCAACCAGCCGCTGGCCGCCGAGGCCTGCCGGAACGCGGGCAAGCGGCTGTGCAGCGCGGAGGAATGGCGAACCGCCTGCCAGGGGGAAGGCCAGACGCTGTTTCCCTACGGCCCCGTCTACCAGGACGGCGCCTGCAACATCGCCCGCCCGGTCCACCCCGCGCTGCTGCTTTACGGAACCACCTCTTCGCAGCTGAACGACCCGCGTCTGAACCATCTGGGCTTCCAGGGCAAGCCGTTGTTGATGACCACCGGCGCCGCGGCCGCATGCCAGAGCCGCTGGGGCTCGGACGCGGTGTACGACATGGTGGGGAACCTGGACGAATGGATCGACGATCCGGCCGGGACCTTCGTGGGAGGTTTCTATTCACGGGACACGCGCGACGGCTGCCTGAGCAGCATCGACCGCCACGACCCTGACTACCTGAATTATTCGCTGGGATTTCGCTGCTGCGACCGCCTGCGCGGTAAAGCGGGAGTCGACGGACACCCACCGGGCATGCTTTGATCGAGAGCATGGGCACACCGCGCGCCAGCGGGCGCGTCCGGGCGTCAGGCGCCGCTTCTCGCGAAGCGCGGCGGGCGCCCCGTGCGGCGGCCGACCCGCTGACCGCGGACATCGACGACGCGCTCGAGGCCGAGTTGCTGGCCAGCGCCACCGCGGTCGCCAGCGCCGAGCCGGACCGGAGCCCGGCGGCGCCGGCGGTGCAGGGCGAGCTGTCGGAGGCCGACGCGGCGGTGCTGCTGGGCCGGGCCTTCCAGCAGGCCTGGACCGGCCGCCTGGTGTTGACCACCCGCCAGGCCGAGAAGACCATCGGCCTTCAGGCGGGGCGCCCGGTCTTCGCCGTCTCGGCCGCGCCCGAAGACCGGCTGGCCGAGTTGCTGCGGCGGCAGGGACGCATCGACGCCGACCAGCGGGCGCAGGTGGCGCTGGTGTCGCAGCAGAGCGGCCGCCGGACCGGCGCGGTGCTGGTGGACCTGAGGATCTGCAAGCCGGCCGAGCTGCTGCCGCTGCTGCGCGCCCAGCACGAGGAGATCATCCTGTCGACCTTCGCCTGGGAGGAGGGCGGGTATCGCTTCCACGCCGAGGCGGAGGTAGACCCACAGCGGGCGCGGCTGCTGCGCCACCCGGCGGTCCTGGTGGCCGAGGCGATCCGGCGTGGCCACCCGCTGCCCCGCATGCGCCGGCGCCTGGGCGGCGGCTGGTCGGCCTTCACCCTGGACGGCGGACCGGGCGCGCGCGAGCTGATCGACCAGCTGGCCCCCGACGAGGCCCAGCGGCGGACTCTGCCCTGGCTCGACGGACGGCGGACACTGGAGGAGGTCGTCCGCGAGGGCGCTCTCGACGAGGCCGCGGTCTACGGCATCGCCTTCGTGCTCTGGTGCTTCGGCGTCCTGCACCGGGGCACCCCCGGTCGGGGCGCTCTGGACCGGGTGGTCGAACGCGACCGGCTGCTGGCGCGCTTCGCGCTGGTGCAGGACGCGGACTACTTCCAGGTGCTCGGGCTGTCCCGTGACGCCAGCACCGACGAGGTGGTGCGCGCGCACCAGCGGCTGGCCGCGGAGGTGCGCCCGGAGGCCATCGCGCCGGCGGTGGCGGTGTCGCTGGCCCACGAGATCGCGGTGGTGCGCCAGGTGTTGGCCGAGGCGATCCGGGTGCTCGGGGACGAGGGCATGCGGCGGTCTTACCGCGAGCACCTGGTGGCCCCCGCGCGGCCCGGGACGCGCCCGCCGTGAAGCTGGTCTTCTTCGGATCGCCCGAGTTCGCGGTGCCGTCGCTGGCCCGGCTGGCCGAGTCGCACCAGGTGCTGCTGGTGATCAGCCAGCCCGATCGCCCGGCCGGGCGCGGACGCGCGCTGGCCGCTCCCCCGGTCAAGCAGCTGGCCCAGCGCCTCGGTCTGCCGGTCGAGCAGCCACTGAAGCTGCGCGATCCGGCGTTCCTCGAACGACTGGCCGCCTTGCAGGCGGACCTTTATGCGGTGGTCGCTTACGGCCGCATCTTGCCGCCGGCGCTGCTGGCGCTGCCCCGGCTGGGCCCCTGGAACGTGCACGCCTCGCTGCTGCCCGCTTACCGCGGGGCGGCCCCGATCCAGTGGGCCGTCATCAACGGCGACACCCGGACCGGCGTGTCGATCATGCGCGTGGAGGAGGGGCTGGACACCGGCGCGGTGGTGGCGCGCACCGAGGAGCCGATCCACGACGACGACACGGCCGGCAGCCTGAGCGAGCGCCTGTCGGTCAAGGGCGCGCAGCTTCTGAGCGAGACCTTGCCGCTGATCGAGAGCGGGCGGGTGAGCCCGGAGGTGCAGGACGACGCCCGCGCCACCCTGGCGCCGCTGCTGGAGAAGACGCACGGGGTGCTGGACTTCGCCAGACCGGCCCGGCTGGTCTCGGCCCAGGCGCGGGGCGTGGACCCCTGGCCCGGTCCCACCGCCGAGCTGGACGGTGAGCCGCTCAAGCTGTTTCGCCCGCGGGTTGTCGCCGGACAGGGCCCGCCGGGACAGGTGCTGGGGGCGCGGCCCGAGGGGCTGGCGGTGGCGTGCGGCGAGGGGGCGGTGGCCTTCGGGGAGCTGCAGCTGGCGGGTCGCAAGCGGTTGCCCGCGGCGGCGGTGCTGGCGGGGCGGCCGATCCCCGTGGGCACCCGCCTCCGCGGTATAGTCGGCGGGTGAAGATCGAGATCGCCCCGTCGTTGCTGTCGGCCGACTTCGGCCGCCTGGCCGAGGAGGTTCGCGCCGCCGAGGAGGCGGGCGGCGACCGCATCCACGTCGACGTGATGGACGGCCGCTTCGTCCCCAACATCACCATCGGGCCGGTGGTGGTCCGGGCCATCGCCCGCGCCGCCCAGCGCCCGATCGACGTGCACCTGATGATCGTCGAGCCCGAACGCTACGTCGAGGACTTCGCCAAGGCCGGCGCCGACACCATCTGGATCCACGCCGAGGCCAGCGTCCACCTGCACCGGGCCGTGCAGCAGATCCGGGCGCTGGGCCGCCGCGCCGGCGTCTCGCTCAACCCGCACACGCCGGTGCAGGTGCTGGACGTCGTGCTCGAGGACCTGGCCTCGGTGCTGATCATGACCGTGAACCCCGGCTTCGGCGGGCAGGCCTTCATCCCGGCGGTGCTGCCCAAGATGCGCCAGCTGGCCGACGAGATCGACCGCCGGGGACTGCGCACCGAGATCGCCGTCGACGGCGGCGTGGGGCCCGACACCGCGGCCAGCGTGACCGAGGCGGGTGCCCGCGTGCTGATCGCCGGCGCCGCGGTCTTCGGAAAACCGGACTACCGCGCCGCCATCGCCGAGATCCGCGCGGCTGGCGAGCAGGGCGCCGCCCGCAGGCGAGGGTAGGGTTCGGGAACCCTCCGAGGTGCTGGCATGGAGATGGCGTATCGTGAGCGGTGGGAGGCGGAGATCGCGGAGATGCGGCGGGTGCTCGCCGGCTTTGCGATGAAGGAGGAGTGCAAGTGGGGTAAGCCCACCTACACGGTGGATGGGAAGAACATCGTCATCATGCAGGGCTTCAAGGAGTACTTCGGGCTCACGTTCTTTCAGGGCGCCCTGCTGAAGGACCCCAAGAAGGTGCTGGCGCGGCTCGGTCAGGTGCAGGCCGGGCGGGTGATGAAGTTCAACAGCGTGAAGGACATCAAGGCAAGCGCGGCGACAATCAAGGCCTACGTGCGCGAGGCCATCGCAGTCGAGAAGGCTGGGCTGCGGATGGAGCGGAAGAAGACCTCGGACTTTCCGGTTCCGCAGGAGCTGACCGAACGGTTCCGAAAGGACCCGCGTTTCAAGCGCGCCTTCGAGGCGCTGACGCCGGGGCGGCAGAGGAGTTACCTCTACCACTTTGCCGCGGCCAAGCAGTCGACGACACGGGTGGCGCGAATCGAAAAGGCGATGCCGGCGATATTCGCGGGCAGAGGCTTTCTGGAGAGGCGCTAAAAGGGAGCAACAGTGGACGAGATCAAAGGAATCGCACGGGTCAAGTTTCATCCCGGCAAGGTCGAGGAATGGAAACGCCTGTCGAAAGAGGCCGTGGAGATCGTGCGGACCAGGGACAGCGGCACGCTCCAGTACGAAATCTTCTTGAACGAGGACGAGAGCGAGGCGGTGGTGTACGAGCGCTACCGCGACGCCGACGCCGCGATCGAGCACTTTTCCAACATCAGCCATCTGATGGAGCCGCTCCTGGCCACCGCCTCCATCACGGGCGAAGTGCTGGGAACGCCGAACGCGAAGATGAAGAAGATGCTCGGAAGGGGCGGCCCGAGGCTGTTCACGCCGTGGATGGCGTTGCAGGACCTCTCCCCTGCTTCCCGGCGGGCGGCGGGCCTACCGCCGCGACCCACGCGGCTCGAGCCCGGTCAGAAGGCTGCGCTGAAGGGCCAGAAAAGAGCGAAGTAGGATTTGGATTGTCGGGGCGAGAGGATTTGAACCTCCGACCTTTCGGTCCCGAACCGAACGCGCTACCAGACTGCGCCACGCCCCGTGATTTGTGGATTCTACCTGAAGAGTCGGCGGAAATTAGCACGTCGGCCGGCGATCTCCGCAAGAAAAAGCGCCAGGGCGACCAGCAGCAGACCGCGCTGCAGAGGTCGCCAGACCGTCACCCGTTCGTCGCCCGCATCGACCAGCGCCGACAGATCCGAGCCCAGCTCCTGACCGCCGGTCCGGGCGGCCACCGCCGCCAGCAGCGCACGCCCGGTCAGCCCGTCGGCGGCCTGCTCGGCGCCGGGCGGCAACCGCTCGCGCAGGGGTGGCACGGAGAGTTGCCCCTGCGCGTGTAGGCGCTGCGGCCCCTGGCCCGTGTCTCCGCCCAGCTCGGCGGCGAACAGCAGGCTGGGGGCGTCGCCCAGCGGGACCTCGGCCTGGTACAGACCCGCGCCGGCGGCGGTCAGCGGCAGCTCGCGGGTGGGCGGCGGGATGGGGCCGCGCTCGGGCACGTCGGTGATCTGCAGCCGGCCGCTCAGCCCCACCAGCGGGCGGTCTTCACTGTCCGACGCGCGCACCTGCACCACCGCGCGATCCGCGCGCAGCCCCACCGACAGCGGCAGGCCCTCGCCTCCCTGCCGGCGGGCGGCGCTGCGTACGATCTGGCCCCACAGCTTGCCGAACGAGCGCCAGCGCAACCACTCGCTACCCCAGCGCGGGGTCACGTCGCTGGTCCAGGCCAGCACCTGGCCCAGACCCACTTGCCAGCGCACCAGCAGCGGATCTCCGCTGGAGCTCGACAGCAACACCTCGGCGCCCTTGCGGGCCCGCGCCCGCGCATAGCCGTGCAGGGCAGGCGCAGAGGCGATGGGGATGCCGGCCAGGACCTGCGCCGGCCGGGTGGCCACCACGCGGCTGGGCGCCTCCACCAGGTTCGACCGGGTGAACTGCGCCGCTTCGCGGGTGAAGATACGCGGGATGCTGGCCGGATCGCGCGTGTGATAAAAGCGCCCGCCGCCGCGCCCGGCGATGGTCTGCAGCAGCGCCAGGTCGGCTCCGTCGCCCACCCCCACCGCCGACACGGTGATGCCGCCGGCGGCGGCCTCGTCCACCAGCTCGCGCACGCCCTCGGCCGGCGACTGCCCGTCCGACAGCACGATGGCATGTTTCTTCCGGGCCCGCGCCGACAGCAGCTGGTCGAACGCCTCCTGCAGCCCGGGCAACACGTTCGTGCCGCCGCTGGCCCGGATCTGGGCGATGTCGCTGAGGATGCGCTGGCGGTTGGAGGCCGGCTGCAGCCGCACCACCGTCTGGGCCTGGCTGTCGAACGTCACCACCGTGATC
Source organism: Myxococcota bacterium (assembly GCA_046734815.1). Classification (GTDB taxonomy): domain Bacteria; phylum Myxococcota_A; class Polyangia; order Fen-1088; family Fen-1088; genus CAVYGB01. The sequence continues at coordinate 2,173 of JBKPRZ010000861.1, read as the reverse complement.
AGGTCCTGCGGGTTCATCAGCTCGGCCGCGCCGCGGGCCGCCTCCTTGGTCAGGTCCATCTTGGGGCCGCTCATCGATCCCGATCGATCGATCACCAGACCGAGGGCCAGGGTGGCCTCCTGCTTCTGCTCGGAGGTGTCGTACACCACCGGCAGCAGCGACTCGAACCGGCTGCCGCGACCGCCCGACTCGGTCAGCCCGCCCGCCACCAGCAGCCCGCCGCCGCGCTCGCGCACGAAGCGCTCCAGCTCCGCTGCCCCGGCGTCGCCCACCCCCGGACCCGGATCGGACAGGACCACCAGGTCCAGCTCGGCCAGCCGATCGAAGCCCGGCAGCCGCACCCCCCGCGCGGTCTGGCTGTCGATCTGCTCGGCGGCCAGCGCGCGGCGGAAGGCGATCGTGCTGTCGGGTGTGGATTCGCCCACCAGGACCCGCGGCCGCGGTTGCGGGGCCACCGCCAGCATCGCGGCGTCGTTGCGCGGTTCGGAGTCGTGGTCGGCGCTCAGCACCTCCAGCTGGAAGCGCGCGCCCGCTTCCGCGGTCACCCGGCTGGCGAAGCGGAACAGGTCCAGGCCCGGTCGCAGCGACACCAGACGTTCGGCGTCCGGGCCGGCTGGCTGCCCGTCCCGCAGCAGCCGCAGCCGGGCCGATCCCGCCCGACCCGAAGCGATGCGCGCGTGCAGCTCGAACGTCGCCCCCGGCTGCACGCCCGCCCCGGCCTCCAGACCGGCCACCGCCACGTCCGGCTCGCGGGTCGTGCTCTCCAGAGGATGAACGAACACCCGCACGCCCCGCTCGCGGGCGCGTTCGGCCGCGCCGAGCAGATCGCCGCGGGTCTCGCGGCCATCGCTGATCAGCAGGACGCGGCCCACCGAATCCGGATCCAGCCGGCCCATCGTCCAGGCCAGCGCCAGCCCGGGATCGCTGTCCTCGCCGGCCGCGCCGCCGAACCGGAGCGCGCCGTCAGCGGGCAGGTCCGCCGGCAACCGGGCGAACCGCCCCACCGCCACCCGCAGGGCGGAGCCGCGCTTGCGGGCCTCCGCGCGCAGCCCCGAGAGCAGCGCCCCCGCCCGGGCCAGCGCGGCCTCGTCGATGCTGGCCGAGACGTCGACGAGAGCGGCCACCGCCACGTCGCCGGTCGGCCGCTGGATCCAGGGTCGGGCCAGCGCCAGCGCGACCAGGATCGCCGACGCCATCCGGGCGGCAGTCAGCAGCGCCTGCCCGGGCCGCCGATCCCCCCGGCGGGCACGGGCCAGCGGTGTGAACAGGGGCAGCGCCAGCAGCAGGAGAAGCCACCCCGGCGCCTCCAGGCGCGCGGTCCGCCCCAGCACCTGGAAGGTGAACGCGTCCAGCTGGCCCGCCAGCGCCACCGCGCCCATCAGACCCAGCGCGGCCAGCAGCACGACTGCCCCCGCGACAGCCCGTCGGCGGCTCAGCCCGTCCATCGCCTGCCCTGGGCCCACCACTCGGCCATCCCCAGCCCGAACGCCAGCAGCAACAACCACGGTCCCGGTCCGCGCCCGGGCGCGGTCGCTTGCCCTCGCTCTGCCGCCGGCTGGGCCTGCGGACCGGGCCCCGCGCCGGTATCGGCCTCGGCCGGATCGATGACCGCCGCGCCCGCATTCTGGCCCCACGGGTCCGGCCCGCCGGTCAGCCAGTCCAGCGCGTTGGCCAGGATCAGCGGCAGGGACGGCCGCAGCGGCAGGTCGGACCGGCGCAGGTCGAAGGCCAGCGCCACCACCCGCAGCCCGGGACGCTCGCGCGTGATGATCAAGGGGACGCCCAGCGCTGATGCCACAGCCAGGTCACCCGGGCGCAGGGTCAGCTTCCGCGCCTCGCGGATGTTGAGATCGGCCAGGGACACGTGGCGCAGCAGGGGGTGATCGCGCCTCATCTCGGTGGGCACCGGGTCCCGCACGGGCGCGCCCGCCGCGAACGGGCTGCCGGCCCCCGACGGGTCGATCATGAGGAACCGCCCCGCAGCCGGAGGCGCCGACGGGGTCACACCGTCCAGGATGACGACGTCGGGGGTGGTCAGATCCGAGACCAGCCGATCCGGAGCCTGGCGTTCCACCACCAGCGCATCGCCGAAGCTGCGCAGGGCTCCCTCCAGGTAGAGGTTGCCCCGCGACACCAGCAGCACCCGGCGCCGGCGCGCCGGCGGCGCCATCAC
>JBKPRZ010000860.1:0-4006 GCA_046734815.1 Myxococcota bacterium | reverse complement strand
ACCAGCGACCGCCCCGGCCGCGGCGGCGGCCTCCGTTCGTGCTGGCCTCGCCGCCGGGCGGGATGTTCCTGTTTGCCCGCCGCGGGCATCTGGGGCTCGAGCTCCTCGACCTGACGCCCGAGCTGCGCGAGCACTTCGGGGCGCCGCGCGACGCCGGGCTGCTGGTGGCCAAGGTGACGCCCGACGGCCCCGGCGCCAAGGCCGGCGTCCGGGTGGGCGACGTGCTCACCGCAGTCGACGGCGAGAAGGTCGCTGACGACGCGGACGTGCGCCGCCGGGTGCGCGGCAAGAAGGACAACGAGACCGCCACCGTGGAAGTGATCCGCAACCGCGGCAAGCAGACCTTCAAGGTCGCCATCGTCCGCAAGGACACCACCGAGCTCGACCTGGCCGCCATGGCCGACGGCGACACCTCCTTCCATTTCGACACCGGCCGCATCAACGACGCCGTCGACCGCGCCATGCGCGAGCTGGACCGCCCCGAGTTCCGCGAGCGCCTCGAACGCCGCCGCGACACCGAGGAGAAGCTGCAGGAACGCACCCGCGCCCTGGAAGAACGAATCGAGAAGCTCGAACGCCAGCTACAGGGAAAGAAGTAACGCCCGTGCACGTGCACGTGTCACGTGCACGGGTCGCGTGCACGGCTGTCACGGCGCGCGGTAGAACAGGTAGGTGGCGGTGTAGGGGGTGCCGATCTCCTTGCCGGCGCTGGCGGCGTCGCACGCCTCGGTGGGGGGCAGTCCGCCGGTGGTGGCGATGCGCTGGATGTGGGTGACGGCGCCCAGCGTGCCCTCGGGGCTCTTGGGCGTCCCCTTCAGCAGCAGCTGCGGGATGGATCCGGGCGAAGGGGCCTCGGCCAGCTTGGCCCCAACGACCGCGCTGCCGTCGCTGTCCATCTGCCAGGTGGGACCGGCGAAGTGCGTGCCCACCTTCGCGCAGCGAGCGTCGTACAGGGTGGCCGACGGCGCCTTGAACGCCCAGGCGTAGCTGCCGTCCATGCCGGCCTTGCAGGTGTAGATCTGCGTGCCCTCGGCGTACAGCCCCAGGAACATCTGCGACTCGGCGGGGGGAGCCAGCGCGGCGGACGAGTCCGCGTTGGGGGCGCCGACCACCGGGCAGGAATTGCCCGACATGGGCTCGCTGCCGCTGTCGCACCCACCGGCCAGCATCGCCACGGCCACTGAAGAAAACAGGAACTTGCTCGAAAAACGCATGACGGACTCCTTTTGTTTGTCGACGTGAGCTGCGAACACCCGTCTCTACGCCCAGCGCAAACTCCGGTTTCCGGCGATTCGATTTTCGGTCCCACCGATCCGTCTGGAGCGCCCTCCGCTGCCGCTCTGCGACCAGATCGCGCGGTTTCCTCGAAACCGACGCGCGCGCCCTGCGTACTCGTTTACGCTGCTCGTGTTCACCTCGACTCCGACACCAGGCCCCCCCGCGCCGGAGATCCCCCTGAGCGACGACAACACACAAGAGACGCGCCCGGCCGCCAACACCGCCATGGAACGGTACGCCGCCGGCGACGACGCCGCGTTCGCGCAGCTTTACGACGTGCTGGCGCCCCGGCTGCACCAGTACCTGCTCCGCCAGTGCCGCGCTACCCACCGGGCCGACGATCTGCTGCAGCAGACATTCCTCCACATCCACCGCGCGCGCGGGCGGTTCACCCCCGGCGCCGACGTCTTTCCCTGGGCCTTCGCCATCGCCCGGCGGCTGTTCATCGACGACATCCGGCGCGGTCGCCACGAGGTGGTGGCCGACACCGGCGGCGGCGACCCCGCCTTCGAGCCCGCCGCCGTGCGTGGCCTGCCCGTCGACGAGCTGCTGCACGCCAAGCGCGTGGCCCACGTGGTGGCCCGCGAGCTGGCCAAGATCCCCGAACCGCACCGGGTGGCCTTCGAGCTGGTCAAGACCGAGGGCCTGTCCATGCGCGAAGCGGCCGCCGTGCTGGGCACCACTGTCAGTGCGGTCAAGCTGCGGGCCCACCGGGCCTACGTCGCCTTGCGGGCCGCCCTCGCGGAGGCCAGCTGAGACCCATCTTTTTCTTACAGAATCGTCGATTGCAAGGAGCACCCATGTCCCTGTCCCCCGACCTCAGGCAACGTGTCCTCGAGGCAGCCCGGCGCGAGCCGGTGGCCTCGCGCCGTCAGGTGCGCACGCGGCAGCTGATCATGTGGGCGCTGGCGGTGGCCATCACCCTGGCCCTGTTCTTCCTGGTGGGCGGCCCCCGCCCCGGCCCCCGCCCCACCGCCCTGGTGGTGGCCACCGCGATGGGCGCCTTCGCCGTCGCGGCGGTCGCGCTGTGGTCGGCCATCGGCGGCCACGGCATGCTCGGGCGCGCGCGCAGCTGGCTGCTGGCGGTGGCCATCGCCGCGCCGCTGGCCTTCCTGCTGTGGAAGGTCAGCTGGAGCGGGCACTACGATCACATGGCCGATGCCTGGGCCACGCGCCCCGGCTTCAAATGCCTGGGCCTGACTTTCTTGTTCGCGCTGCTGCCGCTGGGCGCGCTGGTGTTCATGCGCCGGGGCAGCGACCCCACCCACCCGCGCACCCTGGGCCTGGCGCTGGGCGTGGCCTCGGGGACCATGGCCGCCGCCCTGGTCGACCTGTGGTGCCCCGTCGGCCACCTCAGCCACCTGCTGCTCGGTCACGTCCTGCCCACCGCCCTGCTGGGCCTGCTGGGCGGCTGGATCGGCCAGCGGGTGCTGGGCGTTCGGGCCTGAGCGGCCGCCCCGTCAGCGGGCGGGCGCGGACAGGGCGGCGCGGGCGGCGGCGCGCACCCTCTCCGACAGCTTGCTGTCGGCGGCGATGGCTTCCAGGCGGGCGCGCGCCTCGGGCGTGCCCACCGTCTTGTAGTAGTCGATGGCCATCATCGCCACCTGCTCCTCCTGGTGGCCGAACTGCTTGACCGTCTCGTCCACGATGGGCTGCAGCTCGGGGTCGTGCAGCAACATCAGGTTCGCGCCCAGCGCGCCTCTCATCTGCGGCGTCTGCTTGGGGTCCTTCATGATCGCCAGCGCCTCGCCGATCGCACGCGCGTCGCCGTGCTTGCACAGCCCCCACAGGGCGTTGACCCGCGAGGCCCAGCTCTTGTTGGCGTCGGCGATCTCGCGCAGGGCCGGGACGGTGGCGGCGTCGTCCATCAGCGCCAGCGCGTGGCTGGCCATGCTGGCGGCCATCGAGTCGGGATCGTTCAGCGCCGCCTGCCGCAGGCCGGAGATGGCCGAGGGGGCGTTCAGCTGTTCCAGCAGGTTCGCCGCCAGCAAGCGCTCCTTCTCGTCACCCGTCTTCAGGAGCTCGAGCATCATCTTCACGCCCTCCTCGCCCAGCCCCTTGAGGTCCGACACCAGGTCGGCTTGGGCGCCGGGCGACAGCCCGGGCAGGCCCGCGCGCTTGAGCGCCGCGAACTGCTCACGGATGCTGTCGGCGGTGACACCCTTGCGGCGGGCCAGCTGCCCGGCCAGGCGCCCGTTCTCCTGCTGCAGGGTCGACACCCTCCGCTCCAGGTCGGCCAGCCGTCGCTGCGCCTGGGCCGGCCCGGCCCGGTCACCGGCCTTCAGCACCAGCACCTCACCGGCGGCGGGCGTCTGCGCGCCGGCACCGCCCCGGCTGAAGGCCACCCGGCCCTGGGTGACCAGGACGGCGAGGGTGAGGGCCGCGCCGGAAGCGGCACTGGTCGGGATCAGCCACAGCTTGCGCATCGTCGTTCCTCCTTCGGTGTCGTGGGTCGGCTCGAACGCCAGCTCGAACGCAACGTCGGCGCCGGCGTCGGCGAAAAATTCCCGCGCTGCCGCCTGCACGGCGAATGCGCGCGACCCGGCCACCCGCACGAAGCCGGAGGCCAGCTCCAGCCGCGGGCGCTCGCCGGGGCGGTAGGTCACCTCGGCCCCGTCGCGCAGCTCGAGCCGCAGGCGGATCCCGTCCGCGCCGGCGATGGCCACCCCGGCGCGGCGGCCCGCGGGCGCATGCAGCACCACCGCGCTGTCCGCGTCCAGGGTGCGCG
>JBKPRZ010000859.1:0-3716 GCA_046734815.1 Myxococcota bacterium | reverse complement strand
CCCGATCGGCGGCCATCCGAACACCAGGACCGAAAGACCATACCAGCGGCTGTGTATGCGCATAGACCCACCCCCCGCCCCCACAACGAAGCGGCCCTCCGGTTATTCCAACCGCGAGGGCTGCGGAACCGTTATCGCCGGGGTTCCCGGCAGCGCCCCGGTCGTTCAGGAGGCGTCGCCCGCGGATGGCTGGTCGACGAGGCGGTCGAGGATCAAGCCGAAGAATCCCGCTTCTCCGGGGCTGCGAAATTGCCAGCCCAGCTGGACACCGCAGCCGGCGCAGTGGGCGCAGCGCCAGACAAAGCCCGGGAACCAGGGATATTCGGTGCTGGACGGGCCGACCAGGAAGCATCCGAGCGCCTCGCCGAAACAGCCGATCCGGTACACGAACCCTCCCGGGTTCATGAACCGATGCTCGTGACTGCCCTGCACCTCGATGCGGGCGCGGCGGCGGGTGATCAGCTGGCCGCAGGCCCGGCAGACCAGCGCATCGGCACCGCCGGGGCTCGGTCCGGTCCGCTGCGCTGGCGTCTTCTTCGGCGACGAACCGCCGCGCGACGCCCGATCGTGCAGCGCCCGCACGGCGGTCAGCTGCGCAGCTGCGACACGACCTGGCGCAGGCGGCCGGGGGCGTCGTCGACGACGGGCAGGCCGTGGCCGAACAGCAGGCGGCGCAACCCGGCGGTGCCGGCCAGCTCCTCGACGTGGTCGGCGAAGGCGCGGCGGTCCTTCATCCCGATCCAGCGCACCACCCGCGGCACGCTGACCTGCCCGGTGGGCGCGAGCGCGAAGCCGAGAAGGCCCGTTTTGCGCGGGTAGTTCAGGATGGCGTCGCAGAAGATCAGGCTGGCCTCGCCGTTGGTGCGCACCATGAGCACGCCTTCGCCCGGCACGCCCCGGATCGGCCGCAGGCTGACCTGGCTGTCGGCCGGCGCCTCCTCGGTGACCCCGTCCACCGGCACGACGTCCGCGACGCGCTTGCGGGCGGCGGCGGGCGCGATCACGGTCATCTTGGGGTAGCGCTGCTTCCAGATGGCTGCATCCTGCCGGTGATAGGCGTTGGGCACGAACAGCAGCGAGGGGGTTCCCCACGCCTCCAGCTGCTTCATCTCCTCGTCGTTCAGCGCGATGGCGTTGTGGATCAGCACGCGCCCGTCAGACAGGCGGGCCATCACCATCTGCCGCTGGCTCTTGCCGTCGTTCATCGTGCCCGACACCCGCCACAGGTTGTCGGTCAGCTTCTCGATGGGATCGTGAGGCAACACCGTCCAGGTCGTGAACGCCTTGGGCATGGGCGGCACTCTACCCGCGCGCCGGCGCCGCGGCCATCCCCCTCACCCGTCGGTTGCTTCGCGCTTGCGCTGGTAAAAACGGCGGGCCTTGGTGCGGTTTCCACATTGGTTCATGTCACACCATCGGCGGCTGCCGTTCTTCGAAGTGTCGAGGAACAGCCAGAGGCAGTCGTCCGCCCCGCAGGTACGGACCCGATCGCGGCGGGGTGAGGTCAGAAGCTCGAGCGCGGTCACCAGCACACGCTCCAGCACCGCGTCGGGGGCATCAGGGCCCGCCGCCCACCGCCAGGCCCAGGTCGGGTCCAGCTGCAGCGAACGCCGCCAGCGGTTGAGAGTGGCGAGCGCGGGCGCCGGCGCGGGTCGCTTCTCGGCGACGCAGGCGAACAGATCGTAGAGGGCGTCGCGCAGCTCGATGGTACGCGCGGCGATCGCGCGCGCCGCCTCGGGGTCGGTGGCCGCCCAGCTGCGCAGGCGCGCGGCCCGGGCGGCGTCGATCAAGCCGAACTGCTCGCCGAAGTCGATCAGCGCCGGGTAGCCGGTGAACCGCTCGACCGGATGGGCCGACCCACGCCCGTCGACGGTGTTCACGAAGTCCAGCGCCAGGTGGTCGGCGCATTGATCGAACGGCTTTGATGCGGGGTTCTGGTCCGCCATCTCTTCTAACCTTAAAAATGAGTTTGACAGGTTAGTTTGTAACCGTCAAAGTGACTTTTACAGGTTAACGAAAGGAGCGGTTCACATGTGCCAGGACTCTCGAAGCGCGTATCGGCGGTATTTGCTGCAGTACAACATCCAGCTCGGCGCCCTCGTGGCCATCGTCGGGTTGCTCGGCGTGTCCCTGTATTCGGTCGCGCGGGCGGCGGAGCACCTGCTGGGGGCGATTCAATAGTGATGGTGAGGTCGCGGCGGCGGTGCGGGCCCGCGCGGTAAGCTCGCACGCATGAGCCACGCCGCCGCCGCCAGCGAGACCATCGAACGCACCCTGGGCGGGACCGGGGTGCGGGTGCTGCCGGTGTCGCTGGGGGGAGAAGGGGCGCTGCGAACGACGGGGCAGTCGCGCCAGGCGGTGCCCGTCATCCTCGAGGCCCTGCGGCTGGGGGTGCGCTACTGCGACACCGCGCCGGCGTACCAGCAGAGCCAGGACTATTACGGCGAGGCCTTCGCGGAGGCGGGCGCGGGCGCGCGCGAGCGGGTGTTCCTGGCCTCGAAGACGCACGAGCGCACACGCGACCGCGCTCTGCGGCTGCTGGACGACAGCCTGCGCCGGCTGCGCACCAGCTGGCTGGACCTGTGGCAGATGCACGACCTGCGCGACCCCGAGGAGCTGGAGGTGATGTTCGGCAAGGGCGGCGCCATCGAGGCGGCGCAGGCCGCGCGCGCCGACGGACGCGTCCGTTTCATCGGGCTGACCGGACACCACGACCCGGCCATCCTGCTCGAGGCCATGCGCCGGTTCCCGTTCGACAACGTGCTGGTGGCGATCAACCCTGCCGACCCGCGCCGGCTGCCGTTCGTGCCCACCGTGGTGGCCGAGGCGCGCCGACGCGGCATGGGCGTGGTGGGCATGAAGGTGCTCTCGGCCGGCACGATGGTGCGCGAGGCCAGCGCCGCCGAGCTGATCCGCTACGGCGCGTCCATCTCCGACACGGTGATCATCGGGTGCTCGACGCCGGCGCAGGTGCGCGAGAACCTGGCGGTGGCCGGGTCCTTCGTGCCCATGTCCGACGCGGAGATGCGGGCTCTGGAACGACGGGTCGCGCCGCGCGCCGACCGCTACGACTATTACAAGGCCTAGTCGCAGCCGGTCGGGCGCGGTGGCGTTCGCGCAGGCGCTCGATTAGCATCGAGCACGCGTGAGCTCCCCGGCCGGCACCGCTCTGCCCGCGTTTTCCAGCTGCCTGCGCGCCTTCGAGCAGGAGTTCGACTACGTGTTCCGGTCGCTGCGCCGGCACGGGGTGGGCCCGGCGGACGCGGAGGACCTGGCCCAGGACGTCTTCCTGGTGATGTGGCGGCGCTGGTCGTCGTACGACAGCCGCCGTCCCCTGCGTCCCTGGCTGGCGGGGATCGCCTTCCGTCTCGCTTACCACCACCGCGAGCGGCGGCGCGAGGACCCGCGCCCCGACGTGGATCGCGCCGACGACCTGCCCGATCCCGAGGAGCAGCTGGAGACGCAGCGGCAGCGGGCGCAGGCGCTGGCCGCCCTGCACAGCCTGCCCGAGCGGCACCGCGCCGCCCTGGTGCTGTGCGATCTCGACGGGGTGGGCATGCCGGAGGTCGCCCGCTTGCTGGAGGTGCCGCTGTCGACCGCCTACACGCGCGTGCGCCGGGCCCGGCTGGCCTTCGCCGCCGAGCTGGAACGCCGGCGCGGCACCACCCGCGCCCTGCCCGCCGCGGTGGCGCTGCTGGCGATCGAACGGCCCGCGC
>JBKPRZ010000858.1:0-7817 GCA_046734815.1 Myxococcota bacterium | reverse complement strand
GGTCACCGCCCAGGCCTTCCCCGCCCGCCGCAAGGAATACATCACCATCCTCGACGAACTGGTCCACTCCGACCTCACCGCCGGCGGCTCGCTCCAGTTCTCCAACGAAGCGGGGTCGTGAGATGCGGCGATCGATCTCCTCGACGCTGATCGCAGTTCTCGTCTGCGGCACGTCCTTGCTGGGCGGGGGCTGCGGCGGCAGCGGTTGCCCCGATGAAAAGGACTCACCCCTCGGCTCCGGGGGCGCCCCGGCCTGCGCGTACGGCTACCCGGGTCAATGCTGCAGTGACGTGATCTGGCCGGCGGTGTGCGAGAGCGGTCAGTGGGTCTGCGGGCCCTCCAGGGGATACCCCGGCGGCATCTTGTGGAAGCAGTGCAAGCTCACCGGTTGCGTACCTCCGGGCGTGCGCCCCGACGCCGGCGCCCCCGATGGCCCCGCGGGTTCGTGACCCCAGGCGCGCTAGAGCTCCATCCTCACGAACAACCCCAGGCTCGTGCTGGCAGCGAGGGTGTCGCGCGAGTCGCAGGCGTCGTCGCAATAGTTTCCAAGCACGGGGCGCGCCAGCCAGACTTGATCCGCCCAGGCTCCCAGGCCGCTGCGACCTCCCAGCCAGGTCAGCAATACCATCGGGCCGTGCCCTCTCGTCTGGTAGGAGGCGCGTGATGGGATCTCGCCGTGGATGTATCGGTAGCCGCCATCCAGCCTGAGCTCGGCGGAACCGAAGGTCCAGCCGTGACCGAGCAGGCCGTACGCGCTCGGCATGAAATCGCCGACGATGGGAAGGCCGGCCGTGGCGCCCACCCCGACGTCCAGGGGCCCATTCCACAATTGAAAGAACAGATCAGCCGAAAGGGCCGAGAGGTTGCCGATGAAGGCCACCAGCTGAACAGCCTGATGTTCACCGAGGCGCGCTCCGTAGCCGAGGTTCACCTGGAGCAAGGCCTCCTTGGTGCGATAGGGCGCGAACACCTCCACGTTGCGGTTCGCCGCATACTCCGCGACGGGCTCATGGACGGGCATCGCCGCCCCGCCAATCGCGGTCAGGCTCCACCCTGGCCTCACGGCTGCCGGATGAAGGACGTGGCCGGCCTGCGTGCATCCCATCAGGATCGCCGCGCTGGTCAGTAGCAGCACCAGCACCGGGCCGGTTCCTGATCCGTCGGCTCGTTCGCCACCCACGCCGCCCTCGGCTCTCACCATGCCGATTTGAAGCTTGCCACCGTCAGCGGGCGAGAGCTTGCAGGCGATCGACCATCTCGGCGGCGGCGCGGGGGCGGGCGAGGGTGGACATGGCGGTGGACATGGACTGGCGTCGGGCGGGGTCGGACAGGAGGCGGGTGACCTCGGCGGCGAGACGGGGGCCGTCGGTGTCGGACTGGCGGAGCAGCACGGCGGCGCCGGCGTCGGCGAAGGTGGCGGCGTTGCGGGTCTGGTGATCGTCGGCGGCGGTGGGGAGCGGGATCAGGATGGCGGGGATGCCGAGGATGGCGAGCTCGGCCAGGGTCAGGGCGCCGGCGCGGGCGACCACCAGGTCGGCGCGGGCGCAGGCGGCGGCCATGTCCTCGATGAACGGGCGCACCTCGACGGTGGTGATTCCCCGCTGGGTGTAGGCCTCCTTCACCCGCTGCTCGTCGGCGGTGCCGGTCTGGTGCACGACCGACGGCGGGGTGGCGCTGGTGGCCCAGGCCTCGGCGGCGGCGATGACGAGGTCGTTCACCGCCCGGGCGCCCTGGCTGCCGCCCACCACCAGCACATTGCGGCCTGGGCCGGCGACCCGGCGGGGGCCGGCGGCGCGGGCGGCGTCGAGGAAGACCCGGCGGACGGCGTTGCCGGTGGGGACGATCTTCCTTGCGGGGAAGGCGGCGTGCGCCGCTTCGAAGGCGGTGAACACCGCCCGCACCAGCGGCCCCAGCCTCTTGTTGGTGAACCCGGGGACCGAGTTCTGCTCCATGATGGCGCACGGCCGCCGCAGCAGCGCGGCTGCCACCAGCACCGGGCCCGAGGCGTACCCGCCCACTCCCAGCACGGCGTCGGGCCGGAACGCGCGGATGATGGCCAGCGATCGCCCCAGCGCCGCCGGCAGCCGCGCGAGGCCGCGCAGGCGCGCGCCCAGACCGACCCGTTTCAGTCCGCTGACCGTCACCAGCTCCAGCGGGTAGCCGGCGGCCGGCACCACCCGCGCCTCCAGACCGCGTTCGGTGCCAACGAACAGCACCTCCCCCCCGCGCGCCTTGACCTCCTCGGCGACCGCCAGCCCGGGATAGAGGTGCCCGCCGGTGCCGCCGCCGGCGATCAGCAGGCGCACGCGCGCTCTCCGAGGCGGCGATGTGGTCGCATCGGCGCGAGCAAGTGCCTCATGCGGGCTCGGGGTCGGGGGGGAGGCGGCGCTTGCCGGTGACGTCGACCAGGATCTGGGGGCCTTGCGGCGAGCGGCGGTTCTTGCTGGCGGGGCGGCGGCGGGGGCGGGCGGGGAACACGGGCGCGCGGCGGGGCTCGGGGGCGCGTGACGAGATGTTGCCCAGCACGCCGGCCATGAACAGGCTGACCACCAGCGAGGTGCCGCCGTAGCTGATGAAGGGCAGGGCCAGACCCTTGGTGGGCAGCAACCCGAGCACCACGCCCATGTTGCCCAGGGCCTGCAGCGCGAACAGCGAGGTGATGCCGAAGGCGAGGTAGCTGCCGAAGGCGTCGCGCGCGCGCAGGGCCGCGTGAAAGCCGCGCCAGATCAGGACGCCGAAGGCCAGCAGCAGCGCCAGCACGCCCACCAGCCCCAGCTCCTCGCCGATGATGGCCAGGATGAAATCGGTGTGCGCCTCGGGCAGGAAGAACAGCTTCTGCCGGCTGGCGCCGAGGCCCTGGCCCCAGACGCCGCCCGAGCCGAAGCCGATCAACGATTCGCACAGCTGGTAGCCGCTGTCCTGGCAGTGTTGCCAGGGCTCGAGGAAGGCCAGCATCCGCTTCATGCGCCAGGCGGTGCCGGTGATCATCACCTTCCACACCACCGGCGCGGCGATCATCACCGCCAGCAGCAGGTAGCTCATCCGCGCGCCCGACACGAACATCAGCGCCAGGGTGACGATGCCCAGGATCAGCGCGGTCCCCAGGTCGGGCTGAACGACGATCAGCCCCACCACCACGCCCATGACCGCCAGGGGCGGCAGGAACCCGACCGAAAACGCGCGCACGCGGTCGGCGTTGCGCGACAGCAAGATGGCCAGGTACAGCACCAGCGCGAACTTGGCCACCTCCGACGGCTGGAACGACAGCGGCCCCATCCGGAACCAGCGCAGGGCCCCGTTGGCGCGGGTGCCGAACAGCAGCACCGCCGCCAGCAGCGCCACCGCCACGAACAGCAGCGGGTAGCTCCAGCGCCGGTAAGACCCGTAGTCGGTGCGCAGCCCGAACGCGAACGCGGCCAGACCGGTCACCGCGAACAGCGACTCGCGCCGCAAGAAATAGGTCCAGTCGCCGTGGTGCTTGGCCCCGAACGCCGCCCCGGCCGAGAACACCATCACCAGCCCCAGCGCCGTCAGACACATCACCAGCGCACACAGCAACCGGTCCGGCCCCGCGGCCGCGCGCAGCCGCAACGGATCGGTGAGGTCGCCGGCGCGGTTCCACCACCGGGCGAGCAGGTCCTTCAGGGTGCTGGCGGCGCGTTTCATCGCTCGGCCTCCGTCAACGCGGCCACGGCGGCGGCGAACGCCTCACCCCGGTGGGCGTAATTGCGGAACATGTCGAAGCTCGCGCAGGCCGGCGACAGCACCACCGCATCGCCGGGGCGGGCCAGCGCCGCCGCGCGCGCGACGGCCTCCTCCATGCTGCCGGCGCGCGCGACCGGCAGCACCGGGGTCAGCGCGGCCTCGATGCGATCGGCGGCCTCGCCGATCAGCACGGCGGCCCGGCCCACGCCGGCCAGCGCCTGGGCCAGGGGGGCATAGCTGCCGCCCTTGTCGCGGCCGCCGGCGATCAGCACCACCTTGCGCGGAAAGCCGTCCAGCGCCGCCACCACCGCCCCGACGTTGGTGCCCTTCGAGTCGTCGTAGAAGACGACGCCGCCGCGGTCGCCCACCAGGGTCATGCGGTGGGGCAGGGGGCGGAAAGCCAGGAGGCTGTCGCGCACCTGTCCCGGCGGCACGCCCATCAGGCGCGCGCCCAGCGCCGCGGCCAGCGCGTTTTCGGTGTTGTGCCGGCCCACCAGGCCGGGCGCTTGCGCCGGATAGCGCTCGAACTCGCCGCCCGGCAAGGGCGCCAGGCGCTGTCCCACGGCCGCCGGAAGCGGCGTTCGTTCCCCCCGTCCTGGCACCCGCAGCACGATCGCGTCTCCCTCCACCCAGCCGGAGATCTCGTCGCCGTCCAGCCGCCGCCGGGTCGAGACCGCCGCCACCCGCGACCGCACCGACGTGGCCATCGCCTTGACCCGCGGATCGTCCACGTTCAGCAGCGCGAAGTCGCCGGGGCCCTGCGCCTGGAACAGCCGCGCCTTGGCGGCGGCGTAGTCCTCGATGTTCGCGTAGCGGTCCAGGTGGTCGGGGCTGATGTTCAGCACGATCCCGACCCGCGGGGCGAAGCGGTCGGCGGTCTCCAGCTGGAAGCTCGACACCTCGACCGCGACCATCCCCTGCGGCCCGGCGGCGGGCGTGTCCACCGCCTCGCACAGCGGGGTGCCGAGGTTGCCGCCGACGAAGGTGGGCCGCCCGGTGGCCGCCAGCATCGCGCCGGCCAGGGTGGTGGTCGTCGATTTGCCGTTGGTGCCGGTCACCGCCAGCATCGGCGCCTGCACGAAGCGCGAGGCCAGCTCGAGCTCGCCGGTGATTGTCACGCCCGCCTCGCGCGCGGCCGCCACCTCGGGCAGCGGCGGCACGCCCGGCGACAGCACCACCAGGTCGGCTGCCAGGAAGCTCTCGCGCCGGTGCCCGCCCAGCTCGCGCGTCACCCCGGGCGGCAGGGCGGCCAGCGATTCGGCCAGCGCCTCGGCCGGCCGCGCGTCGGTCACCGTCACCCGCGCCCCGCGGCGCGCGCACAGCTGAGCCGCCGCCCCCCCCGAGCGACCCAGCCCGACTACCAGCACCGCGCGGTTCGCCAGATCCACGGACCTTCGCCTTACCTCACCTTCAACGTGAGCAGCAGCCCGGCTACGGCGAAACAGAACGAGATGATCCAGAACCGCACGACGATGCGAGATTCGGGCCAGCCCTTCTTCTCGTAGTGGTGGTGGATGGGCGCCATCAGGAACACGCGCTTCTTGGTGCGCTTGTAGTAGGCGACCTGGATGATGTCGGACATCAATTCGATGATGAATAGACCGCCGATGATCGGTAGAGACAGCTCGGTCTTGGTGGCCAGGGCCACGAAGCCCAGCGCGCCGCCCAGCGCCAGCGCGCCGACGTCGCCCATGAACACCTGCGCCGGGTGGGTGTTGAACCAGAGAAAGCCGATCCCCGCCCCGCCGATGGCCCCGCAGAACACCGCCAGCTCGCCCGCCCCGGCGATGTGGGGCATGCCCAGGTAGTGCGCGATGTTGAAGCCGCCCAGGGTGGTGCCGGTGGCGTAGGCCAGCAGCAGGAAGCTGAACGACGAGATGATCACCGGTCCGATGGCCAGCCCGTCCAGGCCGTCGGTCAGGTTCACGCCGTTGGACATCCCGACGATCACGATCAGCCCGAGCGCGAAGTACAGGACCGTGGGCAGGTCGATGGGGACGCGGTCGAAGGACAGCAGCGGCACCGACAGCCGCAGCTTCAGGGCAGGATCCCAGCCGCCGCCCCAGAACAGCCAGGAGATGGCCGCCGCGCCGATGCCGAACTGGACCGCCAGCTTGACCCTGGCCGGCACCCCTTTCTTGTTCTTCTTGACGATCTTGATGTAGTCGTCGACGAAGCCCAGCAGGCCGTAGCCGGAGGTGACCAGCAGCGCCGGCCAGATCAGCGGGCTGGTGAGGTCGCACCACAAGATGGTGGCGGTCACCAGCGCGATCAGGATGAGGGTGCCGCCCATGGTGGGCGTCCCCTTCTTGCTGGCGTGGGTGGCGGGGCCGTCGTCGCGGATGACCTCGCCCAGCTGCCGCTCGCGCGCGCGCCGGATGAACCAGGGGGCCACCGAGAAGGTGATCAGCAACGACGTCAGGGTCGCCAGCCCGACGCGCGTCGAGACGTAGCGGAAGACATTGAAGAACCCGAACTCGAGGCGAAGGGTGGCAAAGAGATGGAACAGCATCGGCCGGACCGAGCACAATGGCGCCTGAAGCGGCCATTGTCACCTGCACTGGGCGCGTTGCCGAGTTTTTGCACTTCCGGTTTCGCGCCGCGCCGACCTACAGCACCCACGCGCGTCCACGCTGGCCCACTCCGCATCGATCAGCCCGAGCGCGTGAAGGGCCGCAAGCTGCTCGTTGTCGCGCGCGAGGACGCCAGCGTTGCCGTGATCGCAGCGACGGTGCCGCGGAGGGGCGGGTGGTAGCGTCGGCCGGTGGATGCCATCCGGTTCGAGTGGCGAGGCGCTTTCGGAAACGAGGAGCTGAACCTCCTGCATGGGCGCGCCTTCGGGTACGCGCCGCTGGAGATCGACTGGTGGGGGCAGGTGCAGCGGCACAGCCTGGGGTGGGTGACGGCGCGGCAGGGGGATCGGCTGCTGGGGTTCGTGAACGTGCCGTGGGACGGCGGCATCCACGCGTTCGTGATGGACACCATCGTCATGCCCGAGGCGCAGCGGCGCGGGATCGGGACCGGGCTGGTGGCAGAGGCGGTGGTGGGTGCTCGGGCAGCGGGCTGTCACCACCTGCACGTCGACTTCGAAGAGCATCTGCGCTCGTTCTATTTCGACGCCTGCGGCTTCCGGACCACCCCCGCCGGTCTGATCCCGCTCTTGTGACCTGCGGATGCCCGGGGCGGGCTGGCGCTCGGCCGCCCGGCGGGCGTTCAGGGCGGGGAGGCAGCTGCCGAAGGCGTATGGGATGTTCCTTCGGTCGGTCGTGGTGGTGGTGGGCGGGATGTGGGTGGGGGTCGCGGGGCGGGCGCTCGCGGATCCGGCGCCGCCCGCGCCGGTGCCGGCCGCGGCTGCGCCGGTGACCACCGGATTTCCCGGCGCGCTGCCGCCCTCGCCGGCCGCGGACACCCCGCCGCCCGCCTCGCCGCAGGAGCCGGGGCGCAACCTCATCTTCGTCGAGCTGGGGGGCAACGGGATCCTCTACACGATCAACTACGACCGCGGGCTGACCGAGGACCTGTCGGTGCGCATCGGCATCGGGCACCTGGAAGAGGGCGCCAACCCGATCTCCACCGGCCCGGACGAGATCGCCGCCCAGGCCGCCACCACCGTGCCGGTGCTGATGAGCTACGTGCATGGGCACCAGAGCCACCGGCTGGAGCTGGGCGCGGGTGTCACTGTGATCCGCCACTCCGGTACGCGCGCGATGGGCAACCAGCCCGAGCTCCCCGCCGACCTGTCCGTGCTGGCGACCGCGGTGATCGGATACCGCTACGTGCCCCGTGAAGGTGGCTTCACCTACCGCGCCGGCTTCACGCCGCTGCTCTCCCGCGGCGGCATCTTGCCCTGGGGCGGTCTGAGCTTCGGCTACCTGTTCTGAGATGCGCGCGGCCGTCGGTCGCGCTGTCGCCCGGTGAGTGAGAGTGGGTGAATGCCAGGCAGGGAGCGGCGGAGGCGTCGGAGTCTGGTCCTGTCGCACCCGGTTCGCCACGGTGACGGCCCCGAGAATGATCGGCGCACGGGCGAATCTCTTTCAGATCCAGGCACCGTCTTCGTTACTGTGATGGGGTGGGGATTTCCATGAGGCGTGTTCGGGTGCAGTGCTGGAGAC
>JBKPRZ010000857.1:0-8418 GCA_046734815.1 Myxococcota bacterium | reverse complement strand
GGCGGTCCCCCGCGCATCACCGTGCTGGCGGTGCGTGGCTTGCCCTGCACCAGCACCAGGCTCGCTCCCTCCAGCGCCTCGCCGCTGACCGCGAGCATGCGCAGACTCTGTCCGGCGGCGGGCAACTCGGGCGACCACCAGATCCGCGTCTGCGCCGTCTCCTCGCATGGCGCCGCCCGCGCGTTCGAGGCCCAGAAGATCGCAGCCGTCAGCCACAGCGACACGCGGACCATCATGCGGCCGGCGAGCATATCATCGCGCCCCCCCGCGACGTCGACCAGTCAGGCCCCCAGAGCCTTGCGTCGACAACGAACATCGACGGACATTGCCAACGCACGCGCCTACCTGTGCGTACAGGTGTGGGAACCAGGCCCGCAGAACGACGATCGAATGTAGGCGAGGTGCGTGCGTCGACGGGGAAGAGCGATGCGCGAGCCGTCCAGGGCGCGCGAATCAACTGCGCGGATCGCGCGCGAGCCCGCGGCGATCTTTCACTCCGCGTTCCCGTCTGGCAACATAGAACGCTGTGGACGAGTTGCCGGCGCCGTCATGGGCACAGCAGCTGGAGGCATTCGGGGTGGCGCTGGCGGCATCTCGTCGCATCCTGGTCGTCGACGACGAGTCGGAGAACCTGGAGGTGCTGGCGGCGCTGATCGAGGACGAGTTCCCGGTCACCAAGGCTTCCAGCGGCGGAGAGGCGCTCGAGCTGCTGTCACCCGACGACCCCTTCGCGGTCGTGATCAGCGATCAACGCATGCCCGGCATGACCGGCATCGAGCTGCTGGCCGAGTTCGAGCGCCGCTCGCCGCAGACCGTGCGCATGATGTTGACCGCCTATTCCGACCTGGGCCCGCTGATAGCCGCGGTCAACGACGGCAGCGTCTACCGCTTCTTTCTCAAGCCCTGGAACCCGGACGAGATGCGTTCGGCCATCGGCGACGCCCTCTGGCTGCACGCCGCCCAGGCCGCCCTCAACCAGCTGGTGGACCTGCTGGGGCAGCGCAAGCGCGACCTGCAGGCCACCCTCGAGAACCTGCAGCGCGTGCAGGGCGAGCTGCTGGCCGCCGAGCGCATGACCACGGTGGGCCGCTTCTCGGCCGGCATCGCCCACAACGTCCGCAACAGCCTCACCGTCATGATGAACCTGCTGGAGCTGGTGCAGCAGAGCCCGACCGGCTCGCGCATCCTGGGCTCCGCCCAGCGCGCCTTCCAGACCCTGGATGCCCTGCTCCGCCTGGTCAACGACGTCAACAACCTGGCCCGCGGCCGGTTGCACGCCATCGCCCGCGTGCCGACGGAGATGGAGCCCTTCCTGGACCAACTGCTGACCGCCTTTCACGCCGATCCCCTGGGTCGCGAGCGGTCGGTGGTGATCACCCGTGACCCCAGCACGCGCGTGTTGCTGCTGGACCCCGCCCGCATCCGGCAGGCGGTGCTGGCCCTGCTGCGCAGCGTGGCCCACACCACCGCCGCCGACGCGCCCATGGAGCTGATCGTCCATCCGCTGAAGGACCGCACGACCTGCTTCGAGGTGCTGAGCCCGCCGCGGGGCCTCGCTTCGCCGGGCTGGGGCGAGATCGCCACCCGCCGCCTGGCCGCCGCCGCCGCGCCGACCTTCGCCCAGATCGAGCTGGGCCTGGAGATCAGCCGGGTGGTCGCCGACGCCCACGGCGGCAAGGTGGTGGTGCGCCCGCGCCCCGAACGCCGCGAGAGCGCGGTCCAGCTGTGGGTGACCGACGCCGAGCCCGATCCGGAGACCCGATGACCCTCTCGCCCCTGGGGCCCCGTGGCGGCCTCTCCTCCCCGCCCTACCCGCAGCCCTTGCAGATCTGCGCCGCCCCCGGCGCCGAGGGGGTGCTCAAGCAGCTGCTGACCGACGGCGCGCTGCCGGGCGCCCGCCTGTTCACCTTCGATGGAGACAAGCCGCCCGAGCTGAACGGCCCGGCCATCCTTGTCATCCGCCCCAGCGACCTGCGCGGCCCCAACCGCGACAAGCTGTTCGACCTGGCCCACGCCGCCCGCCCCGGCCGCCCGGTCCTGTACGGCGGCACCGGCAACCGCGAAGTGCTGATGGATGCCATCAACACCTGGCGCATCTTCCGGGTGGTGCCCGAGGGCCCGCGCGCGGTCCTGCTGGCCGACGCCATCCGCAAGGCCCACGAAGCGCTCGAGCTGGCCTGCAGCCTCGAGCTGGGCGCCGCCGATCTCCGCCGCGACACCGATAAGCTGGAACAGGCCCTGCGTGAGCTGCGCGGCTCGCAGGAGAAGACCCGCCACGCCGAGCGGCTGGCCACCCTGGGCCGCATCACCAAGAGCCTGATCCCGGTCATCGCCGCCCACCTGGATGCGCTCCAGGACTTCAACGCCCTGGTGGCCAGCGACACCTCCCGCCGGGACGCGCGCCTCGAGGAGCTGCTGGGCTACGCCTTCACCGGCATCCGCTCGCTGCACGCCATGCTCGACGAGATCCGCAGCTACGCCGAGAGCCGCCCCGAGGCCTACCAGCTGGTGACCGCCGAGGTGGACGAGCTGGTGCGCCACGCGGTGGCCTTCTCCCGCTACGACCCGCAGGCCAGCCACTGCCGCATCGTCACCCAGCTGAAGTCGCGGGCCAAGTTCGAGGTCGACGCCTTCCGCATGCACCAGGTGATCATCAACCTGGTCCGCAACGCCGTGCAGGCCACGCCCGACGGCGGCGAGGTCACCGTGCGCACCGCCGTCGCCGAGGAGAAATTGATCATCCAGGTGGAGAACACCGGCGAGCCCATCCCCGCCGAGATCCAGGCCCACCTGTTCGAGCCCTTCTTCACCACCAAGGGCGAGGGAGGCATGGGCCTGGGCCTGTCGATGTGCAAGGCCGCGGTCGAGCGCCACGGCGGCAAGATCAGCTGCTCGAGCGGCCCCGGTCAGCCCACCTGCTTCACCATCCGGCTGCCGCGCCCCGGCCCCAGGGCGAGCTCCGAGCCGCCCGCGCCGGTCAGTCCTTCAGGCGAAAAGCCTCCGGATCCAGCTTGAACCGCTTGCACCAGCGGTAGATCAGCGGCGGTTTGCGGTCCAGCTCGCGCGCCACCCGCGCCACGTTGCCGTTGAACCGCCGTAGCAGCTCCTCCAGCTCGGCGGGCGTGGGCGGCGGCCGGCCGCTGTAGTTGTGGGGCGTGTAGCGCAGCCGCTCGGGCGTCTGGGCGATCGTGCTGGGCAGGTGCTCGATCGCGATCATGTCCTCTTCCTCGGCCAGGGTCGCCGCCGTCTCCAGCACCTTGCCCAGCTCGCGCACGTTGCCCGGCCAGGTGTGCAGGCACAACGCCTGGAAGGCCATGGTCTCGAACGGTTTGACCTTCGACCCCATGAGGTGCTGGCACAACGCCCCCAGGTCCTCGACCCGCTGGCGCAGCGGCGGGATCCGGATGGGCTCGGCCCCCAGGCGCGCCGACAGGTCCGGCCGCAGCCCCGCCGACGTGGGCGAGGTGGGCGCCACCGACCGGCTGGTCGCGGCGAGCACCCGGACATCGATCTTCCGCGGCCGCGTCGACCCCAGCGGCGTGATCTCCCGGTCCTGCAGGAAGCGCAGCAGCTTGGCCTGCAGCTCCTGAGGCATGTCGCCGATCTCGTCGAGAAACAGCGTCCCGCCCTCCGCCTCCTCGAACAGGCCGCGCTTGTCCGCCTTGGCCTCCGAGTGGGCCCCGCGCGCGAAGCCGAACAGCTCGCTCTCGATCAGCTCGCGGGGAATGGCCGCGCAATTGATCGTGACGAAGCGCCCCTCGCGCCCGCTGGCCTGGTGGACCGCGCGGGCATAGATCTCCTTGCCCACCCCCGTCTCCCCGGTGAGCAGCAGCTCGCCCGACGACCGGGCCAGCTTGGACAGCTTCTGGGTGAGCAGCGCCAGGGTGGGCGACGACGTCCCCACCGGCGCGAACGGCGAAAGGACGTCGGCCTGCATGGCCACCAGCTGCTGCTCGGTGACCAGCCGGAAGACCGAGACGTAGCTGCCCAGGCAGATGATCGAGCCGTCCTTCAGCCGGGACGGCGCCTGCTTGAGCAGGCTTCCGTCGACCGCCGTGCCGTTGCGGCTGCCGAGGTCCGCGATCTCCCAGCCCTCGTCGCCGCGGCTGATGCGGCAATGCAAGCGCGAGACCAGATCGTCGCGAATCACCCAGTGGGTCTCACCGTCGGGCATCTCGCTCGCCCGTCTGCCGATGGCCAGGCTGTCTCCGAAGGGGACCACCCGCTCGATTGGTCTCGGGGCCCCGAGCCCGGCGCTACCCACCACCAGGAGCGCCGGGAGCACGCGGGCGTCGTCTCGCCGTCGACTCCTGTCGATTGCCGTGTTGGTCAGGAGACTGTCCGAGTGCGCGGACAAAGTCGTGCGTCCTCCCTGTAGGTAGGCCTCTGTAGTACAGCCTCGTCCAACGTTTGAGAAGCGAAACCGCCCCTAACGTGTACGGTGCTGTACGGGTTACGAAACCACGGCCACCGACCCCCACTGTCGACGGTGACCCTGTGCGGCGGCATGTCCAGTCAACCACGCCCACCGACGCGGCCGAAGGATACCCCCGCCCATTCGCCCCGCCAAGCCCTGACCATCGCGGCCCGACACCGATGGAAAACCACATCGGGCCCCCCTGAGCGAAACCCAAACAGCAACTCGCCCCCGTTCGAGCGTCTTAACGACGGGGCCCCCCAGTAATTCCCGCAGTTTGCCCCTCCTCACACCCCCTTTTCCGCCCTGGAACGCCGGTTGCCATGGGTTGGGCCGGCTTTCCCAGGAGGGACACATGCTCAAGAAGATCCTGTTCGCGACGGCACTGGCTTTGGGGTTCACGGCTTCGTTCGCCGGTGGGAAGGCCGCCGTCCAGACCGGCGCCGGGGTGGAGTTGGTGGGCAGCGCTGGTGCCTGCGGGGATCCGACCGATTGCTACTGGCCTTGTTACTGCCAGCCTCCGATCACCAAGCCCTAGTTGGCGCGACCTCCGACACGCCAAACCTCGGATTCTTCTCGTCGAACGACCTGCGACGACCGCGCGGCCTTCCTCCCGGTGACGGGACATCCGTCGTCACCCAACTCCTTGACAGGCTCGGACGCTCCCGTTGGCCCCCTCCGAGCCAAGTCCATTTCAACCCAACGGGGGCTCTCCGTTTCACGGAAAGCCCAGAGTCGACTACTAGATGTCCACCGAACGGGGCATCTTTTCAGAAAGCTGTAACCCAGGTCAGTAACTGCGCGATCGCCAAGTGCGACAACGCGCAATCGTGAAGTAGACCCTGATCCGGAGAAATAGCCCAAACGGACACCATCCGCAGAGAAACCAGCGAGCCACCAGGCCTTTTCACCGGTCAAGATAGCGCGACAATCGTGGGGTTCACGCACGCCACACATCTGGATGCGACTGGCAGCCCAGTCAATGTAGGCGATCTTGGAACCGTCAGGAGTAAAGAGCGGGCCGATGTCACGCCTACCCTTGCTGAGCCTAGAGTATTTTGCGGTGTTCGGATCGTAGAGACCGATCACAATTCGGCCGTCCTCTAGCCCTTCTTCGATGGCCGCGTAACCGTCCGACGAAAAGACGACGGAGCCAAAGTCGAATGCCGAAGCAATCTCCCGAGGGGCTCCGGTAGCGCCAAGAATTGCTAGTGTTGCGCTCAGCCTGGCGACCCCCAACCAGATCGTGGCGGAGTCGCTAGCTGACAGCAAGATTTGGGAGCCCGGCTGATTCGATCGACGAATGAATCGGCCATTCGGACTCAGGGAGTAAAAACTGAATCCTTCCGAGCTTGATGCGGTCAAGTATAGCTCTTGAGTCAGTGGTGCGAACGTCGCAGAGGATACGCGCACGTCGGTGCGGTATCTCGCCACAACCTCGAAGGAGGGCACTTTGTGCACGAGCACCAGCGATCCGTCCTTGCTGGCGCTATCGTAGACCACCGCCAGACGATCCCCGTTCGGGCTCAAGCTGGCGGTCATCAAGGTCTCACCGACAGCACTATTCTCTGGAAGCAGTGACGGCAGCCCGCCTGGGGCGATCAGTCCGGCCCGTCGGGCGTCGAAGAAATATATGAGCTCCTCGTCATTTCGCAACCATTGGGGTGCGTAGCCGGGCGTTATCGGACGGGCAGAACTGCCATCCGGATTGTCTGAAACCATGATCTGGCGCGACTCGTTCCCCGTCGTGAACGCGAGTCTGCGGCCGTTGTGGGAAAGAGCCGGACAGTGTGACGATCGATACGTATCCGGTAATATGTTCCAGGGCGTGATCTCACCGGTCTTGGCGTTTATCTTACTCGCACGTGCTGGAGCGCCCCAGATGACGTGGACTGATTTGCTGTCTTCGGATGTAGAAAGACACCGAATACGACCGTTTTCGCGAGCAATGAACGTTCCCAGGCTGGACAGGTGTTTCGCCGCATCAACAGCCCTAACCTTCCTTGCCAGGTCAGACGGGCGCATTATCAACAAAAGTGCCAACGCCACCGACAACGAAAGACCCAAACCCGCCACCAAGCCCCATTTCCCCGTTCGCAACGCGCCGACCACCGTGCCGTACTTGCCCAAAACGGCACGTTCGAAACGACGCTTTACCTCGATTCCATTCGCGGGCCGTCGCGGAGCCAATTCCTCCAGGCACTGAGCGCAGAGTCGACCCATCATCGACAGGCGTCGTGGCGAGCGACGATCCACCGGAGACCGAAGGAACCTGCCCCTCTTCGTCGTTTCCCATTCTGGTCGGCGATCGAAGAATATTTCGTGCAATAGGACGCCTAAAGAAAACACGTCGGAGGCCATCGACGCGTCCCCCCCCAAAGCCACTTCCGGAGCCATATAGGATGGCGTGCCCACGGCCCCGCTGTAACCACTCACGAAGGTCGTCTGCCCGGGAGCCACTGCCAGCCCGAAATCCGTCAATACCAGTCGGCCATCTTCCATCCGGAGCACGTTGTCGGGTTTGACGTCGCGATGGATCATGCCGGCGGCGTGGATCGCGGCGAGCCCGTTGACCACCGCCCGCGCGTCGGCAACGCGCGCCTCGAACGAGCGATCGCTCCCCGCCTCCTTCAGCCGGTGGCGGAGCGAGCCGCCGCTGGCGAATTCCATCGACAGGAAGCGATAACCGTCCGCCTCGCCCGCGTCGAATACGCGGCACACGTTCGGATGCATGATCTGGCGCGCGTGCCGGAGCTCGCTGCCGACCACCTCTTGCCAGCGGTCATCCGATGCGATCTCCGGTTTGAAGACCTTCAGCGCGACCAGCGAACGCGACACCCGATCGTCCGCCTCCAGAACCACGCCCGTTGCGCCCTTGCCCAGCACCCGTCGGATCTGATACCGCCCCGCCAGTACTGAGCCGGGCTCCAGCTC
Source organism: Myxococcota bacterium (assembly GCA_046734815.1). Lineage (GTDB taxonomy): Bacteria > Myxococcota_A > Polyangia > Fen-1088 > Fen-1088 > CAVYGB01. Next base: position 1,067 of record JBKPRZ010000857.1, on the reverse strand, counting down.
AACAACGCTTTCGCGCAAGAGCATGGCTCCGCCCGCCGCCGTGGCTTCGTCTTTCCCCCCGGTGGACGACCGATCAGCGTTTGCCACCACTTCTCCCGCGGGCTCCGCCCGTGGCGCCGGAGATTACCACGGGGCTGGTTTCCCGATCAGTCGTCGCCGTCGGAAAATCCAATCAAAACCCCACACGATCACCGGTGATGTACAGCCCCGGCCTCGCGATGGAGCAGCCTGGGTCTCGCTTCGAATCGTTCTCCGGGGCGGTACCCGATCGGAACGGATCGACCTCCGCGGCCCAACGCGGCGAAGGCGTGCAGATACGCGGCTAGGGCCCGCGGTTCGAGCTTCGACCTGAGCGAATGGTGGCTGCGCACCGGCTGGTACGGATCACCGGCGCGAAGTTACGGAACGTCCGCGCGCGGGACGCCCGGTGGGACGCCGTTTTCCTCGGTTGTTGGCTGGCGTGACGGTTGCTCTGAGACCTTGCCAATCGTCGATGGAGGTTCGTGTCTTGGAAAACTGCTTCGCCATCTTCCCCGATGAACCATCTCCCGGGGCGGGGCCCGGACCGGTGGCCGTGTTCGACTGTCTCGAGGACGCCATGAACTGGGGACTCGCGCGCTTCAAGGGCGGTGCCTTCCGGCTGAAATACCAGCGGCTGGTCCTCATCGATGGGGAGATCGAGGGGGCGACCGGCTCCTGACCTTCGACCGTTCGGCTGTTGCGACCGGGTGAGCGCCCCGGCTTGCGTGGCGGGGGGGCCACGTGCCAGGCTGTTGAAATGGCGCATCTTCTGCGCCGTTTGCCCGGCACATGGAGGAGCTCACAACCCAGGACCAGATTTCCGGAAGCCCCGCGGACCAGGTTTCCAGCGTCTTGCTGGTGCTGGGAGGTTTCGCCGGGCCGGAGGTGGGCCTGCGGATGCTCCGTCCCGCGCGCGAGGTGGCGATCGGCCGGGGCCAGCGCCAGCCCTCGGACGACGATGTCTGGCGCGTGGATGACGCCACGGTTTCTCGGCGGCACGCCCGCGTGATCAACGAGGGCGGCGCTTTCTGGATCGAGGACCTCGG
>JBKPRZ010000856.1:0-8671 GCA_046734815.1 Myxococcota bacterium | reverse complement strand
CCGCAAGCCCGCCCGCACCCCCGTCCCCCCCCACCCGTGCGCCGGCGTCGGCTGCACCAGCCCCCGATCCCGAAGCCCCGGTGGGCGGGGGCGTCCTTTCCGGCCTCCGCCACCTCCTCCGCTCTCGGTACCTCGCGGTCGCCGCCGTCTACATCCTGGTCGCCACGCTCAGCGGCAACTTCAACTACTACCTCCAGGCCCGTCTCGCCGCGGCCACCGGCGGCGACCAGGTCTCGCTGACCCAGCTGTTCGCGCGCCTGGACCTGGCGACCAGCGTCCTCACCGCGGGCGCGCAGGGCCTGCTCGCCGGGCGCCTGATGACCCGCTGGGGGGTCACGCCCGCGCTGGCGCTGCTGCCGCTGGTGTCGGCGGCCGGGTTCGGCGCGACCATCTTCATGCCGGTGCTGCTGGTGGTGACCACCATGACGGTGCTGCGGCGGGCGACCGCCTACGGGCTGTCCACCCCCGCTTTCGGCGTGCTGTTCACCGTGGTCAGCCGCGAGGAGAAATACAAGGTCCGCCCCTTCATCGACCTGGTGGTCTACCGGGGCGGCGACCTCACCGGCGGCTGGCTGTTCACCGGCCTGCTCGCGCTGGGCGTGGGCCTCCCCGGCGTGGCGGTAGTGGGCGCGGCGGTGGCCGTCCCCTGGTTCCTCCTGGCCCGCTTCCTCGGCCGCGAGCACCGCCGGCACGCCACCTGAGCGGCCTGGAATACCCGCCTGCGCGGCCGCTATTGGGCCTGGATCGCGGGCCGCAAGGCAGCGCGTCCCTGGTAAACTAGGCGTTTCATGCCTTACGACCATCGCTCGGTCGAACCGAAGTGGCAGGCCCGCTGGAAAGAGGCGGACCTGCACCGGACCGTCTACGACCCGGCTCGACCGAAGTTCTACGCCCTGGACATGTTCCCCTATCCCTCGGGCACCGGGCTTCACGTGGGGCACTGCGAGGGCTACACCGCCACCGACATCATCACGCGCTGGAAGCGGATGCAGGGCTGGAACGTGCTGCACCCGATGGGCTGGGACGCGTTCGGTCTGCCGGCGGAGAACTTCGCCATCAAGACCGGGGTCCACCCGCGCATCACCACCGAGCAGGCGATCGGCAACTTCCACCGGCAGATCGACTCGGTCGGCTTCGCCTACGACTGGTCCCGCGAGCTGAACACCACCGATCCCGCCTACTACAAATGGACGCAGTGGATCTTCCTGCGCATGTTCGAAAAGGGCCTGGCCTACGAGGGCGTGGTCCCCATCAACTGGTGCCCCTCGTGCAAGACCGGCCTGGCCAACGAGGAGGTGGCCCAGGGCCGCTGCGATCGCTGCGGCACCCAGGTGGTCCGCAAGGACATGCGCCAGTGGCTGCTGCGGATCACCCGCTACGCCGACCGGCTGCTGGATGACATGAGCGAGCTGGACTGGCCCGAGTCCACCCTGGCCATGCAGCGCAACTGGATCGGCCGGTCCGAGGGCGCCGAGGTGGTGTTCAAGGTCGCCGGCGCGCCGTCGGACGAGATCCGCGTCTTCACCACCCGCCCGGACACGCTGTTCGGCGCGACCTACATGGTCCTGTCGCCCGAGCATCCGCTGGTGGGCAAGCTGACCACGCCCGATCAGGCCGAGGCGGTGTCCGAATACCAGGCGCGCGCCCGCATGAAGAGCGACCTGGAACGCACCGACCTGGCCCGGGACAAGACCGGCGCCTTCACCGGCGCCCACGCCATCAACCCGGTCAACGACCAGAAGATCCCGATCTGGATCGCCGACTACGTCCTGATCTCCTACGGCACCGGCGCCATCATGGCGGTGCCAGCGCACGACGAGCGCGACTACGAGTTCGCGGTGAAGTTCGGGCTGCCCATCCGCCAGGTGGTGCGCCCCGCCAGCGGCGCCGAGATCGAGCCGGGCAAGGCGTTCACCGACGACGGCGTCGCGGTCAACTCGGGGCTGCTGGACGGGCTGCCAACCGCCGAGGCCAAGAAGAAGATCACCGCCGAGCTGGAGCGCAAGGGCCAGGGCAAGGGCGCGATCAGCTACCGCCTGCGCGACTGGGTGTTCTCGCGGCAGCGCTACTGGGGCGAGCCGATCCCGATCGTCCACTGCGAAAAGTGCGGCGGTCCGGTGCCGGTGCCGGACAGCGACCTGCCGGTGAAGCTGCCGGACGTCGAACGCTACGTCCCCACGGGCACGGGCGAGTCGCCGCTGGCGGCGATCGAGTCCTGGGTGAACACGAAGTGTCCGCGCTGTGGGGGCCCCGCCCGGCGCGAGACCAACACCATGCCCCAGTGGGCCGGGTCGTGCTGGTATTACCTGCGCTACCTGGATCCGAAGAACGACACCCAGCCCTGGTCCAAGGAGGCGGACAAGCAGTGGATGGCGGTGGACCTGTACGTCGGCGGCGGCGAACATTCGGTCCTGCACCTGCTGTACGCCCGCTTCTGGCACAAGGTGCTGTTCGACCTGGGCCACGTCAGCACCAGAGAGCCGTTCAAGAAGCTGCGCCACCAGGGCACGGTGCTGGCCCACACCTACCAGGACGCGTCCGGCAAGTACCACGAGTACGGCGAGGTCGAGTTCCGCGGCGAGGTGGCGCACCTGCGCGCGACGGGCGAACGCCTGAACGTGGCCATCGAGAAGATGGCCAAGTCGCTGCTGAACGGGATCAACCCCGACGACGTGGTCAAGGAATACGGCGCCGACGTGCTGAGGCTGTACGAGATGTTCATGGGCGACTTCGAGCTGCCCAAGCCCTGGGACCCGCGCGCCATCGAGGGCTGCAACCGCTTCCTGAAGCGGGTGTGGCGCCTGGTCGAGGAGCGTGGTGTGGCCAGCGACCGCGAGGCGGCCAAGGGTCCGCCCGCCGACGACCAGACCAACCTGCGCGCGCGCCACAAGACCATCAAGAAGGTCACGCACGACCTGGAACGGATGCAATTCAACACCGCCATCGCGGCGATGATGGAATATGTCAACGAGCTGTCTTCCCGGGGCGCCAGCCGCGAGGACCTGGTCACCCTGGTCAGGCTGGTCGGCCCCTTCGCCCCTCACCTGGGCGACGAGGCCTGGGAACATTTGCACGGCGAGGTCCATCCAAAGGTGGAGGCGGGCGCGACCAATGCGCGGTTCCTGATCCAGCAGTCGTGGCCAGCGTGGGACGAAGCCGTGACGCAGGACACGGTCGTGACCCTGGGCGTTCAGATCAATGGCAAGCTGCGTGGCAGCGTGCAGGTGCCCCGGGACGCAACCGACGAGGAGGTCCGCCAGCAGGCGATCGCCGTGCCCAATGTCGCTAAACACCTGGAGGGCAAGACCGTCCGCAAGGTCATCGTCGTTCCGGGAAAGATCGTCAATGTGGTAATTAGTTAGGCAGGTGACCCCGCAGCCCATGCCTTCGGCAACGTACCCTCCGCGTTACGAAGAGCTGCTCGCGCTCCCCGACAACGTGATCGGCGAGATCATGGACGGCGAGCTCGTGGTCACACCGCGCCTGTCCGCCGCGGCCGCGGCCACCGCGCAGGCGCTGGGTGCCCAGCTCAGCCTGGCCAGCGCGGAATCGGCCGGCCGCCACGGCTGGTGGATCTTCGACGAGGCCAAGCTGCGGCTGGGCCCCAACGTGCTGGTTCCCGACCTCACCGGCTGGCGCCGCCAGCGCATGCCCCGCAAGTCCGACAAGACGTACTTCGAGCATCCCCCCGACTGGGCCTGCGAGGTGCTGTCCCCCGCCACCGCGGTCATCGACCGCACGCGCAAGGTGCGCCTGTACGCCAGCGGCGGCCTGTGCTGGCTCTGGGTGGTCGACCCGCCCCACCGCACCATCGAGGTCCTTTGGCTGGAGGGCGACGAGTGGGTGGTGGTGTGCGCCGTGGGCGGCGACGACAAGGTCCACATCCCCCCCTTCGACAGCGTCCAGCTCGACCTCGCCACCCTCTGGCACCCCACCACCCCGTGACCGCGGGGGCCTGGCGGCCGACCGAGCGCGACGGCGCCGTGACGTTCGAGATCATCGTCCAGCCCCGCGCCTCCCGCCCCGGCATCGGCCCCGTGATCGGCGACCGCCTCCGCGTCTCCGTCTCCGCCGCCCCTGTCGACGGGAAGGCCAACGACGCCGTCATCCGCACCCTCGCCGAAGCCCTCGACGTCCCGCGCACGTCCATCGAGATCATCCGCGGCGAGACCACCCGCCGCAAAACCATCCGCATCCACAACCTCCCCGCCGCCCGCCTCCTCACCGCCCGCCTCCTCGCCCTGGCCACGCCCTAGCCGTGCCCTCAGCCGTGCCCCAGCCGCTACTCGGGGTGAGGGGCCTCCGCCCAGCGCCGCAGCGATCAATTCCAGCACCCCTTCCATCTCCCCCATCACCTGATCGTTCGTGAACCGCAGCACGCGTATCCCACGCCCCTCCAGGAACGTCGTCCGACACGCATCGTACCGCTGGACGTGCGGATCGAAGTGCTGCCCTCCATCTAACTCCACCGCCACCCGCGCCTCCGGGCAGTAGAAGTCCACGACATAGGGCCCGACGGAGTGCTGTCGGCGGAACTTCCAGGCGTGCAGCTGGCGGCTACGAAGGAGGTACCACAGGAGGACCTCCGGCACCGTGGCGTTCGCGCGCAGCTCGCGGCGGCGGGTGCGCGCGGTGGAGGTGGGCATGGGAAAGTTCTCGGCCCTGCGCCCGGCGCCGTTGTGTGTGGCCTACGACACGCAGACAGCGGTGGCCCCTCACCCCGACCCGCTTCGCGGGGCGAGGGAGGCGGCTGGCGCGCGACGCTTGCGTGGACGCGGATGGGCTCGCCGAGACCCGAGGATGCGCGGGTCTGTGCGCGCGGGCGTCCGACGGATGCGCGGGTCAGCGCGCGCGGGGGTCGGAAGGGTAGTAGCGGTCGCGGAGGTCGGTCTGGCGGGAGTGGAGGGGGAGCTCGTGGCCGGCGATGAGAATGCGGCGGGGGCGGGTCAGGGGCTCGAAGGGGTCGCCGGACCACAGGACCAGGTCGGCGCTGGCGCCCGCGGCCAGGGTGCCGGCGTGGTGGCCCAGATTGAAGATCTCGGCGGGGGCCCTGGTCACGGCGGCGAGGGCGGCTTCCCAGGGCAGGCCGTTGGCGACGGCGTTGCCGGCTTCCAGGCGCAGGGTGCGGCTGTTGTGCTCGGAGCGGGCGCGCGGGGAGAGGGCGATCTTCACGCCGGCGGCGGCCAGCAGGGCGGCGTTGTCCAGGCGGGCGGCCAGGGCCTCGAAGGCGCGCGGAAGATCGGGCAGGCCGCTCACGATCACCGGCACCTTGGCGGCGGCGATTTCGGGGGCCACCTGCCAGCCTTCCTCGCAGCCGGTGAGGACCAGGTCCAGGCGTTCGGTCTTCGCCATCCGCAGGACAGCCTGGATGTCGGCGGCGCGATGCACCTCCACCACCAGGGGCAGCTTGCGATCGACGACAACCGGGACCAGCGCCTCCAGGTCCAGCCGGCTGGCCGCCACTCTGCGCATCTGGTTGCGCTCGAAGTCGTTCTTGCGGCGGGCGTACTGGCGGACGTCGTCGAACAGCTCGCGCAGGCGCAACATCAGACCGCCGCGCGCGCCGTAGGCCGCGGTTCGCCCGGGCTGCGCCATGGACGCGTACACCGCCACCGGCGCGCGCACCAGCATGGCCGGCACGTTGCCGCCGTCCAGCCGCACGGCCGCGCCCTGCCCCTCGATCAGACCGCCGGTGGGGGCGAGCACCACGCTGGTCACGCCCTCCAGCCGGGTGACCGGGATGTTGACCGCCCGGGGGTTCAGGCCGTCCAGCACCGAGAAGGCTGCCCGCACCACATCGTAGTGCTCGTCGAGACCGGTCTCGACCGAGGACTTCTCCTGGAACACGTCGGCCAGCCCGGTGGACGACTCGGCGTCGATGAAGCCGGCGGTCACCACCTGCCCGCGCCCGTCGATCCGGCGCGCGGTGGCGGGCACGTTCACCGCGCTGGCCATCCCGATCGCGGCGATGGTCTTGCCGCGCACGAGCACGGTGGCGTCGTCCAGCCGCCGCCCATCGCCGGGATAGACGCGCGCATGCTCGATCGCGACCATCTCCTCGGCCGCGAGGCCCCGCGCAGCCGGCAGCACGCTCAGCAGCAGCGCCACCGCGCGCCAGCAGCGGCGGCCCCTCATCGGGCGGGCTCCGCGGCGGTGGTGAAGTCGATGGTGCCGAGCTCGAAGTCGGACGGGCGCATGCCCTGCGAACGTTCGTAGGCCAGGTCGCCGTCGATGTAGACGCGCTCGGCGCGGGCGTAGATGGAGACGGGCGAGTGGGACCACACCACCACGTCGGCCATCTTGCCGATCTCCAGCGAGCCGGTCTGCGAATCGACGCCCAGGACCCAGGCGGGGTTGATGGTGATCCAGCGGAGGGCGTCCTGCTCGGTCAGGGCCAGGCCCATCTCGCGGCCGGCGGCGAGGCCCTGGGCGGCGGCCTGGTTCAGGTGCTGGATGGCGATGGGCGAATCGGAGTGCACCACCGCGCGGGCGCCGGCGGCCTGCACCAGGGCCAGGTTCTCGGGGATGCCGTCGTAGGCCTCCAGCTTGAAGCCCCACCAGTCCGACCAGGTCGCCGCCGCCACGCCCTGGCTGGCCAGCACGTCGGCGATCTTGTAGGCCTCCAGCGCGTGGTGGAAGGCGCGGATGTGAAAGCCCATCTCGCGGGCCACGTCCAGCATCAGCAACATCTCGTCGGCGCGGTAGCAGTGGTTCTGCACCAGCACACGGCCGGCCAGCACCTCGCCCAGCGTCTCCAGCTTCAGGTCGCGCGCGGGCGCGGGCTCGCCCTTGGCCCGCCCCTTCTTGCGCCACATGTCCCACTTGCGCAGGTAGTCCGCGGCCTGCAGGAAGGCGGCCCGCACCTGGGCGACGTTGCCCATCCGGGTCGACGGCCCGGACTTCTTGCCGTACACGCGCTTGGGGTTCTCGCCGCAGGCCATCTTCAGCACGTACGGCGCGCCCGGGAACTTCATCGCCGCCGCCGAGCGCCCCGGCCGGTTCTTCACCGCGAACCCGCGCCCGCCGATCAGGTTGGCCGACCCGGGCAGCACCAGCAGGCTGGTCACGCCGCCGGCCAGCGCCCGCGGCAGGCCGGGGTCCTGCGGCCAGAACCCGTGCTCGGCGTTCACCTCGGCGGTGATCGGGCTGGTCGCCTCGTTGCCGTCGGCGTTGGCGTCCACCTCCGGGCTGGCATACACGCCCAGGTGCGAGTGCGCGTCGATCAGCCCCGGCGTGACCCACTTGCCGCTCACGTCGACGGTGCGCACGCCCTGGGGCACCGGCGTGCTGGCATCACCGACGGCGACGATCTTCCCCGCGCGCAGGATCACCGTCCCCGGCGCGAACACGCTGCCCTTGCGGTCGGCGGTCCAGACCGTGCCCCCCACCAGCGCCAGCGCGGGCGCCTGCGGCCGGGCCGGTGCCGCCGGCGTGCTGGGCGGAGGCAACGTGATCGGCGGCGCCTGCACGCGCGGCACACAGGCGCCGGTGATCAGGCAAGCTCCCGACAGCAGGGCCGCGATCGATGTCAGCGCGCGACCGGACGCCGACAGAGCGCGCGCGGATCTCGAAAGCGCGCGCCCGGACCTCGGTCGTGAATCTCGAACGGGCGGCGCCATTCCTTTTCGAGCCGGTGGACAGGATTGAACTGTCGACCTACGGTTTACGAAACCGTTGCTCTACCACTGAGCTACACCGGCACGCGGTCCCCGGACGCGAAGCAGGAGACCGCCACAGAAACGCGAACAGACGAGCACGAAAGAAAGCATGTATGCCGGCGGGCCGACTGGAAGTCAAGACGAGTCAAGCCCGAATCGAGTCCGGCGTCTGGTTCCCGCCCGGCGAGGGCTCTTGGCCGCGACCGGGCTTCCAAGTTACGATGCGGCGGTCCGGGTGGGGTCGACGCTGACGCAATGCCGTCCCTGTCACAACGATCGCAGCCCCGCGTGAAGTATCCGGTCGAGGTGCGGCTGTCCGCGCCCGCCCTCGACCACGTGCTGGTGGCGCGCGCGCTGAACCTCAGCCCCAGCGGCATCCTGCTGGAGGTCCGCGAGTCGCTGGACGTCGGCACGCGGGTCTCCTGCGAGATCCCCCTGCCCGGGGGCACGCGCCGGGTGGCCGGGCTGGTGGTGCGGGTCGAGGCGCTGCCGCTGTCGCTGTCCGGGGTGGGGCTGGGCATCCGCTTCGTCGACGTGGAGCCGGCCACCGAACAGGTGCTGCGCGGTCTGGTGCAGAGCGAGGACCCGGTCTCGCGCCTGGCGCGCGTGCGCTTCGAGGGCGTGCGCGAGACCTGGCGCAGCCAGGCCGTCCCCACCGCCGACGGCATCCGTCTGGCGACGGTCCTCCCCTTCCTGCGCACCGGCTGCGAGGTCAGCGTGTCCTTCGTCTCGGGCTCGTCGCGCGTGCTCAGCCGCGGCGTCGTCCGCGAGGTCAGCATCGAGCCGCGCCAGCCCGACGGCATCCCGCGCCTGGCGGTCAACGTTCAGTTCCCCCGCGAGCGCGAACCCGACTACCTCCCGATGGACGCCGGCGAGGAAGTGACCGCCGTCGAGAGCCCCCACGCCCGCGCCCGCATCGCCGCCCTGCGCCCCGACGACCTGCCCACCCCCCGCCCTGGCCACCAGCCCCCCATCGAGGTCCGCGCCCTCCTGCCCCGCGCCCGCCGCCGCCC
>JBKPRZ010000855.1:0-12349 GCA_046734815.1 Myxococcota bacterium | reverse complement strand
GTTTCGGGATGGCCAGCGATGGGTTCTCGCGCTTGCGTCGCGGCTGGGCCACCGCGCTTGGGGCCCCATCGGCCTTGGCAAGCTCGCGCAGACGCGAGCCGCAGGCCTCGAGGAGCCGCAAGAAGGACTCCACCACCCCCTCCCGCCCCCACGAAGCATCCGTACCGCACGCAACGACGATCGCCGCCGGAGGTAGGAGACCGAGGCGGACCGAGAACCCGATCGCCAGCGCTTGCAGGAGCCGCCAGATCGCCATCGGCGCCGCCGCCACCGACGCCCAATCGCCACCGGGGTAGGAGATCGCAATCGAAAAACGCCCGATCGCCATGGGCGTTTCCGATCGCATGGGCGTTCGCGATCGCATGGGTATTCGCGATCGCATGTGTTCGCGATCGCATCGGTGTTCGCGATCGCATCGGTGTTCGCGATCGCGGTCGACAGGAGGCGTATGAGTGACTGGGGGCCCGGGGCAGGGGGCGACTGAGCCGGAACGACATCGGCTGCGGCCGATGCCGATCGCAGCTGCCACGTCAGTCGCGCCGCTGATCGCCGGCCTCCTACCTCCGGCGGCGATCGTCGTCGCGTACGGTAGGGAGGCTTCGCGGGGGCGGGAGGGGGTGGTGGAGTCCTTCTTGCGGCTCCTCGAGGCCTGCAGCTCGCGTCTGCGCGAGCTTGCCAAGGCCGATGGGGCCCCAAGCGCGATGGCCCGGCCGTCCGGGCAAGCGCGAGAACCCATCGCTGGCCATCCCGAAACGTGGTTCGCAGGACGCTGTAAAGGGGCCCGGGAGCCGCAAGAAGGAGCTCCACCACCCCCTCCCGCCCGCCCCGACGAAGAATCGACCGCCGCCTAGACAGTCAGCCGCCCCCGCCTCCCCCTCAGCCCCCCAAAAAACAGCCGTAGTCGTTCCGCCTGCTCGACGCGGACGGGGGGGCCGCGGTCGTCGAAAAAGGCGACCTAGCTCTTGAACACGCGCAGCAGCCGGGTGAGTGGATCGTACAGGCGGTCGACCACGCGCTCCTTCAACGGAATGATGGCGTTGTCGGTGATCGTGATTTCTTCGGGGCAGACCTTGGTGCAGCACTTGGTGATGTTGCAGTAGCCGATGCCGTGGCGCCGGCGCAGATCGAGGGTGCGGTCGTCGGTGTCCAGGGGATGCATCTCCAGGGCGCCGGTGTACGTGAAGAAGCGCGGGCCGATGAATTCCTCGTGCTTGTGGTGGTCACGCAGCACGTGGCAGACGTCCTGGCAGATGAAGCACTCGATGCACTTGCGGAACTCCTGCACGCGCTCGATGTCTTCCTGCTGCATGCGCCAGGTGCCGTCGGCGGCGTCGGGGGCGCGCGGCTTGAACTTCTTGATCGTCTTCTTGACCCGGTAGTTCCAGGACACGTCCGTGACCAGGTCCTTGATCGTCGGGAAGGCCTTCAGCGGCTCCAGGGTCACCGGCTGATCCAGCGGCAGCTCGCCCAGCCGGGTCATGCACATCAGCTTGGGCATCCCGTTGATCTCCGCCGAGCAAGACCCGCACTTGCCCGCCTTGCAGTTCCAGCGGCAGGCCAGATCGTTGGCGCTCTCGGCCTGGATCTTGTGGACCGCGTCCAGCACCACCATGCCTTCGCTGATCTCGGTGCCGTAGTCCTCGAATTTCCCGCCCTGGGTCCCCCCTCGCCAGATGCGGAAGGTCGCCTTCATTTGGACTGCTCCTCGATGATCTGTTTCAGCTCCGGCGGCAGCGCCAGCACGGGCTCACGACGGAACTGCATCGAACCGTCGCGCCCCCGGGACATGACGCTGTTCCACTTGGACTGCGCTTCGTCCTTGCCGGGGAAGTCGTCGCGGAAGTGCCCGCCCCGGCTCTCCTTGCGCTCGACCGCCGCGCGGGCGATGGCCTCGGAGACGGTCAATAGATTGTGCAGGTCCAGCGCCGTCGACCAGCCCGGGTTGTATTCGCGGTTGCCGGTCACGCCCACGCGCGCGGCCCGCCCCTGCAGCTGCTTGATGGTCTTGATCGCCTGGGTCATCTCGTCCTCGCGGCGGACGATGCCCACCAGCGCCTGCATGGTGTCCTGCAGCTCGTACTGGATCTGGAAGGGGCCGCTGGCGTCGGCGGGCCGGTCGAAGGGGGCCAGCGCCCAGCGGACCGCGCCCTCGACCTGGCCGTTGTCCAGGGGTGGACGCTTTTCTTTCTTGGCGTACTGGGCGGCGTATTCGCCGGCCCGCTTGCCGAACACGATCAGGTCGGACAGGGAGTTGCCGCCCAGCCGGTTGGCGCCGTTGATCCCCGAGGCGCACTCGCCGGCGGCGAACAGCCCGGGCACCTTGGACATCTGCGAGTCGGCGTCGACGCGCACGCCCCCCATCACGTAGTGGGTGGTAGGGCCCACCTCCATCGGAGTGGTGGTGATGTCCAGGTCGGCCAGCTTCTTGAACTGGTGGTACATCGAGGGCAGCTTGCGCTTGATGTGCTCGGCGGCGTTGGGCAGCTTCTCCTTGATCCAGGCGATGTCCAGGAACACGCCCCCGTGCGGGCTGCCCCGGCCGGCCTTGACCTCGCGGTTGATACAGCGGGCGACGTGGTCGCGGGTCAGAAGCTCGGGCGGGCGGCGGGCGTTCTTGTCGCCCTGGGTGTAGCGCCAGCCCTCGTCGGGGCTGTCTGCGGTCTGGTTCCGGTAGTTGTCCGGAATGTCGTCGAACATGAAGCGCTTGCCCTGGTTGTTCTGCAACACGCCGCCCTCGCCACGCACGCCCTCGGTCACCAGGATGCCCTTGACCGACGGCGGCCAGACCATGCCGGTGGGGTGGAACTGGATGAACTCCATGTCCTGCAGCTCGGCCCCGGCGTCGTAGGCCAGGGTGTGGCCGTCGCCGGTGCACTCCCAGCTGTTGGAGGTGATCTTGAAGGCCCGCCCCAGCCCGCCGGTGGCCAGCACCACCGCGGTGGCCTGGAAGACCACGAACTGGCCCCGGTCGCGGGTGTAGCCGACCGCGCCGGCGATCCGATCGCCGTCCTTCAGCAGGCGGACGATGGTGACTTCCATGTGCACCTGCATGCCCTGGTGGATGCCGTGGTCCTGCAGGGTGCGGATCAGCTCGAGGCCGGTGCGGTCGCCGACGTGGGCCAGCCGCGGGTAGCGGTGCCCGCCGAAGTTGCGCTGCAAGATGCGGCCGTCCTTGGTGCGGTCGAAGGCGGCGCCCCAGGCCTCCAGCTCGCGCACGCGGTCGGGCGCCTCCTTGGCGTGGATCTCGGCCATGCGCCAGTTGTTGATGTACTGGCCGCCGCGCATGGTGTCGGCGAAGTGGACCTTCCAGCTGTCGCGGTCGTCGACGTTCCCCATCGCCGCCGCCATCCCGCCCTCGGCCATGACGGTGTGGGCCTTGCCCAGCAGCGACTTGCAGATCAGGCCCACCTTGCAGCCAGCCGCCGAGGCCTCGATGGCCGCGCGCAGCCCGGCGCCGCCCGCGCCGATCACCAGCACGTCGTATTCGTGCGTGTCGTAGGCGGCCATCAGAGGATCCTCCAGTCCGTGATCACGCCCAGCGAGCACAGGCGGATGTAAAGGTCGGTCGAGCACATGGTGTAAAGCGAGATCCAGGCCCACAGCCCGTGGCGCCGGTTGAGACAGGTGACGCAGTCCCAGGCCTTCTTGCGCACCGGCGAGCGCGAGAACACGTCGAGCACGCCGCCGATCAGGTGCCGGAACGAGTGGCACGAGAAGGTGTACAGCGCCACGAACACGACGTTGGTCGCCATGATCAAGGTGCCCAGGCCGATGCCGAAGCGGGTCTCGGTGGCGCCGGGCGCGACCGGGAAGTGGGTGGCCAGGTAGACGTCGTAGCTGAGGAACACCACCAGGGCGATGCCGAAGTAGAGGAAGTAGCGGTGGATGTTCATCAGCACCAGCGGCAGCTTGTGCTCGCCGCGGTAGCCGTGGCGGGGCTCGCCCACCGCGCAGGCGGGCGGGTCCTGCCACAGCGCCTTGTAGTAGGCGCCGCGGTAGTAGTAGCAGCTGAGGCGGAAGCCGGCCGGAAACAGGGCGATGAACACCCCGGGGATCAGCGGGATGGTGGCCGGCCACCACGACGGCTTGCCGGCGCCGAAGATGGCGTGGGGGCCCTCGCCGAAGAACAGGGGCGAGGCCAGCGGGGTCAGGTAGGGCGGCGACCAGTAGTGGGTCGGCCAGAAGATCATGATGCCCAGGTAGCCGAATCCGAGGAGAAAGAAGATCGACCAGATCAGCGGCGGGACCCACCAGGTGTCCTTGCGCGAGGTCTGGCCGAACCGGAGTCGTTCCAGGGGTACGTCTAGCTCGGGCATGGCGCGCGCAAGAATAGACAACTCCCCCCGCCTGTAAAGGGGTGCCCGCCCCCATCGGCCTAGTTGAACCTTCTTCGTGGCGATGCCGCCCGCACCACGCCGGTCTTTACTTTTCTGCGTTCGGAGCCAGGCTTGCCTGGCGTAGAGACTCGTGCTTTTCCACGACAGAGCCGCCTGGCCCGGATCCGGGGAGAGGGCTCGGGGGAGGGGGCGCGCAGCGCCCTCTTCCCCGCTCAGACCTTCAGGTCGGCCAGCACGTTGCGCGCCTCGGCCTCGACCACCTGCAGCTGAGCCGGTGACAGCTCGAGCGCGGTGTGGGCCAGACGCAGCCGCTGTCGGTCGATGAGGTCCCAGCCGGCCGCCGCCAGCGGGTGGGGCGCGCCCAGCGAGACGGCCAGGTGCTCGGCCAGCAGGATCACCGCCGCCAGCGGGTGCACCGTCCCGGGCTGGCCCAGGCGGTGGTGCTGGGCCAGGGCCACCTGCAGGTCGTCGGGAAGGTTCCACAGCTGGGCCACCAGCGCGGACAGCTCCTCGTGCACCGCCGCCACAGCCCGGATGTCCCGGTCGACCAGGACCGGCGCGTTCTGCTGTTCGGCCAGGACGATCAGCGCGGCGGCCAGGCCGATGTCGTGCACCAGGCCGCCCAGGAAGGCGTATTCGACCGGCACCGGCGTGAACAGCGCCGCCACGCGCGCAAGATAAGCGGTGACCGTGCTGTGCTTGCGCAGATTGTCCATGGTGCGGCGGTGGGCGGGGCTGCGGAAAACGCCGATGTCCAGCGCCGCCCGCCAGACCAGCTCGACCACCGAGCGCACCCCCAGCCGCCCGACCGCCTCGCGCAACGACCGCACCGGCACCGGCGGTCCGTGCGCGCCCGACCGCTGCAGGCGCAGGACCCGCGCGGTCAGCATGGGATCCTTTTCGAGGATGGCACCGATGCTGGCGAAGGTGGTGGTGGCCGAGCTGGCGCTCCGCTGCACCTCCAGCGCCACCTGCGGCAACATGGGCGGGCAGTAGTCGGGATCGCGGAAGCGGGTGCGGATCCGCTCGGCCAGGTTGGCCACCGGATCGGCTGCGTCCAGGTCGCCGGCGCCGCGGAGGTCCCGGTCTGCGGGCGGTGTGCTTCGGTCGATGCCCAAAGATCTCCGAGGGGTGGTCCCTCAGAAGCATCGGTGGGAGCAGGCGGTTCTTGACCCGACGTTTTGCCGGGAACACTGGCCCGCGCGCGACGCGGGGTGACGGCGACGGAGTCTAGACCGCGGTCTTGGCCGTGGTGGCGCCGGGGGACGGCGGGGCGGCGGAGGTGCGCGACTCGAGCGCGGCGACCTGGTCTTCCAGGTTCTGGATGGTGGTGCGCAGGCTGGAGACCTCTTCCTGCGTGGCGATCCCGAAGGCACCGGCCGCCAGTCGCGCCGCCTTGTCGATGTTGGCCTTGACCACGCCGCCGAGGCTCATCGCCTTCATGGCGGCGTTCATCAGGCGCGGGTCGCTGACCAGCTTGGTGACGCGCGGGCTCGAGGCGAACTTCATGGCCTGTCCTACGGCCGCATCCTTGAGAGTGCTAAAGAACGCCATCGCGTTTGTTGTGCCACGTGCCATGGACGGCAGCAAGGACGATCACGGTCCGGGGAGCCCTTTGAGGGTGCCCGACACAATTGATGTAATACTCCCGGGCGTGAGCGTCGCAGAGCACAAGCAGCATGCCCCTTCGGCGCCGGAGATTCGGGTGGCGGTGGTGACCGTATCGGACAGCCGCACCGAAGCGACCGACGAGGGCGGACGGCTGGTGCGCGACCTGGCCACCGCCGCCGGTTTCGCGGTGGTATCCAAGGTGATCCTGCGCGATGAACCCGCCGACGTCGCCGCCCACGTGCGCGCGCTGGCGCGGCCGCCGGCTGACAGCGGCCAGCCGGTGCAGGCGATCCTCCTGACCGGTGGCACCGGTCTGTCCCGCCGGGACACCACGGTCGAGGCGCTGGCCGCCTCGTTCGACAAGACCCTGGACGGCTTCGGCGAGCTGTTCCGCATGCTCTCCTACCAGGAGCTGGGCGCGGCGGCGATGCTGTCGCGGGCGACCGCCGGCACCATCGGCACCACCGCCGTGTTCCTGATGCCCGGCTCCCCCGCCGCCGTCCGCCTGGCGATGGAAAAGCTGATCCTCCCCGAGCTGGCCCACATCGCCGGCCAGCTCAACCGCGGCACCCAGCCGCACGGGCATCACCATGGATCCCACGTCCACCGGTGAGGCGGCCGCGACGGCGTTGCCGCCGCTGGTGGACCGGCAGCAGCGGGTGGTGGATTACCTGCGCGTGTCGGTGACCGACCGCTGCAATTACCGCTGCACCTACTGCATGCCCGAAGACGGCATCGACCACGTCGACCGGGCGGACATCCTGTCGTTCGAGGAGGTGGCGGCGCTGGTGGGCTGCTTCGTGCGGATGGGCGTACGCCGGGTGCGGCTGACCGGCGGCGAGCCGACCGTGCGCCGCGATCTGGTGCAGCTGGTGGGGATGTTGCGGGCCATCCCCGGCCTGCGCGACATCGCGCTGTCGACCAACGGGCACCTTCTGCCCGAGCTGGCCCGCCCGCTGCGCGACGCCGGCGTGGATCGCCTGAACATCAGCATCGACACCCTGGACCCGCAGCGCTTCGCCAGCATCACCCGGCGCGGCGATCTCCAGCGGGTGCTGGCCGGGGTGGAGGCGGCTCGCGAGGCCGGCTTCACCTCCATCAAGATCAACGCCGTCGCCGTCAAGGGCTTCAACGACGGCGAGATCGGTGCCCTGTGCACCTACGCGTGGGAGCGCGGCCTGGTCCCGCGCTTCATCGAGCAGATGCCGATGGCCGGCGGCGCACTGTACGTGCCCGGCGCGCTGCTGTCAGCCGCCGAGATCCGCGCCCTCTGCGAGGCGGCCTTCCCCGGCGCCCGCCTGGTCCCGCACAAGGGCGGCTCCGCGCGCGGCGCCGGCCCCGCCCGCTACTGGGCGCTCGAGGACGGGCCGCCCCGCGAGCCGCCGCGCCTGCTCGGCATCATCTCGGCCATGACCGAACACTTCTGCGACACCTGCAACCGTGTGCGCCTGTCCGCCGCCGGCCACCTGCACACCTGCCTGGCCTACGACGACGCCATCGACCTGCGCGCCCCCTTGCACAAGGGCGGCCCCGACGCGGTCATCGCCACCATCCGCGAGTCGCTCACCCACAAGCGCGACGGCCACAACTTCCAGCTCATCGGCATCGGCGGTCCGCGCAAGGCCATGATCCAGATCGGCGGGTAGAGGCCTGAGCCGGGCCACCCCGGACTTCAGAGAATCCACGCCTGGCCTGTCGATCCGGCCGATCCCAGCTCGTGTAGTGGGCGAGGGAGGGATCGAACATGAAGATCACGGTCGTCAACCACATCACCCTGGACGGCGTCATGCAGGCGCCGGCGGGCGCTGACGAGGACCCGCGCAGCGGTTTCCGCCACGGCGGCTGGGCGCTGCCCGGCAACGACGAGGTCATGGGCAAGATGCTGGGCGAGCGGATGGCGCGGCGGGGGTCGTTGCTGCTGGGGCGGCGCACCTATGAGCACTTTTACGGCTTCTGGCCCAAGCAGAAGAACAACCCGATCACCGAGGTGCTCAACAACGCGCAAAAATACGTCGCCTCGCGCACGCTGAAAGCGCCCCTGCCGTGGCAAAATTCCATCTTGCTGGAGGGGGACGCGGGCGAAGCGGTGGCCCGCCTGAAGCAGAACGGCGGCAGCGACGCCACCGTCCTGGGCAGCGGCGACCTGCTGCAGACGCTGATGCGCCAGGGCCTGGTCGACGAATATTTGCTCATGATCCACCCGCTGGTGCTGGGCAGCGGCCGCCGGCTGTTCGCGGAGGGCAGCCCGTCCGCGCGGCTGCAGCTGGTCGACTGCAAGCCGACCACCACCGGGGTGTTGCTCGCCACCTATCGCCCGAAGGAGACGACGCGATGAAGCCCTACCTGCTGAGCATCTACCAGCCCGATGGACCGCCACCCCCGCCGGACGTCCTGCAGCCGATCATGTCCCAGGTGGGCGCGCTGCTGCGGGAGATGAAGAGCGCCGGGGCCTGGGTGTTCAACGCCGGGTTGCACCCGCCCAGCACCGCCACCGTGGTGCGGGTCCGATCGGGCGACGGCGACGGCGAGGCGCTGATGACCGACGGGCCGTTCACCGAGGGCAAGGAGCACATCGGGGGCTTCTGCATCGTGCAGGCGCCCGACCTCGACGCCGCGCTGGACTGGGGGCGCAAGCTCGCGCGGGCCACCACCTTGCCCATCGAGGTCCGACCCATCCAATTCCACGGCGCCGAGGACCGACCGCGCTGATGCCGGCGGTGACGGCGCCGGAGATCGCGCGTGTGTTCCGCGAGGAATACGGGCGGGCGGTGGCGGTCCTGGTCCGCCGGCTGGGGGACATCGAGCTGGCCGAGGAGGCGGTGCAGGAGGCGTTCACCACCGCCTCGCAGCGCTGGCCCGAAAGCGGCCTGCCCCCCAGCCCGGCGGGCTGGATCATCACCACCGCTCGCAACCACGCCATCGATCGCGCGCGCCGCGAAGCCACCCGCGGTGAGCACCACGCCGAGGCCGTCCGCCGCGCGGCGGCCGACGAGCCCGAGCCCGACCAGGAGAGCGCTGTGAGCGACGATCGCCTGCGCCTCATCTTCACCTGCTGCCACCCGGCCCTGGCTGCCCCGGCGCGCGTGGCGCTGACCCTGCGGCTGCTGGGCGGCCTCACCACCGCGGAGATCGCCCGCGCCTTCATGGTGCCCGAGCCGACGATGGCCCAGCGTCTGGTGCGGGCCAAGGGCAAGATCCGCGACGCCGGGATCCCGTTCCGCGTGCCGGGCGAGACCGACCTGCCCGAACGCCTGCGCACGGTGCTGGCGGTGGTGTACCTGATCTTCAACGAGGGGTACACCGCGAGCGCGGGCGACCGGCTGACCCGCGAGGACCTGTGCACCGAGGCGATCCGGCTGGGCCGGCTGCTGCTCGAGCTGATGCCCGACGAGCCGGAGGTGATGGGGCTGCTGGCGTTGATGTTGCTGATCGACGCCCGCCGGGCCGCGCGCACGGCCGCCGACGGCAGTCTGGTGCGCCTGGGCGACCAGGACCGCGGGCTGTGGGACCGCGCCGCCATCGCCGAGGGACAGGCTCTCTGCCGCCGTTTCATCGCCCTGGGCCGACCCGGCCCCTACCAGCTGCAGGCCGCGATCAACGCCGTCCACGCCGAGGCGCCCAGCGCCGGCGCCACGGACTGGCGCCAGATCCTGCAGCTTTACGATCACCTGCTGTCGATCGACCCCAGCCCGGTGGTGGCGCTGAACCGGGCGGTCGCGGTGGCTGAGGTGGAGGGCCCCGCAGCCGCGCTGGCGCTGGTGGATCGCCTCGATCTGGACCGCTACCACGTCTTTCACGCCATCCGCGCCGATCTGCTGCGGCGGCTGGGCCGCGACGGCGAGGCGGCGCGCGCCTACGAGGCGGCCATGGCCCGCACCGAAAACGCCGCCGAACGCGGGTTCCTGGACCGCAGCCGCAAGGCCCTGGCCGGCGCCTGATCCGGAAGGAGGCGCGGCGCGCTCCAGCGAGGCCGCCTGCCCGGGCCGCATGTCATGATCTCGGGCGACGTCGCGCGCATGTCTATGATGGAGCGAGCGCAGGACAGCCTGATGGCCGAACTGCTGGGTGTGATGGAGCGCAGGACAGCGTGATGGCCGAACTGCTGGGTGTCGTGCTCCAGTTCCTGGCCGAGCTGTTGATCCAGATCGTGGGCGAGGCGCTGGTCGAGCTCGGCGTCCGCGGCGCCGTGCGGGCGTTGCGGCGGCGGCCGCGCCTGCATCCGGTGGTGTCGGTGCTCGTGTACCTGGCGTTCGGCGCGGGGGTCGGGGCGGTGAGCGTGGCGCTGTTTCCTCGCTCGCTGATCAGCCATTCCACGGCGAAGGCGCTGAACCTGCTCTTGACTCCCCTGCTGGCGGGGTTGCTGATGGGATGGCTGGGGGCCTGGCGGCGGCGGCGCGGGCAGGAGCTGATCCGGCTGGACTCCTTCAACTACGGGTTCGCGTTCGCGCTGGCCATGGCGGCCGTGCGCTACTTCTGGACCCACGGCTGAGTGGTCGTACGGACTGTGGCGCCGGCCGCCACAGTTGCAGCCGGGCAGGCGACAGGCGGTCCCGCCCGCGACGATGGACGCCCCGGCGGACGCGCGGTTCGGCGGCGGCACAGCCCTTGCGATTCGTCGGCGCGAGGACTGACAAGCCATGCGCATCGACGATTCCGGCGGCGGCGTGCCCCAGGCCGCGCCGCCCCCGCCGCCCCCACCCCCACCCCCACCACTGCCCCCGCCGCCCCCGGCCAGGCCAGCGACTCCTGCTCCGCGCGACGGTGTCGACGCCTCGCCGCCCGCCGACCCGGCCAAGCCGGCCTACAGCCAGGACCAGGTGGACAAGGACGCCAAGGCGCTCGACGACGCGGCCAAAGGCGGGCTGTTCGGCTGGGGCACCGACGAGGGGGCCATCTGGCGCACGCTCGACGGCAAGAGCGCCGCGGACGTCGACCGCATCCGGGCCTCGTACCGCGACCACTATGGCAAGGACCTGGACAAGGTCCTGCGCGACGAGACCAGCGGCAAGGACCGCGAGCACGTCGATGCCCTGCTGAAGGGCAAGGAGAACCAGGCCGAGACCGACGCGGTCCGCATCCAGTCCGAGATGGAGGGCGTGTTCGGCGACGAGGAGGAGGTGCTGAAGACCCTGGAGAAGGCCAACCCCACTGAACGCGCGTCCATCGCCGCCTCCTACGCCCAGAAATACGGGGCCCCGGCGGGCGCCGACCCGCAGCAGTTCTTCCTGTCGAAGATCGAGGCCGACGGCAACTTCGGGGCCGATCAGAAGCAGCGCGCCCGCGACCTGATGGGGGTGGCCTCGGCGACGACGCCCGAGGAGGCGCGCAAGCGCGAGGCGGATGCGGCGGCGGGGCGGATCAAGGTGGCGGTGG
This sequence comes from Myxococcota bacterium, assembly GCA_046734815.1. Taxonomy (GTDB): domain Bacteria; phylum Myxococcota_A; class Polyangia; order Fen-1088; family Fen-1088; genus CAVYGB01. The sequence continues at coordinate 1,028 of JBKPRZ010000855.1, read as the reverse complement.
ACGGCTGGGGCACCGACGAGAACACTCTGCGCGACATGCTCCGCGGCCGGTCGCGGCAGGAGATCGCCGACATGGCGACGGCCTACCAGGAAAAATACGGCCACAGCCTGCGCGACCGGCTGGCCGACGAGCTGGAGGACCCGGCCGAGCAGCAGGAGATCCTCTCGCTGTTCGACGCCGGCAAGGACGGCAGCGCCGATCCGCGCGTGGCCGCCCAGCAAGACGCCGCCCGCCTGAAGCAAGCGGTCGACGGCATGGGCACCGACGAGAACGAGATCCGCGGTCTGCTGGGCGGCAAGAGCAAGCAGCAGATCGACGACATCGCCGCCGCCTACCAGGAAAAATACGGCCACAGCCTGCGCGACCGGCTGACCGAGGAGCTGGAAGACCCGGCCGAGGAGCAGGAGATCCTCTCGCTGTTCGACGCCGGCAAGGAAGGCGCCAGCGACCCTCGGGTCCAGATGGAACGCGACGCTGCCCGCCTGAAGCAGGCGGTCGATGGCTGGGGCACCGACGAGGGAAAGATCCGGGACATCCTGAAGGACCGGAGCAAGGCGGAGATCGACCAGCTGGCCCGGGTCTACCAGGACAAGTACGGCCACGACCTGCGGCAGCGGCTGGACGACGAGCTCGACGGGCGCGACCAGCTGGAGCTGCTGCAGCAGGACTTCGACCGCGGCAAGATCGACCCCGACGACCCCGGGGCCCACGCCGAGCGCCTCCGCCGCCTGCGCGAGCAGCAGGAGCTGGAAAAGGGCGGCGGGCAGTGGCTGACGAACAAGATCCAGGAGACCTTCAAGGGCGAATCGGACGCCCAGCGGCTGGACCGCAACATCCAGCGGGCCGAGGCTGCGGCCGGCGCCGGCGACCAGGCCCGCGCCGACCAGCTGCTCGGCTTCGCCGAGGGTGACCTCGATTCGATGGTGAGCGCCAAGGACGAGGCCGGCGAGTGGGCCGCCACGGGCGCGGCGGTGGTCGCTTCCACCGCCGTGGTCATCGGCACCGCCGGGACCGCCACGCCGCTGGTG
>JBKPRZ010000854.1:0-4622 GCA_046734815.1 Myxococcota bacterium | reverse complement strand
CCCGACGGCGTGGGCGTCACGCGCCGGTTCGCCCAGGACGAACGCAAGGTGGCCTCGCCGGGCAAGGACCGCAGCCACGCCCAGGGTGGCGGCGAGTTCGACCACCAGAAGTTCATGGGGGTCTTCAAGCAGCAGGACCACCACACCGCCATCAAGAGCTGTTACGAGCGTGCCCTCAAGCGCGACGAGCGGCTGAAGGCGGCCCGTCTGGACATCTCGGTGAACGTGGGGGAGACCGGTTCGGTCAAGAAGGTGCGCGTGGATGCACCCCCCGAGTTCAATCCGGTCTCGGTCTGCATCCGCGAGGCGGTCCGCCGCTGGCGTTTCCCGACCGCCAACACCGGCGAATACGAGGCCACCTTCCCCCTGATCCTGCACGGCAGCGCCGAGTGACCGCGACCGGCTTTCGCCGGTTGGTGTGATGCCGCTGGTTTCAGGCTAGACTTCGCGCCCCATGGCGCGCTTCGACCACCCGTATGCCGGGTTCCTGGACGCGGTTGAAAAACCGACCCGCTACATCGGCGGGGAATATCAGGAGGTGCGCAAGGACCCCGCCGCCGTGAAGGCGCGCGTCTGCCTCGCCTTTCCCGACACCTACGAGATCGGCATGTCCCATCTGGGGACCAAGATCCTGTATGCCGTCCTCAACCGGGTCCCCGAGATCGCCTGCGAGCGGGCCTTCGCCCCCTGGGTGGACATGGAGGCCGAGCTGCGCACGCGCGGGCTGCCGGTGCTGACCCTGGAGACCGCCTCACCGCTCGCCTCGTTCGACGTGATCGGTTTCTCCCTCCAATACGAGCTGACCTACACCAACGTGCTGGCGCTGCTGGACCTGTCCGGCTTGCCGCTGCGGTCGAGCGAGCGCGGCGACCAGGCGCCGCTGGTGATCGCGGGCGGGCCCACCGCCACCCACCCCGAGCCGCTGGCGCCGTTCGTGGACGCGTTCTTCATCGGCGAGGCCGAGGAGAAGCTGCCCCCGCTGTGTCTGGAGGCAGCAGAGCTGCGCCGGAGCGGAGTGCCCCGGCGCGAGCGGCTGATCCGCCTGGCCGAACGCTACCCGCTGTACGTGCCCGAGCTGTACGCCACCGAGACCGACCCCGACACCGGGTTCGTGGTGGTGGGCGCGCCGCTGGATCCGCGGGTGCCGGCCCGGCCGCGGCGGGTCTGGGTGGCGGACATCAACCGCTATCCCTTTCCCGACGATTCGCCGCTGCCGTATTCGGAGGCGATCTTCGATCGCATGGCGGTGGAGATCGCGCGCGGCTGCACCGAGGGCTGCCGCTTCTGCCAGGCGGGCATGATCTATCGGCCGGTGCGGGAGCGGGATCCGGTGGCGGTCATCGACGCTCTGGTGCAGGGGGTGCGCAAGGGTGGTTACGACGAGACCGCGCTGACCTCGCTGTCCACCGCGGACTATTCCTGCGTCACCCCGCTGGTCAAGGCGGCGATGGACAAGCTGCGCGACGAGAAGGTGTCGCTGTCGGTCTCCTCGCTGCGGGCCTACGGTCTGAACGACGAGCTGCTGGCGGACATGGCCACAATGAGGGCGCAGGGGTTGACCTTCGCGCCCGAGGCCGGCACCCAGCGCATGCGCGACGTGATCACCAAGAACGTCACCGAGGAGGACATCACCCAGTCGGCCGAGCGGGTGTTCGGCCGCGGCTTCCAGCGCATGAAGCTGTATTTCATGATCGGCCTGCCCACCGAGGAGGACGCCGACGTGCGCGGCATCGTCGAGACCGCGAGCCGGGTCAAGGAGACGGGTCGGCGCTACTTCAAGGGGGCGGAGGTGACGGCCTCGGTCTCCACCCACGTGCCCAAGCCCCACACCCCCTTCCAGTGGGCGGCGATGGACACCGAGGCCGAGACCACGCGCAAGCAGGCCGTCCTCGCCGAGTCCGCGCAGAAGCTGCGCGTGGGCCTGCGCATGCACGAGAACTACCAGTCACACCTGGAAGGGATCTTCTCGCGGGGCGACCGCGCCTGCGCCTCGCTGCTCGAGCGCGCCTTCCGGCTCGGCTGCCGCTTCGACGGCTGGGACGAGGGCCTGCGCATCGAGCTGTGGGAGCAGGCTCTGGCCGAGGAGCGCGTGGAATCGGCGTTCGAGCCCGGCCGCTACCTGGGCACCATCCCGGTGACCGCCCGGCTGCCCTGGGACCACATCGACATCGGGCTCGAGCCGGACTTCCTGCTCAAGGAGTACCGCAAGGCGCTCAAGGACCGGCTGTCTCCGCCCTGTGGCAAGCCGTTCAAGCAGCTGCTGCACCCCAACAACGTCCAGACCGCCGAGGCCGAGCGCGGCCGCAAGCTGATCTGCTACGACTGCGGGGTGGCCTGTGACCTGCAGGCCATGAAGGACGAGCGGCTCTATTTCCTGCGACGGATGAATGCCTGGGCTCCGCCGGTGGCGCCTCCTCCGGCCGTACGGGGCGCAGCGGCGGCGCCGAAGAAGGGCTCCCGGCCGGTGACGGCCATCGTGCAGGGCGAGCCGCGACGCTACCGGCTGCGCTACACCAAGCTCGGCCGGATCGCCTACCTCGGTCACCTGGACCTCATCCGCCACCTGCCGCGCATCTTCCGGCGGGCCGGCCTGGACCTGCACTACTCGGTCGGCTTTCACCCCAAGCCGGAGCTCAGCTTCGGCCCGGCTCTGGGCCTGGGCATCCCCTCGTTCGGCGAGCTGCTCGACATCAAGCTGGTCGAAGATCTGGACCCCGCCACCCTCGTCCGGCGGCTGAACGAGGTGACTTTGGAGGGGATCGATTTTCTGGGCGCCGTCCGGCTGGGCGACAACGACCGGGCCCTGGGCCGGGTGATCAACCGCGCCACCTTCGCCGCCCGCCTGCCGGCGGCGGCCGAGCCCACGCAGCTGCTCGGCCGGTTCGCGTCCGGCGAGCCGCTGTCGGTGGTGCGTGCGCCCTCGTCCGACCGACCCGGCGGCAAGGCCGGGATCGGCCGGCGGATCGACGTGCGGCGCTCGCTGCGCTCGGTGCGCCTGCCCGCGCCCGAGCTGGTGGCGTCGTGCGCGCGGCTGCTGGGCTGGCCCCCGGAGCGGCTGGTGATGTTCGAGCTGACCGTGAGCGGGGAGGGCAGCGCCCGGCCGGTCGAGGTGATCGAGTCGCTGGCTGGCGAGGAGGCCGCCGCCTCCAGCGCCTTCGTCCGGGTGGCGCTGGGCGCCTCCGGGCCCGACGCGGCCGAGACCGACCCGCTGGACCTGCCGGCCCTGCGCCCGGCACCGGCGGTGGCCAGGGTGTGATCGAGACCTTCGCCCTCGGCAAGCGCTTCGGCGACAAGGTCGCGCTCGACGGCCTGTCCCTGCGGGTCGAGCCCGGCGAGGTGCTCGGGTTCCTGGGTCCCAACGGATCGGGCAAGACCACCACCATCCGCCTGCTGATGGGCCTGTATCGCCCCTCGGACGGGCGGGCCACCATCCTGGGGCGGGACTGCCACGCCGACGCGGTGGCGCTCAAGCGCGAGGTGGGCTACCTGCCCGACGAGCCGTTCCTGTACCCCTACCTCACCGGGCGCGAGCTGCTGCAGCTGGTGGCGGGGCTGCACGGCTTCCGGGGCGCCGAGGCCACCCGCCGCGCCGGTGCGGCTTTGGAACGCTTCGGCCTGGCCGCCGACACCGACGCCTTGACGGCCACGTATTCGCTGGGCATGCGCAAGCGGCTGGCGCTGGCCGCGGCGCTGATCCACCAGCCCCGCGTGTTGATCCTGGACGAGCCCCAGAGCGGGCTGGACCCGCGCGGCTCGCGCGACATGCGCGACACCGTCGCTTCGCTGGCGGCCGAGGGGCGGACGGTGTTCCTGGCGACCCACCTGCTGGATGTGGCCGAGAAGCTGTGCCACCGGGTGGCCATCATCGGCGCCGGCCGGCTGCGCGCGCTGGGCACGCCCGCGGAGCTGCGGAGCCGGCTGGCGACCGCGCCGGATGCCTCGCTGGAGGACCTGTTCTTGCGGGTGACCGAGGGGTGAGCGCGCCCGCCGCCGGGATCCCGGTGCTGGCGCTCTGCCGCCTGCTGATCGGATTGCGCCTGCGGCTGCTGCGCAACCGCCTGCGGCGCGGCCCCCAGGCCGGGACCGCCCGCTTCGCTGCGGTCTTCGGCGTGCTGGTGCCGGTCGCCTACGTGGGTCTGTTCACCAGCGCGCTGGGCCTTGTCGGCGAGCACGGCGGACCGGCGGCCGAGCTGGGCGCGCTGGTGCTGGTCACCGGCGCGATCGCCTTTTCCAGCGCCGCGCTCAAGGTGGCCGGCGCCGAGGCGGTGACCGGGATCGGCGGCGAGAGCGAGTTCCTGCTGGCCCGTCCGGTGTCGATGGCCACCCTGGTGCTCGCGCGGGGCCTGGCCGGCGCGGTGACGGACCTTTACGATGCCCTGTTCCTGCTGCCGGTGCTGGCGGCCGCGGCGCTGGCCTGGGGGCTGGGCGCGGGCGCGCTGCTGGCGGCGGCGCTGACCTCGGTGCTGGTGCAGGTCGCGGTCTCGGCGCTGTCGCAGGCCGGGCAGATCGCCATCGTTCGCCTGGTGCCCCCGGCCCGGCGGCGGCTGGCGACCACGATCTGTGCGCTGGGGGCGGCGCTGGCGATGGCCGTGCTGTGGATGGCCGGGGGTACGGTGCTGCGC
>JBKPRZ010000853.1:0-13348 GCA_046734815.1 Myxococcota bacterium | reverse complement strand
CCGGGCGCCACGGTGGCCACCGCGATCCCGCGGGCACCCAGCGCCACCGCCAGCGACTGTCCCAGGGCATTCAGGCCCGCCTTGCTGGCGCCGTAGGCAGGCATGCGCGGCTCGCCCCGGAAGGCGCCGCGCGAGGAGACGTTCACGATCCGGGCGCCCCGTTTCATGTGCCGGACGGCGCAGTAGCAAGCGTTGGCCGCGCCCAGCAGGTTGACCTCGATCGTCGCCCGCCACTGCGCCTGCCACTCGGCGTACGACACCTCGTCGATGGGGTGGGGGCTGTAGCGGCCGGCGCAGTTGACCAGCACGTCCAGCGCCCCCAGGCCCGCCGCCGCCTGATCGACCATCCGCTCGACGGCAGCCGGATCGGCCAGGTCCGCGGCCAGGACCAGGTGTCCGCTGCCCGGCAGCTGCGCGCGCAGGCCTTCGGCCAGGCCTGCCGAGTCGCGGTGGTGGATGGCCACCCGATCGCCGCGGGCGGCGAACGCAGCGGCGGTGGCCCGCCCGATCCCCCGCGACGCCCCGGTGACCAGAACGGCTCGACCCATGCGCTTGAGCTACCACCTCCGGCCGGCCGGGGGAAGGGCGGCTACGCTTCAGAGCGCGTAGAGCGTAGCGCGGCTTGCCGCGCGGAGCTCATCGCGGGGGGTGCGGGACCCTCTCAGGGTCCCGCTTCAGTCGGCGGGTCGGCCGGGGCGCTGATCAGCTCCTCGATCTCGGCCACCGAGCCCAGGGCCAGCGCCCGGGCGGCCAGCGCCCGGGCCTCGATCAGATCCGTCTGGCGGATGGCCCGCTTGATGTCGAGCAGCTTGCCCGGGGCCACGCTGAACCCGCGCAGCCCCAGCCCCAGCAGCAAGCTGGTGTAGGCCGGGTCGCCCCCGATCTCGCCGCAGATGGTGAGCGGGCGCCCCGCCCGCCCGGCCGCCTCGACCAGCTCGTGGATCAGCCGCAGCACGGCCGGATGCAGCGGCTGGTAATACGAGGCGACGCTGTCGTCCTCCCGGTCGGCCGCCAGCAGGTACTGGACCAGGTCGTTGGTCCCCAGGCTGAAGAAGTCGACCTCTTCGGCCAGGGTCGAGGCCATCAGCGCGGCGGAGGGCACCTCGATCATGGCACCCACCGGGACCGCCGGGTTGAATCGAAGCCCCTGCGCCCGCAGACCCTCTTTCACCTCCTCGATCACCGCCCGCGCCAGCCGTACCTCCTCCAGCCCGCCCACCACCGGCAGCAGGATGGCGATGTCGTGCTCGGCGCTCACCCGCAGCAGCGCGCGCAGCTGGCGGTCGAGGATGTCCCGGTGCTCGAGCAGCAACCGGATGCCCCGCTGGGCCAGCGACGGGTTCCGCCGCGCGGCCAGGCGCATGTAGGGCAGCTCCTTGTCGCCGCCGACGTCCAGCAGGCGCACCACCAGCTTGCGGGGGTGCAGCCGCTCGGCCGCGCGGAGCAGGAACTCGAACTGCTCGTCCTCGGTGGGCATGGTGTCGCGGATGGTGAAGGCGAATTCGGTCCGGTAAAGGCCGATGCCGTCGGCCCGATACAGCAGCGCCGCCTCGGTGTCCGACAGCTTGCTGGCGTTGGCCATCAGCCCGATGCGGGTACCGTCGCGGGTCACCGGCGGCAGGTCCACCAGGTGCTGCAGCTCCTGGCGGTAGGCCTGGATGTCGCTCTGCAGGCGGTCGTATTCGCGCCGGACCTCCGCATCCGGGTTCACGAACACCACCCCCGAGACGCCGTCCACGATCACCCGGTCACCGGTGCGGATGTGCGTCGTGGCGCCGGTCGCCCCGGCCACCGCGGCGATGCCCTGCGCGCGTGCCAGGATGCCCGTGTGCGAGAACCTCCCCCCGCGTTCGGTCACCAGGCCGGCGATGCGGCTCAGCTCCAGGCGGGCGGTCACCGAGGGCAGGAGGTCGTCCGCCACCACCACCGCTCCCTCGGGGATCTGGGGCTCGCTCGCCCGGGTCTCGGCCAGCTCGGCCAGGATGCGCGCCGCGATGTCACGGATGTCCGACGCGCGTTCGCGCAGATAAGGATCAGGGATCTCCTCGAAGGCGTGGCTGAAGGTCTCGTTCACCTCGGCCACGGCAGCCTCGACGTTGATGCGCTTTTCTCGCACCAGCCCGACCACCTTGTCGTGAAAGGAAGGATCCCGAACCAGCAGGGCGTGCGCGGCGAAGATGTCGCCCTCGGCGGCGCCGATCTTGCGGGCCACCGCGTCCTTCAGGGTCAGCAGGTCGTGTTCGGCCCGGATCAGCGCCTCATCGAACCGGCTGATCTCGCGGTCCACCTGCCCGTTTTCGATGGTCCGCAGGGGGACGGCAGTCCCGCCCGCGCAGCTGAGCAGGTACGCTGTTCCCTGGGCGAAGCCCGAGGAGACCGCGGTCCCCCTGACGATGCCGGCCTTGTCTGCCACCGCTTCCGCGCTCTGCCCTTCAGCATCCCCCAGATTGTGAGGGCCGTCCAGGGTGGCCCGCCGCTCAGAGGCGAAGCACGCGCGGCAACAGCAATGCGCCCAGCCCGGCGGCCAGGCTGACGACGCCGGCGTGGGCCAGACCGACGTGCAGCCCGCCACCGATGGGGCAGACGAAATGAAGGGCCAGCCCGGCGGCCGCTCCGCCCGCCGCGCCCAGCGCGGCGGCGATGCGAGCGGCACCGACGGGGAAGATGCGGCGCGAGAGCAGCCCCCCCAGCAGCAGCAGAGGCAGGGCCAGCGCCAGCCCCAGGCGGGTGCAGTGCCACCAGCGCGCGGCGAAGGCGCCGAAGGTGGCCGCCGGGATGATGGTGACGCCGGGCGCGTTGACCGTGGCGAACAGCCCCAGCACCAGCAGCGCCGCCGCCACCAGCACCGCCACGCGGCCGGCCCGGCCCGTGTCGGGCAACACCTCCGCGCGGCGGGGCAGGGTGGCGGCCAGCAGGGCGAGCAACACCCCTGCCGCCCAGACCGCGGCCGCCGCGATCACCCAGCCCCGGGGCAAAGCCGGTAGATCCCGCCGCAGGCCCACGCCCAGCACCGTGGCCAGCGCGGCCGCCGCCGCGGCCAGCACCAGCAGCAGGGCGGTGCGTGCGGGGACGCGCGTGCGCACCGGCCGGAGGGCCGCCATCTCGGCCAGCAGCGCCGGGCCGGCGGGAGGCAGATCGGCGTCCACCGGCGCGGCCATGCCGCCGTCGCCGCTCTTGCTGCCGCCGCTCATTGCCCCTCCTGCAGGCGCGCCCGGCCGCCGGGCGGGCGCCGGGACAGCCGCTGGCGCAGGGTCAGGTACGCGCGGTGGGCCCGCTGCTTGATCGCCCCCGGCGTGCTGCCGGTGATCATCGCCGCCTCGGCCAGCGAGCGACCGTGCACCTTGGTCAGGATCAGCGCCTCCTTCTGGTTCTGCGGCAGCGCCTCGAGGTCGGCCAGCGAGATGCGGTCGCCGCCCGCCTCGTCATCGGCGTTCTCCTCCGGCGTGCCGGCCAGCGTGGCGCGCGGCTCGACCGGCAGCTCGCCGTCGCCGGTCAGCCTGATCCGCGAGGCCTTGCGCTTGCGGAGCTCGTCCAGGCAGGAGCGGTGGGCGATGGTGTAGATCCCGGGCACCGGGTTGGCGCCGCGCACGTAGCTCGCGCGCGCCTGATGCAGCTTCAGGAAGGTCTGCTGGAGGACATCGGCCGCCAGCGTCCTGTCATTCGTGAGACCGACCAGATAGGCGAGGATCTTCGGGCCGACCAGCGCGTACAGGCGGTGAAACGCCTGCGCGTCGCCATCGCAATACCGCCCCATCAGCTCGGCCTCCTCCTGATGGTCGGACGTCGGCGGCACGGTGTCCCGTTGTAGTCCCGCCCGGCGTGCGCTGGCAAGGCCATGCCTGCACGGTGTCTACGGCGCGGCCCGCCCGGAAGTTACGGCATACCCGGCCCGCTGGCTGGCCATCGTCGGTCGGCGATGCGGCGCGAAGGGAGCGGGCCGACAGAAATCTGCGCCAGCGGGCCCCCCCGAGCGCCCGGATTGCCCCGTCCTCCCGCTGGCCGCCGATGGCCCAGGGCACGTCGCCCGCGCTGCGGGTGGCGGCCTCGGTCTATCGGGCCGCCCGGCGTGCCTTGCGCAGACGCATGACCGCGGCGTTCACCACCACCCGGTACAGCCAGGTGGAGTCCGGGCCTCCTCGCGGAATGTCCGTGCCCTCGCCAAAGCCTGTACGAGACCGTCCTGGAGGCATCCTCCGCTTGCTCGGGCAGGATCCGGGCAGCGGCGCGCAGAAGCTTCGCCCGCTCCGCCGGTCGCGCGAGCATGGCCATCCGATCGCGCGCGCAGCAGCTGCGGCGGGTGATCGTCGGGGGGCGGGGGCGCTCGCGCATCGGACGGCGTTCGAGGCGGCGGGCATGGAAGTGGTCGAGGAGGTGAGCGTCCCGCTGACGTTCGGACGCCGCCGCTGAGCCCGGGCCGGCGATGCGACCCCGGATGTCGCGGTCCACTGACTCCCTCCGCTGTGCGATCCCCGGGGCGGCGCTGCAGTGGCGCCGCGATCACGATCCGGCCCGGGGCGCCTGCAGCGGCGCCGATGTCGTGTCAAGATCTCGCCGGCCAATGGCAGGCGCGGGCGAGGAAGGCCAGGAGGACCGGGACGGCGATCGGGTCCTCGCCGGCGGCGGCGAGATGGGCGCGCTGATGCGCGCGCTGGACTGGTCGCAGACGGCGGTGGGTCCGGTGTCGAGCTGGCCGCAGAGCCTCCGCACCGCGGTCAGCATCCTGCTGCAATCGAAGTTCGCGATGTTGATCGGCTGGGGTCGGTCGTTCACGCAATTTTACAACGACGCCTACCGGCCGATCCTGGGCTCGACCAAACACCCTTCTCTGGGCAAGTCGGTGCCGGACGTGTTTCCCGAAATCTGGTCCACCATCGGTCCGCTGTTCGAGGGCGTGATGCAGGGGCAGGCGGTCGGCTTCGACGACCGGATGGTCCCGCTGGATCGCCACGGCTACCTGGAAGAGTGTTACTTCACCTTCTCGTACAGCCCCATCCGCGTGGAGTCCGGATCGGTCGGGGGCGTGCACGTCACAGTCGCCGAGACCACGACCCGGGTCCTTTACCAGCGCCGGCTGCGCACCCTGAGCGATCTGGCGGCGCGGGCGGCGGAGGTGCAACAGGAGGGGCAGGCCTGGCAGGAGGTGGCCGCGGTGCTGGCCGCCAACGACGCCGACCTGCCTTTCGCGCTGCTTTACGACCTGGACCGCTGCGGAGCCTCTGCCACCCTGGTCGCCTCCGCGGGTCCGGTGACACCCGCGCTGGCTCCCGCGAAGGTGGCGGTCCAGCCCGGCGGCGACTGGCCGTTTCACGAGGCGCTGAGCAGCGGCCGCCCCCATCTGGTGAGCGAGCTGCCGGCCCATCTGGGACGGCCGCTGGCCGCTCGCTGGTCGCAGCCGGTGCGGTCGGCGATGGTGATGCCTCTGCTCCGTCCGGGGGCGGCCACCGCCCATGGTCTGCTGGTGGTCGGCCTGAATCCGCGCCGCGCGCTGGACGATGCTTACCGGGACTTCTGCGGACTGGTGGCGGGCCACGTCGCCACCGCGGTGGCCAACGCGCGCGCCCACGAGGAAGAGCGCCGGCGCCTGCAGGTGCTGGCCGAGCTGGACCAGGCCAAGACCATCTTCTTCGGCAACATCAGCCACGAGCTGCGCACGCCGCTGACCCTCATGCTGGGCCCGCAGGAAGACGCGCTGGCGATGGGCGGGGCGCTGGCTGGCGAAGACCTGCAGGTGGTTCACCGCAACACCCTGCGCTTGCTGAAGCTGGTCAACTCGCTGCTGGACTTTTCGCGCCTGGAAGCCGGGCGGCTGCGCGCCTGGTACCAGCCGGTGGATCTGGCCCAGCTGACCGCCGACCTGGCCAGCGCCTTCCGCTCGACCATCGAGCGCGGCGGGCTGAGCTTCGAGGTCTCTTGCCCGCCGCTGCCGCAGCCGGTCCACGTGGACCGGGAGATGTGGGAAAAGATCGTGCTGAACCTGCTGTCGAACGCCTTCAAATTCACCTTCGAGGGCCGGATCTCGCTGGCGCTGCGGGCGCGCGACCAGGACGTCCAGCTGACGGTCAGCGACACCGGCATCGGCGTCCCCGATGACCAGCTGCCGCGGCTGTTCGAACGGTTCCACCGGATCGAGGGCGCCCGGGCGCGAACGCACGAGGGCGCGGGCATCGGGCTGTCACTGGTGCAGGACCTGGTCCGGCTGCACGGCGGTTCGGTGCAGGTGACCAGCCGCCTGGGCGAGGGATCGACCTTCACCGTGACGGTGCCGCTGGGCACCGCCCATCTGCCCGCCGACCACATCGGGCCGCCCCGTACGGATGGCCGCAGCGCCACCGGCGTGCAGCCCTTCGTCGAGGAGGCGCTTCGCTGGCTGCCGTCGGCGGACGACGGCGCCGTCCACCCGGCCACGCCCGGGGCCGGCTCGACAATCCCCGCCGATGCCCGCGTGCTGGTGGCGGACGACAACGCCGACATGCGCGCCTACCTGGCTCGCCTGCTGCAACGCCACTGCACCGTGCAGACCGCCGCCCACGGCAACCAGGCGCTGGCGCTCGCCCATCACCAGCCGCCCGACCTGATCGTGGCCGACGTGATGATGCCGAACCTGGACGGCTTCGGGCTGCTGCGGGCCCTGCGCGCCGACCCGCACACCGCCAGCATCCCGGTGGTCTTGCTGTCGGCCCGCGCCGGCGAGGAGGCGCGGTTGGAGGGGCTGACCGCCGGCGCCGACGATTACCTGGTGAAGCCCTTCTCCGCCCGCGAGCTGGTGGCCCGGGTGGGCAGCCAGCTGCAGCTGGCCCGCGTGCGCCGGGAGGCCGAGCTGCAGCTGCAGCGGCTGGCCGAGAGCGAGCACCGCGCCCGCGCCGAGGCCGAGTCCGCCAACCGGGCCAAGGACGATTTCCTGGCCATGCTGGGTCACGAGCTGCGCAACCCGCTGTCCCCGATCTTGACCTCGTTGCACCTCATGCGCATGCGGGGTCTGCACAGTGCCGAGCAGGCGGTGATCGAGCGGCAGGTGGCCAACCTCACCCGCCTGGTCGACGACCTGATGGATGTCTCGCGCATCACCCGCGGCAAGATCGATCTGCGCCGGCGACGGGTCGAGCTGGCCGAGGTGGTGCTGCGTGGGCTGGAGATGGCCGAGCCGCTGGTCGAGCAGCGCCGGCAGCGGGTGGTCTGCGATGTGCCGCCCGAGGGGCTGCCGGTCAACGCCGATCCCGATCGCCTGGCCCAGGTTGTGTCGAACCTGCTCACCAACGCCGCCAAGTACAGCGAGCCCGGCACCACGGTGGAGGTCAGCGGCGGGCGCAGCGGCAGCCTGGCCTTCCTGCGGGTGCGCGACCAGGGCGTGGGCATCAAGCCCGAGATGCTGGATCGGATCTTCGATCTGTTCGTGCAGGAGCCGCAGTCGCTGGATCGATCGAAGGGAGGCCTGGGGCTGGGGTTGACCATCGTGCGCAGCCTGGTCGATCTGCACGGCGGCACCGTGTCGGCGGCCAGCGCGGGCCCCGGGCGCGGCAGCGAGTTCGTGGTCCACCTGCCGCTCGAGCCCGGCGCCGAGCTGGAGGCGGCGCCCGGGTCCAGCCGTCCGGTCCTGCCGGTGGTGGCCGCCCCGGTGAGTGGGCCGCAGCACAACCGGATCCTGGTGGTCGATGACAACGTCGACGGTGCCCAGGGTCTGGCCGAGATCCTGCGCGAGCTGGGCCACGAAGTGCAGCTGGCCCACGACGGGCCCAGCGCGCTGCAGATCGCCCGCTGGTTCCACCCCAACGTCTGCCTGCTGGACATCGGCCTGCCGGTGATGGACGGCTACCAGCTGGCTCGCCTCCTGCGCGAATCCCACGACCTTCCCGCCGACGCCCGCATCGTCGCCATCACCGGCTACGGTCAGGACGCCGACCGCCGGCGCTCCAGCGAGGCGGGTTTCAATGCCCACCTGATCAAGCCGGTGAGCCTGGACGCCCTCCGCCAGTCGATCGTGAACTGAGCGGTCGTCAGTCCGTGCGCAGGGCCCGCACCGGATCCACCCGGGTGGCGCGGCGGGCGGGCAAGACGATGGCCACCAGGCCCACCGCCGACAGCGCCGCCGCGATGGCCAGGTAGGTGGTGGCATCCGCCGCCGACACACCGTACAGCAACGAGGTGGCGATGCGCGTGACCGCCAGCGCGCTGGCGGTGCCGATCACCACCCCCAGCGCCACCAGCTTCATCCCGTCGCCCAGCACCATCTTCACCACGCTGGCCGGCCGCGCGCCCAGCGCCACCCGGATCCCGATCTCGCGGGTGCGCTGCGCGACGGTGTAGGCCATCACCCCGTAGATGCCGACCGCGGCCAGGGCCAGCGCTATCAGCCCGAACACGATCATCAGGGTCAAGGTGAAGCGCCGTTGCCCCAGCGACGAGTCGACCAGATGCTCCACGGTCTGCAGGTCGTACAGCGGCTGCGCGGGATCGATCTCGGCGATGGCCGCCCGCACCGATCCGGCCAGGGCGGCCGGGTCGCCGGCGGTGCGTACCGCCAGCGCCAGCGCGGGCGTGTTGCGGATCTGCGCCACCGGCCAGTACATCTCGGGCTGCGGCGGGGCATCCAGCCCGTAGGCGTGCACGTCACCCACCACGCCCACGATGGTGGCCCAGGGGAACTCGCCGGTCAGCTTGCCCAGCCGGATGCGACGGCCGATGGGATCGGCGCTGCCGAACCAGCGGCGGGCGAAGGTCTGGTTGACCACCAGCACCCGCGGCGTGTCCGCGCGGTCGGACTCGTCGATCGCTCGCCCGCGCAGGATGGGGATCCCGATTGCCTCGAACCAGCCCGGGGTGGCCTGCCGGTTCTGGCCGTGGGGCATGTCCGCCTTCTCCCGGCCGATGTCGTTCTCGATCTCGATCAGGCGGTCGGTCATGTTCCCGTCCAGCGGCACCATGTTGCAGGCCCCCGCCGCGGTCACCCCCGGCAGCTGCCGCAACCGCGCCAGGGTGCGGTCGTAGAAGTCCACGAACCGGTCGAGGTCGGCGCTGGTCGTGTTTTCGGGCGCCGGCCGCGACACGCGGACCATCAAGGCGTGGTCGGGCCGGAACCCCGGCTGCACCCGCTGCAGCGCCAGGAAGCTGCGCACCATCAGCCCGGCTCCCACCAGCAAGACCAGCGACAGCGCCACCTCGGTGACCACCAGCGCCCCCCGCAGCCGCCCGCGCCGCGAGCTGGTGCCGTGCATCCCCTCCTTCAGCGCGTCGTGCAGGTGGGGGCGGGATCCGGCCATGGCCGGCGCCAGCCCGAAGGCGATGCCGGTGGCCAGCGCGACCAGACCGGTGAACAGGAGCACGCCCAGGTCCAGCCTCACCTCTCCGATGCGCGGCACCGACTCGGGACCGAGCGCGATCAGCGCATCGATGCCCCAGTTGGCGAACAGCACCCCCAGGACGGCGCCGATCACCGACAGCAACAGGCTCTCGGTCAGCAGCTGGTGGATCAGCCGTCCGCGGCGCGCGCCCAGCGCGGTCCGGATGGCCATCTCCCGCTCGCGCGCGGGCGCCCGCGCCAGCAGCAGGTTGGCCACGTTGGCGCAGGCGATCAGCAGGACGAAACCGACCGCGCCCAGCAGGATCAGCAAGGGCAGCTTCACCTCACCCACCACCGCGTCCAGGAAGGGCCGCACCTGCAGCGAGAACCCCAGAGTGGCGGGGAACATGTCGGGATAATGTTCGACCTGGTAGCGCGCGACCTGGGCCAGGTCCGCCGAGACTGTGGCGAGGGTGGCATCGGGCCGGGCGCGTCCCACCACCTGCAGGAAGTGCGAATTGCGGACCTGGATGCCCGGATCGGTGGTGTCGAGCGGCACCCAGACATCGATCGGCTGCTCCAGCTGGAACCCGCGCGGCAGCACGCCCACGATGTGGTGGTCCACCCCGTCCAGGCGCAGGCTCTTGCCGATGGCATCGTCGCGACCGGCGAACTGCCGCTGCCACAAACCGTGCGCGATCAGCGCCACGTGGTGGCGTCCTTGCCGGCTCTCCTCGGGCAGGAAGTTGCGGCCGCGCGCCGGCTGGATGCCCAGGGTCGGCAGCAGCGATGGGGTGGCCACCCGGATCAGCACGCGCTCAGGCGCCGTCGCTCCCGACAGATTCGAGTCCCCGTCGTACCAGCCGCCCACGCCGGCCAGGGTGCGGGTCTGCGCCACCACGTCCTGGTACTGCGGATAGGACAGCGGGTTGGTCGAGTACCCCTTCTTCTTGCCGAAGTTCGTGTTGACCCGGTACAGTGCCTGCGAATCGGGGAAGGGGAGGGGCCGCAGCAGCACGCCATGCACCACGCTGAAGATGGCGGTGTTGGCCCCGATGCCCAGCGCGAGCGCCAGCACCGCCGCCGCGGTCACCCCGGGCGTCCGGCGCATCATCCGCAGCGCAAAACGCAGGTCGCTGGCCAGCGTCTCGAAGAACCCCCGTGCACTCATGCCCGCCTGCTCCAGCGAGCCCCATGCCACGGAAAACCCCCGGAATTCCGGCCCTTCCGCGCCGACCCGTGACCGCTTCCGGCACGCGCGGTCCCAGATCCGGTCACCGCCGGACGCGCCGGCGATCAGCGCGCGGTCACGTCGAACACCACGCGGAACTCCGGGGTCCCACCGTTGTGGGGGATGCGCAGCTCGGCCTGCCCCGGCGCCGCGGCGGCAAAATTGAAGAACTGGGAGCCGCGCAGGGGCGGGCTGGGCGGGTAGGGGATGATGCCGTCGTTCAGGAAGCGGACCGCGGGAGACGACAGCACCGGGCTGCCGTAGCGGCCGTCGGTGAAGGTGTCCAGCAAGAGGCCGATCCGCTGCCCCACCTTGGCCGCGATGGTGGCGCCGCTGTCCTTCTGGGTCAGCTCCAGCCGAGGCAGACGAGGCAGCGGCGCCGGATCGGCGGCGCCGGGAATCACCAGGAGGCCGTCGCGGAGGGGGATGCAGGTGTGGTCCACGCAGGACGAGGTGCGATCGTCGGTGGCGACGGCGGTGGTGCGGGTGGTCCAGGTGCGCCCGTCGCTGGAGACCGTGAACCGGCCCTTTTCGTCCACCGCACCCAGGAACAGGCCATGGCTGAACGTGCCCGCGCTCGCGTCGGGTGCGGCGGTGAAGTGCAGACCGTCGCTGGATACCCAGCGGTCCGTCACGAACACGCCGTTGCCGAACAGGATCGAGAACAGCGCCAGCGCTCCCGGCGGCGAGCCGCCCGGCGGGGTCACGCCCGGGCAGAGCGCGACGTCGTCGCAGATGGTGCGGTGCTCGGTCCAGGCGCGGCCGTCGCTGGACGACAGCCACGAGACGTTGCCCACGATGACGTAGCGGCCGAGGCCGAAGGCGATGGCATTGAGCTGCACGTACTCGCGGCGCGAGTGGTCCTCCCAGGACCGCCCGTCGCGCGAGGTGAAGAACGCCCCCTGCTCGCCGAAAGCCCAGAACTGCCCTTGCAGGAAGGTGACCGACATCAGTCCGACGTTCGGTGCGGGCTGCTCGGTCCAGGTGTTGCCGCCGTCGCCGCTGGTCAGCACCGTCCCGCGCGTGCCCGCCCCGAACCGCTGCCCCACCGCCACGATCACTCCGTTGCCCAGCGCCAGCCCACGCGCGTGAACCGAGTCGCCCAGCCCGTGCCGCTGCCAGGTCAACCCGTCCGGCGACGTCAAGCCGACGTTGTTGCGCGAGGGAAGCGCCTTCGCGTCGCCCGACGGATCATGCGTGATGGCCACGAAGCCACCGGGGATCGCCAGCATCGCATCGAACGGATGCTCCGGGTCCAGCGCATCGTAGAACGCCCACGGGCGCGCGAAGGCCTCGTCCGGCAGGGACATGACCGCGCGGCTGTCCGGATCGTGGTCGGCCGTCATGTGACCGCTGCAACCGCCCAGCAGAGCCAGGCCCAGACCGATTGCTGTCCACCGTGAAGTCATCGTGCTCGTCACAAGGTTGCCTCCCTCGATCAACGTGGGGTCACATCGATGGTCAGCTGGAAGTCGGGCTCTCCGCCGGTGTTGGGGACCCGCACCTCGGCCCGGCCGGGAGCCTCCGCCGCCAGCAGGAAGATCTGGCTCGAGCGGAACGGCGGCGTGGGCGCCGGCCCGCCGACCACGCGTGAGTGGACGAAGCGTACGGCCGGGGAGGAGACCAGCGGGGCGCCGTATCCTCCCGCACTCCTGCTGCCCAGCCCGAGGCGGATGCGCTGGCCGACTTTGACCGGGATGGTCTTGCCGTCATCGGCCGGCCCCAGATCCACCGGGGGCAGTCTCGGCAGCGGCGTCGGATCGCCGGCCGCCGGGACCACGAGGATGCCGTTGCGGAGCGCGATGCATGTGTGCCCGACACACGACAGCCGCCCATCGTCGGTGGCGGCTGCGGAGGTCCGGTTGCTCCACCGCCGGCCGTCCTCCGAGACCGAGATGGTCCCGTCCGCGCCGCGGGTCAGGAACCGGCCATGGCTGAACACGCCCGCGCCGGTGGCATCGGGAGCAGCGGTGAAATGTTGCCCGTCGTTCGAGACCCATCCCTCGGTCACGAACGCCCCGTTGCCGAACAGCAAGGTGGACTTCTCGACATGGCCAGGAGGAGATCCACCTGGCGCGACCACGCCCGGACAGACACTGACGTCGTCGCAGATGGTCTGATGCTCGGTCCAGGTGCGGCCCTCCTCGGAGGACAGCCAGAAGCGGTTCCCCATGACCAGGTAGCGACCCAGGCCGAACGCGATGGCGTTCAGCTGCACATACTCCCGCCGCGAGAGGTCCTCCCACGAGCGCCCTTCGCGCGAGTTGAAGAAGGTACCCAGCCCGCCGAACACCCAGAACCGCTCCTCCAGGAACGTGACCTTCACCAGATCGGCGCTGGGCGCGGTCGGTTCGGTCCAGGTATGGCCGCCGTCTCCGCTGGTGAAGACCGCCCCACCACCGCCACCGAATCGCATGCCCACCGCGACGATCACGCCGTTGCCGAACGCCAGGCTGCGCACGTTCACCGTGTCGCCCAGCGCCTGCTTCTGCCAGCTCACGCCGTCGGTCGATGTGAGGGCGATGTTGCCCCGCTCGGGGATGGCCTCCTGATCGGGCGAGAGCTCGTGCGTGATCGCCACGAACCCTCCCGGGATCGCCAGCATCGCGTCGAAGGGATGCTCCGGGTCGAGCCCGTCGTGAAAGGCCCAGCTGCGCGACAGGTCGTCGTCGGAGAGCGACGCGATCGCGGCAGGCGTGTCAGGGTCGCCATGACGGACAGTGTCGGGGCCACGAACCCCCTCCGGCGGACGCCCGCCGCATCCGCCGACAAGCGCCAGCGCCAGCCCGAGCGCTGCCCAGCGAGGAGTCATGGCCCCTGGAGCGTAGCAAGCCCGATACCCG
>JBKPRZ010000852.1:0-9957 GCA_046734815.1 Myxococcota bacterium | reverse complement strand
GGCGAGCGACCGGGTGCCCGGCCCGCTCCGCGCGCGCCCGCCGGCGATCCCGATCGCCCGCGCAAGAGCCGCCCGCGCAAGAGCCGCCTCATCGAGCAACTCTGATGCACGCCGCCCTGCTGACCCTGCTGCTCCTGTCCCAGGCGGGCGCCGCCGCTCCCGGCCGCGCCCATCCCCCCACCGAGGCCGCCGCCAAGAACCAGGCCCAGACGTTGCTGCGCGAGGGAACCCGGCTTTACCGCAAGGGCCAGTACCAGGAGGCGCTCGACCGGTTCACCGCCGCCTACGCGCTCTACCCCAGCCCCAAGCTGCACTTCAACGTCGCCCAGGCCAACCGCGAGCTCGGCCGCCCGGTCGAGGCGCTGCTGGCCTTCGATCGGTTCCTGGCCGACCCGGCCGGCTCGCCGCGGGCGGTGACCGACGAGGCGCGCCGCTCGGCCGCCGACCTGCGGGCGCAGCTGGGCCAGCTGCAGCTCACCTGCCAGACCGCCGACGCCCAGGTCCTGCTGGACGGTGCCGCCGCCGGCCGCACGCCGCTGCCCCAGCCGATCTGGTGCACGCCCGGCAGACACGTGCTGGGGTTGACCCACGCGGGCTTCGTGCCCTTCGAGGAGGCCTTCACCGTGGCCGCCGGGGCCACCGCCACCGTGACCGCCTCGCTGCGGCCGCTGAAGCTGGAGCCCGATCCGTACCGGGGCACCTACGGCGCGCCCCCGCTGCCCGCCGGGCCGGCCCCCGATCGCGCTCCCCTGTGGCCGCGCCTGCGCCGCTCCTGGTGGTTCTGGGGCGCGCTGGCCGCGGTGGCGATCGGCGGTGGCATCGCCATCGCGGTGGCGGCCGGCGGCGGCCCCGACGTCCCGCCCAGCACCCTGGGCACCCAGCGGGTCTTTCCTTGATCTCGAAGGCGGCCGCCTGGCTGGTCCTGGCGCTGCCCGCCCTGCTGCCGCTCCCCGGCTGCAGCGACGTCGATTCGGTGGTGTTCGTGTCGGTGGCCGCCGATCCGCCGGTCGCGGCGGTCCAGCTGCGGGTCACCGCCGACAACCGCGGCGACCAGCAGGTGCGGGCGTACCCGCCCGAGCCGCGCACCCAGGCCATCACCTTTCCCGCCACCTTCACCCTGCTGCTGCCCCACGCCCGCGCCGGCGAGCTGCTGCTCGACGTCGAGGCGCTCGACCGCCAGGCCACCGTCGTGGCCTCGGGCCGCGCCGGCGGCAGCCTGGTCGGCGGCGGGCGGCTCGACCTCACGGTGACCCTGCAGCGCCGCGCCCCGCCGCCCCCTCCCCCACCCGACGCCGGCAGCGACGCTGCCCGGCCCGACGGACCGGTCTCGACCGCCTGCACCGGACCGGGCGAATGCCCGCCCGGCTACGACTGACCGCGGACAGCTGTGCCTGCGGCCCGGGCTGGTGCTGTACTGAGCGATCAGAACGAGCCGCGCACGCCGGCGGTGGCGCCCAGCGGCCCCACCGCCAGGTCGACGTTCGCCGCCGGCGTGCGGTCGCCCAGCCACAGCACCGCCGCCCCCAGCAGGGCCGCCCCGCCCGCCCCCAGCAGCGCCACCCCCCAGCGGTTGCGGCGCTCGATGCGCTTGTTGGCGTCGGCGGTGGTCTGCTGCGAGATCACCGAGGCCGGATCGTCGTGCAGCGAACGCGCGCTGTTGAGCACCGCCAGCCCGGCGATGCCCCCGACCACCGCCGTGGTCCCCAGCCCCACCGCCACGCCCAGCCGCCGCCGGGTGCGTCCCTCCGCCCGCGCGGTCAGCCCCTCGGCCGCGCCGCCCGGCTCGCGCGGCCGGTAGCTGGTCAGGACGTCGGCCGTGAACGGCAGCGCGAACAGCGAGCGGAACAGGTCGTTGGCCGCGCCCCGGGCGGCCACGTGAGCGTCCTGCACCGGCAGATCGGCGGTGCGCGCCACCACGGCCCCTTCGGGCAGCACCTGCTCGCGGTCCTCGGCCGCCCGCCGCAGGTACAGCCGTGCCGACGACGGGCGCACCAGGCGCACGTTGCCGCCGTTGTGGAAATCGGCCCAGCGCACCCCGGTCGAGTCCTCCAGGTACTGGTGCCCGCGAAAGCCTCCGTCCACCTCGATCCGCACCGCCATGGCCGGCCGCAGGTCCAGAAAGGTGGCCCCCGCCGCCGGCGGCTGGCGCGCGTACACCTCGGGGCGGAACTGCTCGTTGGGCACCGACACGTTGGCCCGGTCGACGAAGGAGGCGATCTCCATGTAGCTGACCAGGCCGTTGCCGTCGGCGTCGGCCGCGCCGTACAGACCCGAGCGCACCTCGTGGCTGAACACGCCCGACTGGAAGGCCGCCCACTCGTGGCTCTCCCGCGCCGACGAGGTGGACAGCAGCAGCCCCACGTCGTCCCGCTGGGCGATCCCCACCAGCTGCGAGAACCCGGTCAGTGGCCGGCGCGTGCCCCCAGGCCCGCGCCCGAGCACGGCGTAATACGAATGGCAGGCGTCCACCACCACGTGGGTGGCGGCGGCGCCGATCGGGTCGATGATCTCGGCCAGCAGGTCCGGCCCGTGCAGGCGCGCGTCCTCCAGCATGATGTAGCCGCTGTCGCCCTCGGCCTTGCCGTGCCCGGCGTAGGCCAGGTACAGCACCGTCTTCTTGCCCGCCGCCTTGGCCGCCGCCACCTCGGCCGCCATCCGGTTGACCACCTGGTGCAGCTGGGCCATCCGGGGCGGGGCCATCTCCTCGGCCACCCCCGGGTGCAGCTGGCGGGTGTTCTCGTCCAGCCGGGCCAGGGCCCAGGTCTTCATCCCCACCGTCCGGAACAGGGTCTGGAAGCGGACCGCATCGTCGTCGGCGTAGCGCAGGGGCACGCTGTCGGCGTCGACCCCGCGGTTGACCCCGATGACCAGCGCGAACCCCGCCACCGCCGGGGCGGCCTCGTCCGCCCGCGCCGGCCGCAGCCCCGCCACCGCCGCCACCGCGGACAACACCAGCACCATCGCCGTCGTCTTCATCGCCGGATCTCCACCGTCTTCTGCACCGTCTGCACCCCGCCCAGATCGGCGAAGGCGAAATCTCCCTGCCGCACGTGTTTCTCGATGGTGCGCACCGAGACCGCCTGGTCCAGGAACAGCGCCACCACCCGCAGCCGGTTGCCCTGGTAGTCGTGCCGGATCGCCTCGGGCAGCTCGCGGTGCTCGCCCTTCTCGATCGGCAGCGCCACCGGATCCTCCTTGGGATCGCGCCAGGCCGGAAAGAACCAGTAGATGTGGCCGGCCTCGTCGGCCCCGAACACCGCCAGCCGGCGGAAGCCCGAGGGGTTGCCGTAGACGAAGGCCAGCTCGTCGGCGGCGTCGATGTAGCCGCCCACCAGGCTCTGGCTGCCGCGCGAGTCCACCCGGAACACCTCCAGCGACGGCCGCGCCGGCGCCGCCGGACCACCCCGGGCGGTGAAATCCTCGCTGGCCAGCTGCTCGGGGGCGCGCCCCCGGTGGTTCAGGGCAAACAGCGCGATCCCCGCCGCCGCCATTGCCGCCGCCATCATCGACCAGGAGGGGGGGGCCCAGCGCCCCGCCGGCTGCGAGGGCCGGGGCAGCCCCAGCCCGATGGCCAGCCGGTCGGCCCGGTCCAGCCCGCCCACCAGTCGGCTGTTCAGCAGGTGCCGCTCGTAGCGGCCCCGGCAGCTCTCGCACTCGGGCAGGTGCCGGCGCAGGCGCTGCTCACGTTCGGGTGAGATGCGACCGCGGAAGTGACGATCGACCAGCTCGCGCTCGGGGCAGGATGATTCAGCCATGTCAGGCATCCTCGAGCAGGAACTTGCGCAACATCTGACGGATGCGCAGCTCCTGGTACGCCAGGGTGGTGCGCCGCTTGCCCAGCGCCGCCGCGGCCTCGCTCTGGCTGAGGTGGGAGATGAAACGCGCCTCGAACACATCCCGCCAGGCCGGCGGCAGGACGTCCCGCACGAACCGTTCGATCAGAAGGCGGGCCTCGGCGCTGCGGGCCATCTCGTCGCCGCTGCCGCTGCGGGATGAAAGATCGATGCCGGCGGGCGATTCGCGGTTGCGCCGCCGGGTGTAGTCGATGGCCTGGTTGCGGGCCACCACCGCCAGCCAGGCGCCCATGTCGCCGCCGCGGAACGCGCGCCGGAACCCCTCGTCGCGCAACACCCGGAAGAACACCTCGTGGATCAGGGTCTCGCGGTCCGCCCCGCCCAGCACGCTGCCGACCGCCCCTTCCACCGTGGCAAAGTGCTGGCGGTAGACCTCCTCCAGCACCGCGCGCTCGCCGGCGTGAAAACGGTCCAGCCATGTCACCGGCACCGGAGCCGACTCGCCCTCCGTCAGCGGCACCACCGGCGCGGGGAGGATATTGCTGTGCAACATGTCCGCCTTCTTAGAACGATTCACGACGGTCCTCCCGACGAACGCCGCCCCCAGCAGCCGCCACCGACGCCGCGGGCGGCTACTCCATGTCCAGCTCGCGGACGCGCTTGTCGGTGCGCAGCCGCTCGACCGTCGATCGCATCATCTGGCGCAGCGGCTCGGCGTCGCGGACCCCGCGCAGCACGTAGCGCGGGTGGCTGCGATCCGAAGATGTGATCTCGATGTTGCCCAGCGAGACCAGCCGCAGCAGCAGCGGCTCCTCCAGCGAGGTGTCTTTCACCCGGTAAAGCTCGATGTCGTGGCGGCGGCGGGACAGCACCCCCTCGCGCACGCTCAGCCGCTGGCTGGTGAGGGTCAGCTGGGTCGTGCGGATGACCAGCCACTTCCAGAACATGATCAGCAGGGCCAGCCCCCACAGCCCGTAGCCGGCCACGCTGGCCTGCGGCTGCAGGTAGACGACCGCCAGGCCGCCCGCGATCAGGACGAGCCCCAACAGGTAAAACTGGAAGTTGAGCCACTGCGAGGGCCGGCCCACCCACATGGTCCGTTCCCCGTCGTGCGCTCCCGGGACGTCGCTGGCGTTCATTGGACGGGCACCTCCTGGGCGTCGGCGGAAGACGAACGTTGTCCGGCCAGCCCCGGCGAGTCAATCCCCCGGATTGCCCCGACGCGCCGACCACGGGCGCCGCCTGGCTGCATGCTAGCGTTGCGCGATGGCCAACGTGGAGCTGATGATCGTCCCCGACGAGGGCGCCGGCGAGATGGTGCGCGCCGCCCTGGTCGAGGCCGGCATCCAGGTCCAGGTCGAGCGCGCCTACGAGTCGCATCCGTTCCGGCCGCAGGTGCTGGCCGAGCCGTGGCGCATCCTGGTCCCGGAAGACCGGGTGGACGACGCGCGCCAGGCCCTCGCCCGCCTCGAGCACGAGGTCGCGCAGGACCTGGAAGCGCAGGCGGCCGCACACGCCCGCAACGCCCCACCCCCTGTGGGGCGGCCGCCCCGCTCCCGCAAGAAAAGGTGAGGCTCCGCGCGCCTCTTGCCCGCTGACCCCGGCGCCCGATCGGCGCCGCCCACACCAGCCTACCGGGGAGCCGTTGCAGCCGCCTTAAGGAGCTGTTGCCGCCCGGGCAACGGCCGCGTCGCAGGGTCGCACGGCTGGTCGAGTCAACCCCGCGTGATCCCGGTGAGTTATATGTAAGTAACATTACTCTCTGTAGCGGCACATAGACTGCAGTGACGCCGGTCCGGCATGAACGGACTCAGCTGCAGGTGGAACGGGAGGCGATACCGGGCCGTCCTCGCCATATTTCTCGCCGCTTCCGGCTGCCAGGCCCCGGTCGACGCGGGCGCCGACCGCCCGGCCGCCACGGAACCGGATCTCGATCCGACGGCGGCCGCGCCGCCCCCGGAGGAGGCGCAGGGCGACTGGTCGCAGGTCCAGGGCAACAACATGGGCGGCTCGAACCTGGCCGGGATCAATCTGGCGGGTAGCAACCTCGCCGGCAGCAACCTCGCCGGTCCGAACATGGGCGGCACCAATCTTTCGGGCAGCAATCTCAGCGGCAGCAACCTCAGCGGCACCAACCTGGCCGGCAACAACCTGGCCGGCAGCAACCTCAGCGGCAGCAACCTCTCGGGCAGCAACCTCTCGGGCAGCAACCTCAGCGGCAGCAGCCTCTCGGGCAAGACCCTCGGCAGCAGCACCCTGAACGGCTCGACCTCCACCGGCACCAACCTGGCCGGCAACAGCATCAGCGGCACCACCCTGAGCAGCAGCGCTCTGGGCGACAGCAACACCGGCCGCAACATCCACAACCTGACCACCTCGATCAACGGGATGCTCTACAGCGCCGAGGACCTGTGGGGCGCGCGCAGCGGCCAGTGCGTGGTGATGGGCATCGGCTCGACCGCCTTCGCCAAGCTGCTGGGCCAGCAGAGCGCCGGCGCGAAGATCTCGGTGGCCCTGGGCCGCCTGCCCTGGGGGTTTGCCAGCAGCTCGGGCGGCTCGACCACCCTGCGCGCCTGGGAGGCGATCGTGTGGGGCGACCGGACCTACTGCGTGTTCGTGATGGCCACGCCCACCGACACCACCTGGGCGGGGGTGGCGGGCTTCATCAAGGCGGTATTCCGCTGGAACGCGCCCCCCAGCCAGGCGATGGACATCAGCGGCATCGAGGCCGCCCGCACCTACGACTCGGGGACCAGCACCTCGATCACCACCTACACCGGCATGATGAACGCCGCTGCCCAGTTCCGCAGCGGCAAGATCCCGGCCACCAACTTCCTGGCCGGCGAGATGGCCTTCATCAGCGCCACCACCAACAACCAGAGCGTGCTGGTGGACTTCGCCTCCTGGGTCCAGGACAGCAACAAGAACGCGCTGGTCCTGGGCAACGTCACCGCCAGCAACCCGCCCACCTACGCCGAGGCGCTGTACATCGCCCTCGACAACGGCGACGGCACCGTGCAGGTGATGATCGACGACGCCGCCGCGCGCATCAACGTGATGCCCCCCGGGATGACCAACAGCGTGGTCGACCTGGACATCGCCTACCTGGCCTACCAGGCCGGCCTGGGGCCCAAGCCGGTGCCCCGCCGCTGCGGCGGCGCCCTGTTCCTGAACGCCTGGTTCGGCGAGCCGGTCCCCCCCGGCAAGTGCGACAACGGCCTGACCTGGGCCTCCGGCTTCTGCAGCACCGGCTCGGCCCCCTGGTCCACGGTCAGCGGCACCACCGCCCCCAACAACGGCTACATGCAGCTGACCAAGAGCGGCGGCGCCTACAAGCGCGGCCAGGTGGTCGACGGCGCCTGCGGCCCGCTCAAGCCGGTGCTCAGCGAGACCTACGTGCACATGTGGGAACGCAACTTCGACATCCCCGCCAGCAGCTGCACCCCGGAGAGCGACACCTCCTTCTGCGCGCGCCGGAGCAAGAACTGCGGCAGCGTCAGCGGCACCGACAACTGCGGCAACACCCGCACCGTCGCCAGCTGCGGCAGCTGCGGCAGCGGCACCAGCTGCGGCGGCGGCGGCGTGCCCAACGTCTGCGGCAACAGCAGCACGAAGGTCTACGAGGCCGAAGCCCCGGGCAACAGCCTTTCGGGCAGCGCCGACACCAACGTGTGTTACGAGGCGTTCCCCAAGACCCTGGCCGGTTATTCACCCGCGCAGATCACCGGCGCCTGCTGGGCGGGCGGGCGCATCCGCTTCATCGGCAACGGCTCGGGCAACGCCGTCACCGTCAACAACGTCAACGTCCCCACCGCCGGCACCTACGACCTGACCGTGTGGGCGATGGCCAAGGACCCGCGCTACTTCGAGATCAGCGTCAACGGCGGTTCGTCCAAGCGGCTGAACGTCGACACCGTCGCCTGGGACACGCCCGAGGACTACACCACCACCGTGACCCTGAACGCCGGCAACAACAGCATCAAGTTCTTCAACAGCTCGGGCGCGTGGGCGCCCGACCTGGACCGCATCGTGG
The DNA here is from genome assembly GCA_046734815.1 of Myxococcota bacterium. Classification (GTDB taxonomy): domain Bacteria; phylum Myxococcota_A; class Polyangia; order Fen-1088; family Fen-1088; genus CAVYGB01. The sequence goes on along the minus strand of JBKPRZ010000852.1, from coordinate 2,130 downwards.
TCTCGCCCTCCGCCTCCAGCACGCCGCCGCCGGGCAGCGGCCCCACCCTCACGGTGTACGACACCGCCAACGCCTCGGGCTGGGCGGTCAAGAGCAACTTCCAGATCGGCTCGGGGGGAGCGCACCCCTGGCCGTCCGACTACGGCTCGACCTACGTCGGCGCCTGGAACAGCAACCTCGGCAACCTGATCGGCAAGACCTGGATCGCCACCAAGAGCGCCTCCAAGGCCTACAACAGCGGCCCTCAGGCCAGCATCGCCCTTGCGACCACCAGCAACGTGTATCTGGTGGTGGACGACCGCTGGGGCGCCCCGCCCAGCATCCCCTACGCCTGGAGCTCCGGCTGGGCCGACACCGGCCACAGCGTGACCATCAAGGAGAACGGCTCGACCGATCGCACCTTCAGCGTCTACAAGAAGACCGGCGTCTCGGGCAGCGTGAGCCTGCCCAAGATTGGCGCCACCAACGCGTTCAACTACTTCGTCATCATCGAGTGAGCGCCGCCCTCGTCGGTGACGGCCGCGCTCATCTGAAGATGTAGCCGATCCCCAGGCCCACGAAGAGGGCGTCGTAAAAGCCGCCCTCCAGGCGCAGCTCCAGGCCCGGGACCTCCGGGTGGTGGAAGTCCAGCCCCAGAGTCAGGTTCACCACCGGCAGGGCGCCCGGCACACTGGTCTCGACGAAGCGTGAAGGGTCGTCGGGGCCGCCGTCGACGTTGCCCTCGCTGGCCTTGAGCAGCGGCTCGGTGCAGCCGGTGGGCGGGCAGAACTTCGGGCGGCAGGCGCGCGTGTCGCCGACATTGCCCGCCGTGCAGAACGCGCTCGAGGTGCGCAGCATCTGGCCGCGCACCAGCGCCAGCCCCAGCCCCGCTCCGTAGCGCATCCCCAGATACGGATTGAACCGCTTGCGCCCCACGAACGAGGCGTCGAACGCCAGCAGGCTCATGTTGCGAAACTGCACCAGATCGGTATCCGCCCCGGGGGGATGGTTCCGCGCCAGCCAGTTGCCGTCGGGCGGCGACATGTTCTGGTAAGCAATCCCGATCACCAGGTCGAAGGTCTCCTTGCGCCGGATGAACTCGACACCGCCGAACGAGAACGTCGACAGGGGCACGCTCTCCTGGACGAAGGCCTGCAGCAACCAGCGCGGCACCGACACCCAGCGCGGCAGCCGGACCGCGAAGCCGTATTTCGACTCCTCGCCCACCGGCTCGTGCGCCGCTGCCCCTTCGCGCACCGCCGGCGCCGACGCCGATGCCGGCGCAGCTTGTGCGCGCGCGAGATTTGCGGACAGCAGCAGCACCCCGCCGACCAGCAACGCCCAGGCACGGCCCCGGTGGTAGGTCATGGACCGGGACTATACCTGCCCGCGCCCGCCACATGAACCTCTCGCGACCGCGGTTGCCCGCACCAGCACCGACCCCAGAGTGATGCGAGGGAGATCCAACATGGACAAGGTCCACAACACGGGCGGCGGCCTGGACGAGGGGCGCGTCACCTTCGACCGTCGGCCCAACCTGCTGCCGTTCGACAAGGCCCGCCCAGCACCGGCCGAGGAGCAGGGAACCTCCGAGCCGGCAACCTCCGAGCCGGCGGGTTCCTACCAGCTGACCGAGACGGAAGCGGGGGTGCTCGCCTGGGCTCTGGAGAACTATCTGCCCGAGCTGCGCTACGAGCTGGCGCGGATCAAGCTGGAACGGGACCGGCACGAGCTCGTCCGCAAGGAAGAGATGCTGTCTGCCCTTCTGACCAGGCTGTCCGGACCCGCTCAGCGCTGACCCACCGACCCGACCGCCAGGAACACCCGTAGCCCGCCGTTGACCAGCGGGTGGGGCGCCGGCCCCTGCAGGCCCAGCAGCCGGCCCCAGCCGGCGTCGGGCATCAGCACCGCCGCCCGCCAGCCGGCAAAGTGCGCCCGCAGCCCGTCGCCGATCTGCCGCGCCAGCGCGCGCGCCGCTCCGGTGCTGCCCAGCCGGCGGCCGTAAGGCGGGTTGACCACCACCAGCCCCGGCACCGCCGCCTCGGGCCGCCGCCACTGCCCCAGCGCCGTCTGCGAAAATGCGATCGCCGCCGCGAACCCCGCCCGCTCCGCGTTCTCTCTCGCGCGCTCCAGCACCGCGGCGTCCCGGTC
>JBKPRZ010000851.1:0-3814 GCA_046734815.1 Myxococcota bacterium | reverse complement strand
GGGCGGTGGTGGTGGCCGCGGCCCTCGTCGGCGCCCCGCCTGCGCGGATGACCGGACGCCCGGGCAACGCGACGGCCGCCGCACCCCCGCCGTCGCGCCTGATGGCCGCCCCTGCCGACCCGAACCTGGGCCTGATCCAGTGCCAGCGGGCGATCGACCACATCCGCCCGATGCTTCAGGAGCTGCGCACGAACCGCCACGCCTGGGTGCGCCCCAGGCGGCTGTTCAAGGAAGGGACCCTCAACCTGCGCGCCGCGCTCGAGCTCGACCCGCGCATCCGGTGGATGCTCGCCGGCGACGCGGCCGCGTTCCCCAGTTACAGCTTCGAGTGCCGGACCTGGGCGTGCAAGCTCACCTTCTTCGAGGAGGATCAACCGCAGAAGGACCCTCCCCCACGAAGTCTGCTCGCGGGGGTGAAGACCCGGGACGACCTGGTCCAGCTGCTGTGGCGTCACGAGCCGGCGTGGAGCATGCGCCTGCAGACCGACGCCGACCTTCACGCGCGCTTGCGGGGCTGGCAGGGGGACACCGCCGATACGTTCGATCCCCTCACCCGCAACAACCTCACCCAGCACATCATGTACCTGAAGCTGGCGGACCCGAGCGGCCGTCCCGTCCCGACCGGCGCGCGCGCGGACGGCGCGCCCAGCGATACAACCACGCCTGTCGACGCGCAGTCGTGCCGGCGCACCTGGCAGGCCATGCAGGCGGAGATCGATCGCCTACGTCCCGAGGTCGAGGCGCTGACCCCACCCGCCCGCCAGTTCGCCGCGGGAGCGCCCAACCCGCAGCTGGCGGACCAGCTGCTGGGCCACCTCCGCGCCGTGGTCGGCCCGAACAACGCCGCAGCGGAGTGTCGCGGCCGTATCTGCCGCCTCTTCACCCCCGCGGACCAGCCAGCGGCGATCGAAGCGCTGGCCCGCCCCATCATCCGGCGGGGTCCTTTGTCCAGCCAGCTCGACCGCATCGCCTCGGACGACCACGGCATCTTCTATCGCGTGGCGGAGCGCCCCCGCGTCGACGGGCTGTCGCTGCTCGAGCAGCGGATCGCCACCTTGCGAGCCTCGGGGGCGCTGCAGGCCTGCGCGCGCGAGCACCCGGTCCGGGGCACCTTGCGCGCCCGGTTCGTCCTCTACTCCAGCGGCTGGGTGTTCGACGAGGACGACGGTCAACTGTCGGTCCGTCTCGCCGGACCGCTGGCCGGCACCGGCTTCGCCGAGTGCGCGCTCGCCGCGATCGAACAGCAGGTGATCGCCCCACCCCTGCCCGACGCCATCAAGGGCGTGACCCACGAGGTGCAGTGGCCCGTTCCCTGAGCATCCTGGCTCCAGCGCCACGAGCACGACCTGCTGGCGTCGGATCGTTGATCGCCCGGTGCGGGCGTTCACGGGCAGGGGTCGAGGGAAGAAGTGACGCCTTCTCCGTTGATCAGCTGATGGATCTCTCGACAGCGGTGGAGGCCAGGATCCGCGAGGTGAGCGGCGCCTCGGTGGTGGGGGCGGGCAGCCTGGAGGTGGTGATTGAACGGATGCGCGAGCTGGACCAGCTGTTGCCCTCGAACGACGGACTCAAGTGGTTCAACTGGCTGTACCTGCAGGTGACCGAGGCGGTGGCCCGGCAGCCGGGGTCGGGCTGGTCCGATCCCCCGTGGTTGCTGCGGCTGGATCTCGAGTTCGCGCAGCTGTATTTCGATGCGGTCGCGCTCTGGATGTCGGATCGGGCGCGCTGTCCCCGCGCCTGGGTGCCGGTGTTCGAGCGGCGCGGGAATCGGAACATCGCTCCCTTGCAGTTTGCGCTCGCCGGCATGAACGCCCACATCAACCGCGACCTGGCGGTGGCGGTGGTGCGGACCGGCGAGGCGCTGGCGGCGCCGCCGCGCCGGGGCAGCGCCCAGCACGCAGACTTCCGCCGGGTCAACGACCTCCTCGAGGCGGTGCAGGGACCGGCGATCGAGCATCTGTCCACCGGTGTCATCGGCGAGCTGACCCAGCTGGGCCCGCTGGACGACATCGTGGCGATGTGGAACGTCCGCAAGGCCCGCGACGCCGCCTGGACCAACGCGGAGGTGCTCTGGTCCCTCCGCCCCTTGCCCGATCTCGCCGCCCACTACCTGGACACGATCGATCGCATCACCGGCTTCGCCGGCCGCGGGCTGCTGCTGCCGATCGGCTGAACGAAGGAACGGAGGGCTAGCGCCAGGGGATGCGGCTCGATTGATAGACGTTCGCGCCCATCGCGCGCAGCCGGGGGCCCTGCGCGCCGATGCGCGTGCGGTATTCGTCCCAGCTGCGTCCCTGGACGGGCGACCATCCGATCTCCGCGTAGCCGGCCAGCCGGGGCATGGCCAGCAGCTCCACCTCCTCGCGGGTGCGGATGGTCTCCGACCACAGCGGCGCTTCCACCCCGACGATGTCCGCCTCGCCGATCCCGGGAACCTGGGTGGCAGGGTCCCACTCGTACGCCCGTTGCTCGTCGATGAAGCCCGCCCAGGTGCCGCCCACCACCGTGGCCGCGTCGTATTTCATGTCCAGGTAGGCGCGAGACGAGGGGGACATGATGATCTTGGCTCCCTGCTGCTTGGTCCGGGCGGCCAGCGCCACCACCTTCCAGTGTTGCATCAACGTCGTGCGGTCCAGGTCGTCGATGGCGGCGATCTCTTCCCAGCCGATCATCTGCTTGCCCAGCGAACGCACCACCTTCTGCACGCCCGAGATGAACGTGATGTATTCGGCCGGGACCGTCGACAGCGCCTCGTCGCCGCCGATGTGCAGCCAGGGCCCCGGCGTCAGCGCGGCCAGCTCGCCCAGCACCTCGCTCACGAACCGGTCGGTGGCCGGGCGGCCGATGCACAGGGTGCTGAACCCGACCATGACGTTGGTGTACAGCGCCGGCGCCATGCCGGTGCAGGTCAGCTCACCGTACGAGGCCAGGGCGGCGTTGGTGTGCCCGGGCATGTCGATCTCGGGGACCACGGTGACGTAGCGATCCTGGGCGTAGGCGACGATCTCGGTGTACTGGGCCTTGGTGAAAAAGCCTCCCGGCCCGCCGCCCACCGCCGTCGATCCTCCGTGGGTGGTCAGGTTGGGCCAGCGGTCGATGGCGATGCGCCAGCCCTGGTCGTCGCTGAGGTGCAGATGCAGGCGGTTCATCTTGTAGTAGGCGAGCAGATCGATGAACCGCTGCACCACCTCGACCCCGAAGTGGTGCCGGGCGACGTCCAGCATGGCGCCCCGCCAGGCGAAGCGGGGCTGATCGCGGATGGTGCCGGTGGCCAGGCCCCAGGGCCCGGGCTGCACCGTCGGGCGCTCGATCGCCTCGGGCAGCAGCTGCCGGATCGTCTGCAGACCGCGAAAGACGCCCGCCGCCGTGACCGCGCCCAGGCTCACCCCGTCGCTGGTGACGGCCAGCTGGTAGCCCTCCTGCCCGAGGGCGGCATCGGCCCCCTGGGTGGAAAGCAGGATGTTGCCCTTTCCCGCCGCCCCCGCCGACACCGGCAGCGCAAACCCGGTCGCTGGCCGCAACCGCTCGGCCAGGAACCGCCCGAGCGCCATCATCTCTGCCGTCGCCGGCGCGACCACGATGCCCGTGCCGGCGGTCAGCCGGAACGCGCCCGGGGTCTCGCTGGCCGACGACGGCAGCGGAACGAGGCTCTTGAACGGCACCGTCTGCAGAGGGCCTTCCGCTCCGTCGGCCGATGGTTGCGACGAGTCCGCAGGCGCCGCCCCGTCGGCGCCGGGCGCCGGTGTTTCCGCGTCCGGCGCCGCCGGCGCCGCATCCGGTCCGCCCCGACCTCCCGCGGCCGGCCGGCTGGTAC
>JBKPRZ010000850.1:0-10148 GCA_046734815.1 Myxococcota bacterium | reverse complement strand
CTCCGCTGCCGCTCGCTCCGCCGCCGCCCGCTCCGGCGGCACCCGCTTCCCCGCTGCCGCCTCCCGTACCAGCCGCGGGTGCCGCGCCGCCGCTGCCGTCGGGCCGGCCGCCCCCCGGGCGCTCACCATTCCCACAGGTCGACAGCAGACAGCCGAGCAGCGACAGACCAACGATAGATGCAAACCGCACGTGCGGGCCCACGCGAAAACCGCGCGAATGTTCCGTGGCTGCCGGTAAAAATCCGACCAAAGCGCCCCGGACGGCTGCTCGAAGGACTCGACCGCAGAGCGACGCGTGTGCCGGGAACAAAATGCCGCCTCGGCCGTAGCACCTGACGTGCAGGGATCCAGGGATCGTTATCGCGGCTACCGCTCGCCGAAATTCACTGGCTGGCTGTTGCCGGCCAGGGCGGCGATCTCGGCGGCGCCCAGCGCCCGGGCGAACACCAGCACATCGTCGATGAATCCATCGAACCGCTCGCCAATCTGGTGCGGTGTGGGGCTGTTGCTGCCGCCGCCGATGATGAGGGGACCACATTCGGGCGCGGCGGCCACGCGGCCCGTCTTCTTGCTGGCGACCAGCTGGCCGTCGATGTAGAGGCGCGCGCGACGATCACGCCCCCGCGTGGCGGCGATGTGGTGCCAGCGATCATGGCCATCATCGCCGACAGCGGGAAAGGCCGTCGCCAGGCTGACGGGCCACAGGGTGCTCCGCAGGACCAGGAAATCATCGCGAAAAGCGAGATGGAAGGCATCCAGGGTTCCGTGGCCCAGTTGACGGGTGACCAGCGCGCGCACGCGATTGACCGGGACGGCGCGTTTCACCCACAGAGCGATGGTGATCTCCTCGCTGGCTCGGTCCAGCGCCGCGGTCTGCGGACATTCCAGCCAGCCGCGCCCGCCGAACCGGATGGCCGTCCCGTTGCGTCCTTCGGTCCAGGACGCGCTGCCATCCAGACCGTGGAGAGCGCAGTCGTTGCCGCCCCCGGAGAGGTCCCGCGCGTATCCACTGCCGGAGCCATCGTCGAGCCCCCAATGACCCACCAGCCCTTCGGAGGTCAGGACGGCGTCGGCGCCGCCGGGCACCTCGGTCCCCGGCCCCGCTTCCGGCGCGGTCGCGTTCCCAGGCGTCGCAGCGACGGGCTCGGGATCCGGAGCCAGTCGAAAGGCCGGCGGTGATGCGGTCAGTGCGCGCTTGTGGGCTGCCGGCGGTACCCGCGATGCCGCGGCAACAGGGCTCGTGCCGGCGTGCCTGGCCGCCCGGAGGGAGCCGAACAGCAGCGTGCCCGTGATGCTGGCCAGGGTGGTGGTCCATGCAGCGGCGACGAACAATCGTGGCCACCGAGGACGGGGAGCATCGGCCGTTCGAGCGAGACCCGGCAGCAGCGGGACCAGAGCCCGCAGGCGGGTGATGGCTTTGCGTCGGCGCTCGAGGGGCAGCGGCAAATTCTGTCGTTCTCGCGCCAGCAACTGCTCGAGCTGGCCGGGCAGATCGAGCTGATCGCCCCGCCACGAGCGCGCCTGCAAACGGCGCAGGACCACCAGCAATTGCCGCCGCCCCTTGCGCAGCCGGCTGTAGGCGGTGTGCAGCGGGATGCCGAGCAACGAGGCGACCTCGCGCATTCGGATCTCCTCCAGCTCGTGAAGGACAATCACCGGCCTGACCTTCTGGCTCAGCCTCTGCAGCGCGCGCAGAAGCACGCTGCGCAGGTCTGCCTCGGCCCGGCCTCTCTCCGGATCGGCGTCGGGATCCTGGAGCTCCTCCAGAGAAGACTCGGGGACCTCGCGCTGCCAGGATCGACCGCGGTAGTTGTAAGCCACGCGATACGCGATGCCGGCCAGCCAGGGGCGCAGGGGACGTGCCCGGTCGTATTCGCCCCAGTGTCGCCAGACCACCAGGAACACTTCCTGGGCCACGTCCTCGATGTCCGCGTCGCGGATGCTGAAGCGTCGCAGCATCCGGCAGACGTAGTCGTACTCGGCGTCGAATGCCTCAACGCAGGCTGCCGCCGCGGCGACCTCCCCGAGGGAGGGCGCCACCGTTACCGTGCGTGCCACTGTGGTTGCCGCTCTGGCGTGTTCGTCCGCCGCCGCCTCTTCTGTCACCGAAATCGACATCGGCGAGCGCGAAACGGCTGCGAACGTTCCCGCACGTCACCGGCCAAGGCGGTCGGCACGCGTCGGGGTCGTCACTTCAGACGTTCGGCCGCGGCGCGGAGCTCGGCTTCGGTGGGGACGCGGGCCACGCCGCGCGGGTCGCGGGTGGTCTGGAAGTCGACCATCCAGCCGGGGTACTCGGGGGGCAGCGCGCTGGCCTCGTCGAGCAGCTTGGTGTGCCCGGGCGACAGCTGCAGGTCGGCGGCGGCCAGGTTGTCGACCAGTTGCTCGCGCCGCTTGGCGCCGATGATGATGCTGGTGACGAACGGCCGGGTCAGCTGCCAGGCCAGGGCCACCCGCGCCACCGACGCGCCGGTTGCCTCCGCCACCGTGCGCAGGGCGGCCAGCACGCGCGGGAGGCGCTCCTGATTGACCGGCGGGAAATCGAAGGTCGCCCGGCGCGCGTCCGCGGGCCCTTTCTTCTCGGGATCGAACTTGCCGGACAGCAGGCCACCGGCCAGCGGGCTCCAGGGCAAGATGGCCACCCGCTCGGCCTGACACAGGGGCGCAATCTCGCGCTCGATGTCGCGGCCGGCGATCGAGTAGTAGACCTGCGCGCTCTGGAATCGCGCCAGCCCATTGGCGCTCGCGAAGGCGAGCGCCTTCGATGCCACCCAGGCCGGCAGGTTGCTGAACCCCACGTACCGCGCCTTGCCTGATCGCACGACGTCGTCCAGCGCGCGCACGGTCTCCTCGATGGGGGTGACCGGATCGAAGCCGTGGATCTGGTACAGGTCGACGTGGTCCAGGCCCAGCCGTCCCAGGCTGGCGTCGATGCTGGCCAGGATGTGGCTGCGCGACAGCCCCACCTGATTGACCCCCGGTCCCACGCGCCCGCGCACCTTCGTCGCGACGATGACCTGCTCGCGCGGGCGCGCCAGCGCCTTCAGCGCCGCACCCAGCTGCCGCTCGCTCTCGCCTTCGGAATACACGTCGGCGGTGTCGATCAGGTTGACGCCTGCGTCGAGGGCGGTCCCGACCAGCGCTTCGGCCTCCTTGCCCGCGACCTCGCCGATCGCCCGGTAGATGCCTCCGCCCCCACCAAAGGTCATGGTTCCGAGACAGAGCTCCGACACGTACAGACCGGTCTGCCCGAGCAGGTTGTAACGCATGAGATCCCCTTCCCGCGAAAGAGACCCTGTTATGGCTCCACCCCGACCGCACGGCAAGGGCATGTCGGCTGGCTGCTGACAGCTACGGGCGGACTGGTGGTCCGGGGGGCCCGGGTTCACTGTCGAGGCGGACCCTACGAGGAGGACCCAATGAAGAATCGATTCATGATGGTGCTGGCTCTGTGCGGGGCGGTGGGTGGAGGGCTGGTCGCTGCCAAGGTCGTCACGCCGAATCGCGCGCAGGCTTGCGCGCCCTACATTTGCGTGGGCAGCGGTTGCACCGACTGCGGGAACGAGGCCTGCAGCCCTGAATACGGGTTTCAGGATTGCACCGCTGTGAGCGCGGGTACACTGGGCGCCTGTGCGGGCAACAACGTTTTCTGTCCGTAGCAGAGACCGGTAATCGAAAATCGCTCCAGGAGTCGTGCATGTCACATACGCGAGCAGCCGCACGGGCTGGTGTTCTCGTCGCGGTTCTGTTGCTTCTCGCCGCCGGCTGGAAGCTCTCGAGCGGTCGCTCGCACGCACCTACCGCCGCCTCCGGTGGAGTCGCCGCCCGGGCGGCCGAGCCCGAAGCGGCTCAGGCGTCCAGCCCGAACCCGCGAATGCCGCCGCCGCGGTTGCAGGGCACGACCTCCGCTCTCACCTCCACCATTCCGGCGCCGAACGCGTTCGCGAACATGATGGAGACGCACATGAAGCACCTGCCGGGCAAGAGTCTGCGGGAATGGTACAACGGGGAGCCGCGGCGGCTCCCCTGGGCGGAGCAGATGGAAAATCAGATCCGCGCCCGCTTCCGCCCCGGAGCTCTGCCCCAGGATTGCCTCGCCGGGATGGAGGTCACCGACGTCGAGTGTCGCGAGAGCACCTGCCGGGTCGAGTTGCAGTGGCCGGTGGCTCTGGACGACAAGCTGCGCGCCCTCGGCGTCATCCGGGGGAAGGAGACCGCCGTCGTGCACCTGGCCCAGGAACACGCGCACCTCGGCCCCATGACCACGATCGTGGACGGTCCGCGCGCCGTGGACCCGACCCTGATGCACCTCACTTACGTGGTGGCGATGTCCGAAGACAGCATCGACCCCGCTCGATACGGGCAATGGGCTGCCGACGTCGAGACCAGCCGGCGCCAGGCGCGGAAGGACGAGGGACCCACGACCGTGGTCTCTCGCCCGCCGGCCCCGGGTCAGCCGGCGGTCGTCACCACCGTTCCACCGCGGACGCATCTCCATTGACCTCCCGAAGCCTACGTCTGGCGGTGTGCGGGTGCCTGGCGGCCGGCACGTTGTCCTTTCGTCTCGCTCTTCCCAGTCAGTCGCCGCCGCGCCCGCCGGCGGGTCCGGTCGATACCCGCCGCAAGAACGTGCCCGTCACCTTCAGCTGCCAGAGCACCAGCCCGGCCAGCGAGTTGCTCGCCCGCGGTCCCTTCCGGGACGCCGAAGGGATGCAGCGGTTCCTGCAGAGTCATGGCAAGGAGTGGGAGGCCATGAGAACCGCCTTGCGCGACGCCTTCCGGCCATCGATCGAATCCTTGCGCAAGTGCTTCGCTGCCGCCCCGGGCGCGCAGGATACCGAGCTGGTGTTCGAGTGGAGGCTCGAGTCGCGAGCTGAACGCGCGCGGGCGTCGCGGTTCCTGGTTCGGTCTGCTTCCGGGGACGCACGGTCGCAAGCCGCGGCTCGGGCCTGTGCCGATCAGGTCTTCGCGCGCTGTCCGCTCGAGGCCACCGCCCTCCGGCGAGCCTTCCCGCAGTACGAGGGACCGTACCCGAGTCCACTCGTCCTGACCCTGAACGGTGCAAACTCCCGGTAGCGGCCCCCGCAGCGCCAGCGCTCCCCGGTTTCTCTCCGCGGGCACGCTGATCTGGGTCTTCCTCTCGACCATCTATGCGGTGATTTGCGTCCAGCGCTCTGTCGACCGGCCGTTGTGGCTGGACGAGCTGTTCACGCTGTACGTCGCGCAGTCCGAGGACGTATCCACGCTGCTGACGCGACTGCTTGGCGGGATGGACAACCATCCGCCCGTCAGCTACCTGCTGGTTCACGGCTGCATCCAGCTGTTCGGGTCGACCGAGCTGGCCTGCCGACTGCCATCGATCGTGGTCTTCTGGCTGGGCCTGCTTCATCTCCATCGGACCGTCGCGTCCCGCAGCAGCACCGTCTGGGGGATGCTGGCGGTCAGCACGGTGGTGGCCAGCCCGGCCCTGGCCTTCGCGGTGGAAGCTCGGGGCTATGCCCTGCTGTTCTGCACCTCGGCGGCGGCGTTCCACTTCTGGGCTGACAATCCAGAGGGACGCAGCCGGATCCGAGCCGCCGCCCTCCTCGTCGCCCTGACCGTGGGCGTATGGAGTCACTACTACGGCGCTTTCACGATCCTGGCGCTCGCTCTCGGCGAAGCTGTTCGCGGGCGACGAAACCCGGGATGCGGCCGGGCGAACAGGGTCGCTCTCGGCGCCGCCGCGCTGAACCTGCCGCTGGTGTACCTCTATGCCCGGCAGGTCAGCGGGGACCTCGTCGCCTCGTTCTGGGCGCGGCCGGGATCGCCGTTCAGCGTCCTGGACACCTACCAGCGGTTGACGGGCACCGCGGTGCTCGTCATCGCGATCTTCGTCATGATCTCACTCGCGCGCAGGACCTTGACCGGCGTTCCGTCGACGAGGGCGGCCGGGCTGGACAGGGCGGAATGGACGGCCGCCGGGGCCCTGGTGCTGGTGGTGCCGGCCATGTGGGTGCTTGCCTCGCTTGCAACCCATGCATTCCACTACAAATACGCGCTCCATTCGCTGGTGGGATGGGCCCTGGTTCTTGGCTTTGGCTTGCAGCGGCTGCCGGGGTTCGATCGACGGATGGCCATCGGGTGCGCGGCCAGTCTGTTCGTCGTCGCTGGACAGGTGGGTGATCAGAATGTCGGGGGCGCGCAGCGACCATCGATGCGGGCACTGAACCAGCTGTGCGCGCTGGCCAGCGCGACGGCGAAGAAACACCCGGGCCTGCCGGTGGTCTTCCAGAGCCCGTTCGAATACATGGGCTGTTACCAGTATTCGCCCGAACCGATGCTTCGATCGCAGATGCGTCTGCTGGTGGGTCAGGGTCCAGGCGTCCACGCGGGCAGCGAGACCATCGAGCGCGCTCTGTCCCGTCTGGCCAGATTTCGGAGTCTCTCGTCGATCACGTTCGACGAGCTGGACACGGTCGATCGATTCCTGCTGCTGTGGAACACCCAGGTGACCAACGAGCGGCTGGCGGGGTTCCTGGCCGAGAAGCCACGGACCCTCCGGTTGCTGTCGTGGTACGGCGGCGGTGGCCTGTACCTCGTCAGCCCGCCGTGAGGGTAGGGCTTGACAACGCGTTGCAAGTATTATAAAAATCCCTTCGCGTCATGGCGTCGCGAGGTCACGGTAAGAGCGAAGAGCTGACGTCGGGAATCCGGAAGGCGGTTCTGAGCTTCGCCGGCCACCATCACCTCAGCCCGCGAGAAGGCGAGACTCTCCTGCTCGCGGCGGGCGGTCTCGTGAACAAGGAGATCGCCAGTGTGCTCGGGGTCAGCCACAAGACCATCGGCGAATACTGGTCACGGATATTTCACAAGACCCGGTGCGAGGACCGGGCGCGGGTGCTCGCGAAGTTCATCTCCGAATCGCTGTCCGGGCCAGAGCTCGCATCACCCGACTCCAGCCGCTAGCCACGTCTTTGTCGAGTGGGCCGGACGTCAGCATCACGTCGTAAGATGGGCGGATGATCTGGATACCGCGGAGGGCGCGACCCTCGTTCATCGTCGCGGCGGCGGTGGCCCTGTCGGCGCTGGCGATGCCGGCACGAGCAGACTCCGCCGGCGGGTCAGGGGTGCCCCGCTACAAGTTACCGGTCAGCGAGATCCGTCCGCCGCTCGATTGTCGCGGCGATGTCGACTTCGCCGCCAGCTTCCTGCTCGCCAACGACGCCGGTCTGCGGGCGCACGGCTGGTCGGCCTACCCTCCGCCGGTGGCCAAGCGGCTGTCCGAGCAGCGCATCGCCGCCGCGAAAGCGACCTCTGCGGGCGCCTGCGCCGACGTCCTGCAGGGATTCTTCCGGAGCATCAGGAAGGGACACCTGGCGGTCCGGCCGGTCGAGGTGCAGGCGCAGCCGGAGGCGCCCTCGTCGAAGCCCGCCGATGGGGCGAAAGCCGAGCCCGGGCCCCGGGTCGAGCTGCGCCCGCTGTCCTCACGCACGGTTTATCTGAGGGTTCCCTCGTTCGATTTGGGCATCCGCGAGCAGCTGGAACAATTGATCGAGCGCAACCAGGCACAGATCCGCAACAGCGCCAACCTCATCGTCGACGTCAGAAACAACGGGGGCGGCAGTGACAGCAGCTTCGGGCCGCTGCTCGAGCTCCTCGGGCCGGCTACCTACCGCGTGCCGGGAGCCGATGTGCTGGTGACCGCGGCGACCCTGTCGGGATGGAAGGCCAGCCTGCGGGAAATTCCGGCCTCGGAGCCGAAGGTCCGGCGCTCCGTGAACGAGATCATCGCCCGGATGACCCTGGTCAAGAAGGAGGCGGATCGCCGGGGCCGCTCCGAGGCGTGGGCCCCGCTCTCGACCGATCGCCAGCCCGGGGTGACCATCGGCGGGCAGGACGTGAAGGCCCGGCCCGAGCGGGTCTGGGTGATGATCGACTCGTCCTGCGCCAGCTCCTGCGAGCAGTTCGTGTTGATGGCCAGGCAGAACCGCAGGGTCACTCTGGTGGGGCGTCGGACCTTCGGGGCGCTCGACGCCTCGAACCTGCGACCCGTCCGCACCCCGTCGGGCGCGATCGAGGTCTGGTTCGCCACCACCTATGTGCGGCGCCCCCGGGGCCAGGAGGTCGACGAGGTGGGCATCGCCCCGACCGTCTCGCTGCCGCTGCCCCCGGACGAAGCGGCCTTCGCAGCGGAGGTCGGCAAGGTGCAGGCGATGGCCGAGCGCCTGACCAACTGATCTCCGCCTGGTGCGATCAGGGGATCGCGCGAATGAACACGTAGTCGCGGGCGGCGGTGCCGTGGCAGACGGCGCAGTCGGGGACTCCCACGCCCTCGGCCAGCGGGGGCGTCGCGGGTGATGTGCCCCGCCGCTCGTACCAGTACCAGGTGTGGGGGCCTTCCCCCTCGTCGACCTTCACGCCGACGGCGAAGCCGCTGGGGCCGTCGGCGATGTTGTACAGCAGCTTCACTGACGCGGCCCCGACCGGGTAGGGGCCCGCGGTGCTGGCGAGCAGCGCCTGGTTGGAGCAGACCCTGTGCCGCCCGTGGTTGCCGGTCAGGCGAGGCGCGGAGATGTGGTCCTCGCAGGTCCAGGCGAGGTAGTGGCCCTCCGCCAGCCACGCCTCGAGCGCCGCCTGGCCGGTCGGCGGCCGCTCGGGCGTGCCGGGATCGGCGTCTGCCGCTGCGTCGACCGGGGGCGGGGCGGGCGGCGCATCGGAACCGCCGCCGCAGCCCCAGGCGAACGCCAGGGCGGCGGCGGCGATCGGTCGCAAGCTCACTTCGACGAGATTACCACCACCGGCTTGTTGGCCGTGTTCTCCTTCGTGTTGAAGGAGGTCGGCGTCTCGGTCGACGAGGTCACCATCGTGATGGCCAGACTGACCTGGGTGGCGCCCGCAGTCTTCTGCGCTTGTACGTGCGAGGTGATGTCGAACTCCCAGTAACCGGCGGTGGTTGTCACGGAAAGGCTGCTGAGCTGGCTGCCAATGGCCGGCTGGTTGTTCCAGTCGATGCCGGTCGCCGTGACCGGCGTGGCGATGGTGCCGGTCCCCTCGACCCAGGTCGTGTCCGAAACCGCAGACACCGCGATGGTCTTCGTCGAGGTGACCGATGCGCCAAACACGCGGATCTTGGCCGAGGTCACCGTGGCAGCCACGTCCGCGAGGCTGAACCTCACGAAGGCCCGGCGGTTGTTGCCCACGGTGGCGTTGTTCTTCACCTCGATGGTCGTGTTGGCCCCGTAGTTGTTGTCGACGTTGGTGGTGCCGTCACGTACGTGCGCGTCGGCCGAGTTGTTGCGGATGACCACCACCACCTCGTTCGAGGGCGTCGAATCCGGCGTGCCAGTGGCGATCACCCGGTACGTGTAGGTGTTGCCAACCGCGACCGTGGTATCCGTCGCGGTCTGCACATTGACCCCGACCGAGGTCAGGGTGGCGAAGCTGCCGGTGTTCACCTTGCGCTCCACCCGGAAGCCGGTCTCGTTGGTCGAGTTGTCGGTCCAGGTGAGGTTGACCTGGTTGCCGCCGGTGATGGTGGCGCCGAGATTCGATGGCGCCGCTGGGCCCGCGGTGACGGTGACCTGGGCGGTGCCATTGACGGCGCCGCTGGTCGCGGTGACCGTGAAGGGGCCGCCCGGCGTGGCGCCGGCGGTGAACAGCCCGCTGGCGCTGATGCTGCCGCCTCCGGAGACCATCCAGCTGAAGCCGGGCTGGGTGGTCAGCGCGGTGGCGAACTGATCCCGCGCCGTGGCGCTGAACTGCTGGGTGCCGTTCGGCACCACGCTGGCCGAGGCCGGCGCCACCACGATGCTGGTCAAGGTCTGGGAGACGGTCATGGTGACCGGGGAGGAGGCCGTCAGGTTGCCGGCATCCCGGATCACCACCTGGAAGCTGTAGCTGCCAGCCTTGGTGAAGGTGGCGGTGGTGTTCTTGGCGGCGTTGGTGCCGTTCGCCGAGAAGGTCACCGCCGCGGGCGGGGAGCCGGTCGTCGACCAGGTGTAGGTCAGGGCCGGCTCACCGGCGTCGTCGGCGCCCAGCACCGACAGCGCGCTGGTGGTCCCGGGCGCCGGATCGGGGGATGCCGCCGCGGGCGTGGCCACGGTGGGCGGAGCGTTGGCCGCCCCCGAACTGATGCTGACGTTGTCGAACACCGCCGTCGTCAGCACCGT
>JBKPRZ010000849.1:0-9693 GCA_046734815.1 Myxococcota bacterium | reverse complement strand
CCACCCCGCCGACCAAGAGAGGGCTGCCGAACAGCGCCGCCACGCCGAGAACCGGCACCCCGACGGCCGCCGCCCCGGTCCCCACCGCCACACCCGCGCCCGCCAGGAACTGCAGCGCCCCCAGCCCCGCCTCGCTGGAGACGTCATCGGCCCGCCGCGCGCGCGGCAGCGGCGGATCATCGCTGCTGGACACCCGCGGCGGCGGCGGATCTTCGCTGCGGGAGGCAGGCGGTGCCTCCTCGTGGGCCGCGGTCGAGCCAACCCCCTGCGCCCGCGCCGCCCGGGTGGCGACCGCCGCGTCCAGCACCAGCACCGCCATGATCACAGTAGTCGTCTTTCGCATGCCCGCAGCCAATGCAACCTCGGCGCCAGCCCGGGGAAGCCCCCCGCCCGGGCGCGCCGCTGTCGAAGGTGACGGTTTTTCCGCGCCCGCTGTCAGCGCACCAGCACCCGCCGCCCCGCGGCCAGGTTCTCGATCAGCGGCTCGCGAACGTCTACCTTCAACAGCCGGGGCGGTGCCGCAGCCTGCACGAAGAAGAGACGACAGAGCGGGCTGCTGGCCGTTGCCCTGATCACTGGTACGCCTGCCTGCCCTCCGGCTCGTCGTCGTCCAGGCCCAGCACCGTGACGGGGCGGGGGCTGGCTCCAGTTGCACGGCTCGAACATCAGCTCGTCAGCGCTGACTTTCCCCTCGGTCTCCTGGACAATGGCGACCCGTTCGTGAGTCCAACGTCATGTTGGCCGGTCACTCACTCGTCATGTTGGCCGGTGCTCACTTTCGTCGAACGGGCGCGGTGGGCAGGGTCCGGATGCGTGCGGCGGTTTCGTCGATTATCACCACCGCGACCTGTTCAAGAGCACCACCGTGGAGGGCGTAGGACCTGGACGAGAGTGATCGGCGATCGCTTCTCGAAACGCACGTCCTGGGTTCTGACCTGGAGCACACTGGAACCGGCCGCCCGGGTCATCGCCGACAACTTCACGACGCGGCGAGGGGCCTCTGCGTCCTCCACCTCGAGGGGGACCTGTGCTTCCTCCACGCACGCCAGAAGCCCGACCGCCGTACCGACGGCGACGCGGAGACCTCGGATGCACGGCCTTTCACCCATCGCCTCGGGGGCACGTGATACGAGACATCAGTTCCTCGACCACTTCGGGCGGACAACGATCGCGGCTTGGCTGCCTGCTTACTGGTCGGGCAGAGCTGTCGGACCTTTCGCGGTCGAGTGGGCGCATGCGATGTTCGCGCGTGCTTTTCCGCGATCTGCCCCGCAATTGTGATTGACACCGAATGAGTGATTGGACGAGTTGCGCAGCCAGCTCGTCTTGGCTTCCCCGTCCAGGCGGCTCAGGCACGCGCTCGACGGACCAGGCGGTGGCGGGAGACGGGGCGGAGGAGCTCGCTCGTGGAAGCGCTCCACGCGCGCCCTGGCGCGCTTGGGGAGGTGCAAAAAGCGGATGGTACAACGGGATCATCATGATGATGATCGAGGCCCTCGCCGATCTTCCCGATGAGATGCTCACCCGGAGACTGCTCGAGATTCGCGAACAAGAGCGCCGTCTTCTGGTCGAGTTCCTTGGTTACCTGGCCGAGCTGGATCGCCGGAAGACCGTGGTCGTTCAGGGTTATCCTTCGTTGTTTTCGTTCTGCACCGACTTCCTCGGGTTGTCCAAGGCGTCTGCGTTTCGTCGCACGACGGCCGCGCGGCTGCTGGCGCGTTTTCCGCTCGTCGCCGAGTATCTGGCCGATGGACGGCTCAACCTCACCACGCTGGTCGAGCTGCGCGACGTGCTCGACGAGGCGCACCTGGTCGAGATCCTGGAGGGGGCCGCTGGGCGAACCGAGGAGCAGGTCAAGCAGATGGCGGCAGCGCTTCGGCCGCGGACAGCTCCCGCAGATCTGCTGCGCAAGCTTCCAGATCGGCGAAATGATTGCAGTGGTTCCGGCCCGAAACCGTCGGTCGCCAAGACCGTCGAGCCGGCAGTGCCACCCCGGGCCGCCAACACCGTCGAGCCGGCCCTGCCACCCCGGGCCGTCAACACCGTCGAGCCGTCATCTCCGCCGCCCCTGGCCTGGGACTTGGCGGCGGCGCCTGCAGCACCTCCTTCCGCGGCGGCCCGGGCAGGGGCCAGGTCTGCGGCGCGGCTGGATCCGATTGCTCCCGAGCGACATGTGCTGCGGGTGACGGTGGGCTCTGATTTCGTGGCCGATCTGGAGGCGGTTCGGCAGGCGCTGTCGCACAAGCTGCCGGCCGGCGGGCTGGAGGAGGTGCTTCATGAGTGCTTGCGCGTAACCTTGGCCCAGGTGGAGCGACGGCGATTCGGCACCGGTAGCAAGAGCTCGGCGACGGAGCCTTCACCCGGGAGCCGGTACGTGCCGGTAGCGGTTCGCAGGGAGGTGTGGACGCGCGACGGAGGGTGCTGCGCGTTCGTGGGCAGCGCCGGTCGCCGTTGCAGCTCGCGCCACCAGGTCCAGCTGCACCATCTCGATCCGTTCGCCATGGGAGGACGGACAACGACGGCGAACCTCACCCTGCGATGCCGCGTCCACAACCAGTACGCGGCCGAGCAGGACTACGGAGCGCAGCACATCGCCCGCAAGGTCGCGTCCCACCGCGCTCGTCGCAAGGCCGATAGCTCACCGACCATCCCCGGCCTCTTCGGGTAGCGAGCGCAGCGACGAGCCCGCCCGTCAGCTGCAAGTGCGGGTTGGACGGCGCTATCGCTGCAGGTAGCGACTTCCGGTGAGGGGCTCTGCGACGCCTCCTCCCGGCGATGTCTGAGCTCCATGACGTAGTCGGGCCACTCGACATCGTCGAGCGCGACTGCAGCGGAAATCACGTCCCCCGCTGAAGCCGATGCACTCGCGCGCTACAGCTGACGATACGATCGGGCGGAGGCTCCACGGGCCAACTCATAGACGACGTGATCGACGTGATGATCGTAGAGCCACTCGGCTCTCTCCTCAGTACCGACGACGCGGAAGCCGAGGCGCTCGGCGAGTCGTCGACTTCTCTGGTTCTGATCGGCGATGTGTATCTCGACGGTCGACATGTTCATGACGTCGAACGCGTGTCGCACCAGTGCCGCCACACAGCGGGTTGCGATGCCCTTCCGTTGGTGATGTTCAGCCAGCCAGTATCCCAGGCCACAGGCCCGGCGCTGCTGGTCGAACCAGTTGTATCCGACGACACCCACCAGTTCGTGAAAATGGAAGACGCCGAGAGGGATGGCCTCTTCGCGAGTCGCCTTCGCGGTCTGTTCCTGGATGAACTCCAGCGACGCCGTGGCGGTCGTGTTCGCGTCTAGCCAAGGCAACCACTCGCGCAGATGCGAACGGCTGGCATCTACAGCCGAGAAAAGAACCGCGGCATCGGTCGGAACCAGCGTTCGGAAGCGCAGCGATTCGTCGATCCGAATTTCCATCTCGTCTGCCCAAGCACTTTCCTGGTTAACCGCCCGCAGGACGGCCGCCAAAGGAGATGATGTAGCCGTCGGGATCCTGGACATAGAAGTCCTTGGTGCCCCAGGCGGTTTGCGTGAGCGGCTTGCAGATGTTTGTACCGTTGGAGACGCACTGACGGAAGAAGGCTTCGATTCCGTCCACGCCGGCTGCAGCGTCGAGGTGTTCATTGTCGCGGCGGTGTGCGCGCTCGTCCTGGTTCCTCGGCGCTTCCTTCAGATGTAATTCCAGTCCGTCCAGATGGCCGATGGCGTAGAAGCCACCCCACGGCTCGGCAAACGTGAAGCCGAGCTTCTCGTAGAACGCGATCGAGCGCTCGAGCTTGTCCACGAGGAACTGTGGAGCGAACGATGTGAGGCGCGGCTTCATGGCGGTCGCGGTCATCGATGACTCCTTCGTCGGGCTGACGATACGGGCGTTCGGCGGTGGGGGCATGACGAGACGTTCATTCAGCAGGTCCAGTAGGCGCTGGGCTTCGTCATCGGACAGCCCGGCTGATCTCCAGCCGCTTCGTGGATCGTAGTCGTGGAGAGGTGGGCGGTCCTTCGGGGCTGCGGGGGCTCGCGACCGGATTTTAGCGGTGGTGGGTGAAGATGGCTCTGGGGATGCTGGCGTGGACGCCTTTGGTGCCGTCGACGAGCTGGGTGATCGATAGGTCGGCGGCTACGCTGGTCAGCATGTAGGCGTCGTCGCGGGAGAGGGAGCGGGTGGTGGCGAGGAAGTCGATCATTTCGCGGACGGCTAGCTTGGTGGCTTCCTGCAGGTCTTCGTGCAGGCCCATGGCGATGTAGTGGGTGGGGGTCTCGGCGCGGGGCCAGCGGAGGTGCAGGTCCTTGCGGACCTTCAGCACGAAGGTGCCGATGAGTGATGTTTCCAGGGCGGTGATGTCCACCTCGCCGTTGCCCTGGGCGGCGTGGCCGTCGCCTACCAGCAGCAGGGCGCCGGGGACGTGCACGGGCAGGTACAGGGTGGCGCCGGCGACCAGGTCCTTGTTGTCCAGGTTGCCGCCGTGGATCCAGGGGGGCGCGCTGCTGATGCGGCCGGAGACCTCGGGCGGGGCCACGCCGATGCTGCCGAAGAACGGGCGCAGCGGCACCTCGATGCCGTCGGCGAAGTGGCCGAGCATGCGCTTTTCGTCCAGCCGCACGATCTTCATGCGCGCGTAGGGGAAGTCGTCCGGGAGGAAGCCGCGGCCGGGGCCGAAGGCGTTGTAGGCGTAGGGGATGGCCAGGCGGATGGTCTTGATCTGCACCTCCAGCACATCGCCGGGGGCGGCGCCCTCGACGAAGATCGGGCCGGTCAGGATGTGTCCGCCCGGGCCCTTGTTGGTGACCTGGGCGTGGATCTCGCGCAGGGCGGGCTCGACTTCGGCGGCGGGCAGGCCCGCCTTCTCCAGGCGCGGCGGCGAGGAGGTGATCAGGGTCCGCACCTCCACGGTGTCGCCCGAGGCCACCCGCAGCGCCGGGGCGGTGGTGGCGTCGTAATGGCCCCAGGCCACGGTCTTGGGGCCCGGCAGCAGGTGATGCACTTCCGCCCGCACCGGCGCGGTCAGCGCGAGCGCGATCGCGATTCCGGACAGCGGGGCGATGGAACGGCTTCCGTACGGCCTCCTGTGCTTCATGGGCCCACCATAACCCGTCCCGGTCATCCGGGTGACAACGGCC
Organism: Myxococcota bacterium; assembly: GCA_046734815.1. Classification (GTDB taxonomy): domain Bacteria; phylum Myxococcota_A; class Polyangia; order Fen-1088; family Fen-1088; genus CAVYGB01. The sequence continues at coordinate 4,566 of JBKPRZ010000849.1, read as the reverse complement.
AGCCCCGGAGCGCGGTTCAGCGGTCAGCGACGCGCAGATCGTCGAACGAGATGTTCACGGCCGGGTCGAAGCCGGGCACCCCTTCGTCCTGGCCGAGGAAGGTCACCTCCCGCCCGGCCGGGTCGACGGTGATCCGGCGGATGTAGCGCGTGCCGCGCGCGGCGATCTCCTTGACCACGACGTTGTTGCCGTTGAATGCCACGATGTCGAGCTCGATCCGGTTATCGTCGTAGCTGAGCGCCCAGTAGGTGTAGTTGTTCCAGCGGAGCACCGGGCAGGTGTCGCTCGGCATGCCGTCGGCGCCCAGGCAGATGACCTTGGTGCCGCCGGGCAAGCGCGCCGGTGCGTTGCGAGCTGCGGCCATGGCCACGGTGGGCGGCGCTTCTGGCGGCGTCGGATCCGGGGCGGCGTCGGGACGGAGCAGCGGAGCATCGAGCCCGGGCGGCGGTGCTGCTGCGTCCGAGCTCGGGCCCGGCGGGGCGCTGTCGGGCGGGCGGTTGGTGTCCGCTGCCGGCCCATCCGGGGCGGCGGTGCCCGCGTCGGCGGGCCGGGGGCCCGCGGTTCCGATGCTCGAGTCGGGCGGCGGCGTGGGCCGGGCGTCCTCGAGGGAGCCAGCGGCGTCCAGGACCGAATCGTCGTTCCGGGGACTGGTGCAGCCTCCGACCGTGAGGACCGCCGTGGCCAGGCCGGCAGCCGCGAGGGCACGAAACACGCGCGGAAAGGTCATGTCCAGGATGTCTGCATAACAGAGGGTCTGCGCGCCCACCTGTCATTTGTTGTTGCGCCCGGTGCGCTGACGCAGTTGCGCTCCCGATCAGCAGGGAACCGGATACTGAAGATCTTTCAATAGATCCAAGGTTCGGTGTCTGTTGGTCATGCGCATGTTGGCGGCCATGAAACCGATGCGATGGATTCTCGGATGCGGGCTGGGTCTGCTGCTGGCCGGGGCGGGGTGTGGCGATTCGTCCAGGCCGGACACGCCGGCGGTGGCGGCGACGCCGCTGGATTTTTCCGCGTTCGACCGGGCGGTGGATGGGTTCCTCGCGGCCCAGAACCTGAAAGGGGCGGCGGCGGTGATCGTCCAGCGCGAGCGGGGGCAGGTGCTCCTGCGCGGATACGGGGGCTTCGCGGCGGATCGGCCGTTCCTGATCGCCTCGTCGTCCAAGGTCCTCAGCGCGGGTGTGCTGATGCGGCTGGCGGACCAGAAGAAGATCGACATCGATGGGCCGATCGGCGCGGCGGTGGGCGCGGCCTGGGGGGAGGGGAAGTCGGCGCTGACGGTGGCGCAGCTGCTGTCCAACAGCTCGGGGCTGGTGGGCCTGGTCGACGAGGCTGCCTACCCGCCCTACATCTGCCAGTACGCGCCCCGCGGGACGCTGTCTGCCTGCGGCCAGATGATCTACAAGGCGGCGGATGCGGACCGGATCGTGCCGCCCGACACGCGCTTCCGGTACGGGGGCGGGCAGTGGCAGCTGGCCGGCGGCGTGGCCGAGGTGGCCTCGGGCACGAGCTGGGAGCAGCTGATCCGCGAGACCTACGTCGAGCCCTGCGGCGCGAGCACGCTGGGGTACACCAACCCGTTCTCGCGCGCGACCGCCAGCGCCTACCCGGACTTCTTCATGGCCACCCTCGCCAACCTGGACCGCACCGACAACCCCAACCTCGAGGGCGGGGCCTATATCACCGTGACGGACTACGGGAAGATCTTGCTGATGCATCTGCGCGGCGGCCGCTGCGGGGACACGCGCGTGCTCAGCGAGGCGGCGGTCGCGCGCATGCAGCAGGACCGCATCGGCCCGGCCTACGGCGGCGCCACCCAGGATCCCACGCTGCCCGGGTACGGCCTGGGGTGGTGGGTGGATAGGGTCAACCCGGTGGTGGCGGACCCGGGGGCCTGGGGCGCGATTCCCTGGATCGACAACGCCCGCGGGTATGCGGTGTTCATCGCGCTCGAGGCGACCGGGCTGCTGGGCGCGCAGCTGCGCCTGCAGACCAAGCCGATCCTCGACGGCATCTTCGACGCCGGCAAACCCTGAGTGGTCAGCCCACCGCCAGGGACATCACGCGTTCCTGGGTGGCCTCGGCGCGGTCGAGGATGCCGGTCAGGCGCCCCGCGCGCATGACGCCCACCCGGTCCGAGAGCGCCAGCAGCTCGGGCAGGTCGCTGGAGATCAGCAGCAGCGCCACCCCGCGGCCGGCGAGCTCGGCGATCAGGTCGTAGATCTCGGCCTTGGCGCCGACGTCGACGCCGCGGGTGGGCTCGTCCAGCAGCAGCACCCGGCAGTTGGCGGCCAGCCAGCGGGCCAGGATCAGCTTCTGCTGGTTGCCGCCCGACAGGGTGCGGGCGGGCTGCTGCACCGAGGGCAGGCGGATGCGCAGGCGCTCGCGGTAGCGCTCGGCCAGGGCGGTCTCGGCGCGAAGGTCGATCACGCCAGCGCGGCACAGGCTGTCCAGCACCGCCAGGCTGATGTTGGCCGCGGAGGGGGCGTCGAGCACCAGACCCTGCCCCTTGCGGTCCTCGGTCAGAAAGCCCACCCCGGCGGCGATGGCCCCCGCCACCGTTCCGTCCAGGGCGCGCTCGTCCACCTGCACCTGGCCGCCGCTGACCGGGTCGGCGCCGAAGATGGCGCGCGCCACCTCGGTGCGGCCCGAGCCCATCAGGCCGCCCAGCCCGAACACCTCGCCGGCGCGCACCTCCAGATCGATGGGACCCAGGCCGGGGCGCTGCAGGCCGCGCACCTGCAGACAGACCGCCCCCGGCTGCGCGGTCCGCGGTGGCACCCGCTGGTCCACCGGGCGGCCCACCATGGCGGCGATCAGCGCGTCCGCGGTGGTGCTGGCGACGTCGGCGGTCGACACGGTGGCCCCGTCGCGCATGACCGTCACCCGCTGACCCAGGGCGAAGATCTCGGGCATCCGGTGCGAGATGTACAGGATCGACACGCCCTTGCCGGCCAGGCCGCGGATCACCTGGAACAGCCGGGCGGTCTCGGCGTCCGACAGCGCGGCGGTGGGCTCGTCCATGATGAGCACCCGGGCCTCGTGGCGCAGGGCCTTGGCGATCTCCACCACCTGCAGCTGCGCCACCGACAGGCCGGCGGCGGGGCGGTCGGGGTCCAGGTCGGAACCGGCGGCGGCCAGCAGGGCGGCGGCGCGGTCGCGCTGGCGGGCGCGGTCGATGACGCCGGCGCGGACCGGCTCGTCGCCCAGCAGGATGTTCTCGGCCACGCTGAGCGCGCCGATGATGCTCAGCTCCTGGTGGATCATCGCCACCCCGGCCCGCTGCGCGTGCAGCGGCGAGGCGGGGTGGTAGGGCGCGCCGTCGAGCTCGATCCAGCCGGCGTCGGCGGGCAGCTGGCCCGACAGGATCTTCATCAGGGTCGATTTGCCGGCGCCGTTCTCGCCCAGCAGGACGTGCACCTCGCCCGGCCGCACCGAGAGGCTGGCCCCGCGCAGGGCCTGTACGCCCGGGAAGGACTTGTCGATCGCGCGCATCGACACGCGTTCGGCCGCGGCGGTCATGGCCGTCTCTTCATGTTCCAGCCGCCGGTGGTCGCGTGCATGGTGACTTCTAGGGGGCCGCCAGGAAGGCTTCCACGTTCTGGCGGTCGATCATCTCGACCTTGGTGTGCAGAACCGGTGGCGGGTGGGTGCCGGCGCGCACCAGCTCGACCGCCGCGCGCACGCCCATGCGCCCCATCTCCGCCGGGAACTGGGCCACCGATCCGGCCATGCGGCCGCCGCGGATGTTCGTGAGCGCGTCCGGCGCGGCGTCGAAGCCCACCACCCGCACCGCCGAGGCGCGCCCGGCGGCGGCCACCGCCTCCACCGCGCCCAGGGCCATCTCGTCGTTGGCGCCGAAGATGGCGCGCAGGTCGGGGTGGGCCTGCAGGATGTTCTGGGCCACCGAGAACCCGCGCGCCCGCTCGCTGGATGCGGTCTGCGAGGCGACGATGCGCACGCCGGGGTGGGCGGCCAGCGCGGCGGCGAAGCCCTTGCGCCGCTGGTCGGTGCTCTCGTGGCCGGGGGTGCCTTCCAGCACCGCCACCGCGCCGCTGCCGTCCAGCCAGCGCGCCACCGCCTCGCCGGCGATCCGCCCGCCGGCGAAGTTGTCCGACCCGATGTAGGTCTCGGTCCGGGCCCCCGCCGCGGCGGCGGTGGGACGGTCGACATCCGAATCGACGATCAGCACCGGGATGCCGGCCTGATTGGCCTTCTTGATCGCCGGCACCACCTCGCGCGCGCCGGCGGGGGCGATCAGCAGCGCGCTCACCCGCTGCTCGATCAGGTTCTCGATGATCTGGTGCTGGCGTTCGACGTCGGTCTCGCGATCGGGCGCCAGGGTCAGGACGCGCACGCCCAGCCGCCTGGCCTCGGCCTCGGCGCCCTTGCGCATGGTGATCCAGAACGGGTTGCCGATCTGCTTGGGCACGAACGCGACGGTCAGGTCACCGCCGCCGCCGGCGCCGCGCGAGCGGTGGACGGCGGCCACCACCACCAGCGCCGCGAACAGCCCGCCCAGCGCCAGGCGGGCGCGGTGCCGCCGCCAGCCGGCCAGCGCAGGGC
>JBKPRZ010000848.1:0-4144 GCA_046734815.1 Myxococcota bacterium | reverse complement strand
CCTGCGACCGCACCCGCTTCGTCCCCGCCTCGAGCTGCAACGGCGAGGGCAGCTGCACCCCTGCCGCCGCGGTGAACTGCGAGCGCTACCGCTGCACGAGCACCGGCTGTCTGCTCAGCTGCGCCTCCCACGACGACTGCGCCGACGACTCGTTCTGCGACAAGAACGGCCAGTGCGTCGCCCGCAAAGCCAGCGGCCCCTGCGCCAGCTCCCGCGAATGCATCCTGAACGCCGCCTGCGTCCTCGGCCTCTGCCTGTAATTCACCCCGAGCCCGTCAGCAGGAGCGGTTAGCCCCGCCCGTCGTGTGATCGCCGTCGGGTGTGACGGGCGTCGCCGGGCGTTCGAGGAGGCGGTGCTTTTCTCTTGCCGGGGCGCCGGACCCACTGTACTAGTATTCCTAGTACAGTTGATACAGCGGTGAATCCGGATGCTGATGAACATCGACCTGCGCTCTGCCGAGCCGATCTTCGAGCAGATCGCGTTTGCGGTTAAGGAGGCGGTGGCGCGCGGCGAGCTGGCCTCGGGCGCGCAGCTGCCCTCGGTGCGCGAGCTGGCGCAGGAGCTGTCGGTCAACCCCAACACCGTGGTGCGGGCTTACGAGCTTCTCACGCGCGACGGGATCGTGGTGCGCCGGCAGGGGGCGGGCTGCTTCGTCACCGGGCGCCCCAGCGCGCTGTCGGGCAAGCACCGCCGCCGGCAGCTGCAGGACCTGGTGCAGCGAATGGTGACCGAGGCCTTCCACCTCGGTTTCGAGGCCGATGACGTGCAGAAGGCCGTGGAACAGGCGCTGTCCGCGGTCCGTTTCTCCGACAGGAGTCAGCCATGAACGACGACCCCTCCTCCCCTGCCCTCTCGTTTTCGGGCATCTGCCGCCGCTTCGGCGACCGCGCCGTGCTGCGCGGTCTGGACCTGCAGGTGTTGCCCGGCCGTATCCACGCCCTGCTGGGGCGCAACGGCAGCGGCAAGACCACCGCCCTGCGCATCCTGCTCGGCTTCCTGGAGCCGCACGCCGGGCAGTCCACCGTGCTCGGGCGCCCCAGCCTGCAGCTGCGCGCGGAGGACCGCGCCCGCATCGGATACGTGTCCGAGGACCACCGCCTGTACCGCCTGCGGCGCGTGCGCGAGATCCTCGACTTCGAGACGGGCACCCGGCCGCGCTTCGATCGCGCCTTCGCCGACGCCGCCGTCGCCCGCTGCGGGCTGCCGCCGCGGCTGCGGGTGGTCCAGCTGTCGCGCGGGCAGCGCGCGCAGCTGGCGCTGATCGTGGCGGTGGCCAGCCACCCCGACGTGCTGGTTCTGGACGACCCGGCCCTGGGCCTGGACGTGGTCATGCGCCGCGAGCTGCTGGAGGTGATGATCGACCTGCTGGCCGACCGCGGCCTGGCGGTGCTGTTCTCCTCGCACTTCCTCGACGACGTCGAGCGGGTGGCCGACCGGATCAGCATCCTGCACCAGGGCCGCCTGCTGGTGGACGCCGACACCGACCAGATCCGCCGCCGGGTGCAAAAGCGCGCCTGGACCCCCGGCCCGGGGCAGCCCGCCGCTTCACCGCCCGCCCTGCCCGGCCTGCTGCGCGCCGACCGCCGCCAGCTGGGCTTCGAGCTGACCCTGGTGGACTGCGACGCGGCCATGGAGACCGCGCTCGCCGCCGGCGGCGCCCGGCTGGGGCCGGCCCTGCCGGTCACCATCGAAGACCTGTTTCTGGCCCTCACCCGAGACGCCACCACCCGTTTGGTCCCCGACCCGGACAAGAAGACGGAGGCCGCCGCATGAGATCCCTGATCAAGAACGACCTGAGCTGGGCCTGGCCCCTGGCCCTGCTGGGAATCGCGATCCACATCCTGATCCAGCAGGGTGGAAACGAGGTCGCCGGCGTGTGGATCTTGCCCTCGAATGACTTCCTGGAGGTCGGTCTGGGCTTCTACTCGGTGGCGGCCCCGGTGGTGGCACTCTGGGCTCTGTTCGTCGACGACCTGCTGGGCGCCCGGGAGTACCTCTCGCACCGGCCGCTGTCACCGCGGCGGATCTTCTGGACCCGACATCTGGTCGGGCTCGTGGTGGTGGCCAGCTGGGCCCTGGCGGTGCCGACCTTGCACCTGTTGGGATCGCTGCTGTTCAGCCCCAACGCCCCGCTGGTCGACCCCGGCCGCTGGGGCACGCTGGTGGTGCTGGCCGCCCCCGCCTTCTTCTTCTATGCGCTGACCGTCTTCCTGGCGTCCTGCACCCGGTCCATCGTCGGGGGCGTGCTGCTGGCCGCGGCGGGAGCCAGCGTGCTCGGCACAGCGGTCTTCATCGCGGTGGTCAACGGTCGGCCCGCCGTCTTCGCGGGCACGGTGATCCTCACCGCCGCGGCGGCTCCGCTGCTGCTCGCGCTCGCCGAACGCAACCGGCGCCTGGCTCCCGATCGCGACCGTCCCTGGCAGTGGCCGCGGCTCACCGGCGCCGGCACGGCCCTGCTGCTGGTGACGGGCGTGGCGGCGGCGCTGCTGCTCACCGTGCTCCAGGCGACAGCCCGGCTGGCGCTGATGCACCAGTACCCGGACATCGGCGTGCGCGATGGTCAGCTCATCCTGTACAAGTGGTCCGGTCGCGATGGACACTTCTGGCAGGTCGATGACCAGCACCGCCGCATCGAGCGCCTGGCCCGCGCGCCCAGAAAGGTGTTCAGCGCCGACCACGACCCGCGGCGGCTGGCGCCCATGCCCGCGACCGGCAAAGGACCGGTTCATTCGGGATCGTTCCCGGGGGCCGGGAAGGTCTCCTGGGCGGTGGATCGGGTGCGCGGCAAGGACTACCGGCGCCTGGCTTACGACGGCCCCCGGCAGGTGCGCGTGTTCATGGACGACGAAGGCCAGTTGCGCGTGTACCGACTGGCCGAGAACGATGGTGCCGGCGAGGACCAGCCGCGGCTCTGGGTGCTGGGGCGGGGACCGGAGGGGCGACCGTTCCCCGACCGGACGACGGTGCTGGAGAGCTGGGGCGCCGAGACCTTCCTGGGCACGGAGGGCGAGCTGTGGCGACTGCACATGGCTGCCGACGCTCCCGCCGTGGTGCGCACGCCGCTGCCCGATGGCGATCGCTTCGTCGGGCCGGTCCGGCTGTTCCGTTCGGAGAACAATCGATTCGTGGGTTCTCCGCCGGTGATGGCGGAGGGCGAACACGGACGTTATCTCTGGCAGGAGGATCGCTTCGTGCGGGTCGACCGGCAGGCGCCGAAGGGCTTCGAGGTGGTCGAGGAGCCGCCGGTGCAGGAGGTCCGCCTGCGCGGCGACACCGGTGTGGACGTCTGGGTCCGCGGCGACGGCGGCCCCATGTTCGCCCACCAGTACCGCCCCCACACGCTCGGCGAGCACCTTCTGGCCTTCCTGCAGCGCGGGTCCACGGCCCTGCGGTCACCGCTGAGCACGCTGGCCGCGCCGCTGGCCGGCCCCCAGCGGGCGCTGGACCTCGGTTCGGCGCTGCTGCTCGACCGCCCGGTGTTGCTGGGCGACTGGCCCGCGCTGAGCGCCAACCTGCTCCTCACCGCCCTGCTGGCCGCGCTGGCCTTCCGGCGGCTTGGACACATGGCTGCCCCGCGCGGCCGGCGGCTGTACTGGACGCTGGCGGTCGTGCTCGGCGGTGCGCCCGCCTACCTCGCCTACCGGCTGGTCGAGCGGCCGCGCGCCTGGGTGCCGATGCCCACCGAGCCGGAAGGACGCCCCGCGGCGGCCGCGCCCCTGCTGCTGCAAAATGCGTGATCGACAGCCCCCCGGGTGGGCGCCCGATCACAGCGGATCGGATGTCCGCTTTCGGCCGGGCGGTTCGTTCGATGAGCTGTGGAGCCGGCCAGGGATGCTCGCGGTGGCCCCCAAGGAACTCGACGATTTCTTCCAGCGACACTTCCCGATCGTGCGGGCCAAGTGTGCGCGGATGCTCGGCGACAACGAGGAGGCGGCGGACGTGGCGCAGGAGACCTTCCTGCGCTTCTGCCGCAGCCCGGTGGTCCACGAACCGGTCCCGGCCCGGCTGCGCTGGCTGTACCTGACCGGCACGCGCCTGGCCATCGATCACCTGCGCCGCCGGCGGCTGGGGGTGGAGGTGCGCGTTCCCGACGGTGCCGATGCGCCCAGCCCGGACGACGGGGCCGAGCAGGTGGTGGCGGCC
>JBKPRZ010000847.1:0-5857 GCA_046734815.1 Myxococcota bacterium | reverse complement strand
GCGCTGGACCCCGCGGTTCCCCGGGGCCCGGGCCCCACCGGGGGAGCGCCGCCCGCAGCCTCGCCGCCGCGGCAGCCGGCGGCCATTCCGGCCACGAGAATGCAAAGATGGAGAAAAGGCGTCGAGTCGCCTGCTGCGCGCACGCCGCTGGGTCGGGCAATCGTGGATGACATCGGTGCATCCAATCGTCGGGAGGCGGCGGAAATTGCGAAGTTATTTCGGACCGGCTGCACGCTGCCTTCGTCTGCGTCGAGGTCCTTGCCATCGGCATGGGGATCGGCAAGGCGTCGGTCTACAAGTACATCCCCGAATATTTCCCCCACGACGTCGCGGCGGTCGGCGGGCTGGTGGGCACCCTGGGTGCGCTGGGCGGCTTCCTGATGCCGCTGGCATTCGGCTACCTCGAGCGCGCCACCCGGCAACCCGAGAGCTGCTTCTGGATCATGCTCGCGCTGGTGGCCTGGAGCTTCGCCTGGCTTCACCTGGTGGTTTCCGCCCTCAAGCGGCGCGAGTCCCTGGCCGACATGCCGGCTGCGGTGGTGTCGCCGACCGCCTGAGCCGTCCGCCGCCGCCTACAGGATCACGCGCGCCAGGGCGGCGATGCACAGCACGATGCCGGCCACCGCGAGGACCCCGACGAAGCGCTGCCGCCCCGCCGCCGGGCGCCCGGCGCGCGCGGGCGCCAGTGGCTCGAGACGGCTGATGGGGGCCAGCGGGAGCACCGGGATCGAGGCGGGGTTCGAGTCGGGCAGGGCGGTCAAGGTCAGCCGGCGCGGGCGCTCGGGTTCCAGGGGGGCCAGGCGCCCCGGCGTCGGCCGACGGGTGGTGAGGTAGGGCAGGGAGGCGCGGGCGGGCGGGGTGGGGACGCGTGGGGCGCTCGGCGCGGGCGCGCCGGACAAAACCTGGCGCAGCGCCGGCGCGAGCGGCAACTGGGGCCGCGACGCGCCTCGCTCGGGCGCGACCACCGATGCGTACGCCCGCGCCGCGATCGACGCGGGCGCCTCGAGCACCGTGCGGACGCCCTGTTCCTGGAAGGCCTGCGCCACCGGTTCGTCGGTTTCGCGGCACAGCCGCGTCGGAGCCTCCGACCAGTCACCCCTCTTGCTCATGTAATCCGTCATCGGCTCCTGCCGGCGACCCTGAAGGGGCGTGCGCGAGGCTGTCGGGAAGCCTCGGGTTTTCCGGCACCGGCGACCCGTTCCCGCCATCCCGGGGCTGTGCCGCGCAGACCGGCGCCGCTCTCCCACGTCGCGACGTCGCGCCGCCGCGCGACCATCGGTCCGTCGCATCACGCAGGATTCGCCCACCTCCGAAGCGGACTGGATCACCGCGCTGTCAGCCTGGCCCGCAAGCGATGACGATCGCCGCCGGATCCGTCGCGGGCCCCGGCGGTTCGTTACACAGTCCATTACATGGCGTCTCCGCACACGTGACGGGGAAGGAGGACGGCGATGGAATCGGTGATGGACATGTTCGGCACGGCCTTCGGGAAGGACACCCTGGGGAGGATCAGCTCGTGGCTGGGCGAGAGCCCGGCCGCGACGAAGGCGGCGGTGGAGGACGCCATCCCGGTGTCGATGGTCGGCGTCGCCGACCAGGCCTCCACCGACGAGGGATCGCGGGCCTTGCTGGCGCACGTGCAACGCGGAGACTACCCGCACATCCAGCCCGAGGAGCTGAGCGACACGGTGACCGATCCGGCGGCGACCGGCAGGCTGGTCGACGCCAGTCAAGGGTTCATGGGCGGGCTGTTCGGCGGCAAGCTGGGCAGCGTGGTCGACGGGATCTCCAGGCACAGCGGGGCCAGCCACGGCGGGACTTCCAAGCTGCTGGGCCTGGCCGGCCCGCTGGTGATGGGAATGATCACCAAGCGCACGATGTCCGACCACCTCGACGCCGGCGGCTTGCGCCGGTACCTGGGTGAACAGCGAAGCATCGCCGCGGGCCTGCTGCCCGCACCGCTGGCCAGCCTGTTGACGCCCGCCGGGGCCGCCGCCACCACCCGGGTCGGCGCCGCCGAACGTCTGCAGCGGCGGCCCGAGGTCGTCGAGCGCCGGCGCGCTTTCCCCTGGTGGATACTTGGCCTGCTGGCGGTGCTGGCGCTGGTCGCCTTCGCGGTCAGCCGCATCGGCCGGCGCGAGGCGACCCGGCCGACCGCTGCCGTCACCGCGCCGATGTCCGCGCCCACCGCCCGCCTGTCCGACGGAGACGTGTCGGCGCTGACCCGCTCGCTGCAGAGCGAAGGATCGCTGCCCCAGCGCTTCCTGTTCGACGTGCACTTCGCCACCAGCTCGCCCGAGATCGAGCAGGGCTCGCGGGCGCTCCTCGACCAGGTGGCGGGCGCGCTGAGCGCCCACCCCACCGCCCGGATCAGGCTGGAAGGGCACACCGACGCCACCGGCCGCCCCGAGGTCAACCGCCAGCTGTCGCTGGCCCGGGCCGAGGCCACCAAGGCCTACCTCACCGAACACGGCGTGGACGGCGCTCGCATCGAGACCGCCGGCTATGGCCCCGATCGCCCGGTCGCCTCCAACGACGACCCCGCCGGCCAGGCGCAGAACCGCCGCACCGAACTGGTCCTCCTGTCCCGCTGACCGGTCAGGTGCAGGCCGGCTTCGTTTTGAGGGATTCGCGGCATGTCTGACGTTCGCCGGCGTTCCCATCCTGCTCGGCGGGAGGGAACGAGATGGTTGGTTTCGAGACGATCGGCAACGCCACCGTCACCTGCATCGACGACCGGCCCGTCCTGACGACGGACCCCTGGATCGCGGGCGAACCGTACTTCGGCAGCTGGACCATGCCGTACGAGATCCCCGGCGACGCGCTCGAACACGTGATGCAGGCCGAATACATGTGGCTGTCTCACGGTCACCCGGACCACGTGAACCCGGCCTCGCTGGACCGGCTGGCCGGCAAGAAGATCCTGCTGCCCGACCATGTCGGCGGTCGCATGGAACGGGACCTGCGCGAGCTGGGCTTCCAGGTACAGGTGATGCCCGACCGGCAGTGGCTGCCGCTGTCGCGCCGTATCCGGGCCATGTGCGTGTCCGACTATCACCAGGACGCGATCCTGCTCATCGACATCGACGGCACCCTGGTCGTCAACCTCAACGATGCGGTCGAGCGCGGCTGGGGACGGTTCGTGCGCGGGATCATCCGCGGCTACCGCCGGTCGTTCCTGCTGAAGCTGTTCGGCTACGGCGACGTCGACATGATCAACATCCACACCGAGGACGGCACCCGGCTGCTGCCGCAGCCACCGACCGAGAGCCCCGAGTCCCGGCAGTACTGGGACGGCTACCTGGAGGAGAAGGTACGGTTCTGGACCCGATACTTCGGCACCACCCACTTCATCCCGTTCTCGATCTTCCATGCCTACCAGCGCGCCGACAGCGTCTGGGCCCGACCGTACACGACGCCGCTTGCCACCCTGGAGGCGCTCCGCCCGCCGGGCTGCGAAGCGGTGCCGGCCTTCGTTCGTTACCAGTCCGGTGACCTCACCCGCCTGTCGCCGCGACCGCTCGAAGTCCCGGTGCGCGACCCCAAGGAGTTCGACGACGACTGGAGCGTGCCGCTGGAAAAGGACGACCTGCAGGCGGTCACCAGCTACTTCCAGGACATCGAGCACCTGCACGGCAAGGTCGATTTCGTCCGTTTTCGGGTGGGCGGGCGCGAGCACCACATCGATCTGGGGAAGGGCAAGCGCCCGCGCCGCGGGCTGACCTTCGAGCTGCCGCGCGGCTCGCTGATGTCGGCGGTGAAATGGCAGGTCTTCGACGACGTCCTGATCGGCAACTACATGCGCACCACCGTGCACGGCGACTGGGGCTCGGCCCTGGCCCCGAACATCCTCTACCGGCACTTCACGCCCTGGGTGGTGCGCTACGCCGACAACGCCCAGGTCAAGACCCGCGAGGCCCTGCGCGACTACATGGCCACCTACCGACGGCGCGCCCCCGTCGACTACCTGATGCACAAGCTGGCCCACGAGGGCGTCCAGAAGCTCCGGAGCCTGGTCAAGCCCGGCTCGCCGCTCTTCCGTCACTCCACCCGCATGTATTCTTTCCTCAAGGGCCTGGGTACCTGAGCGCCGCGGCCGTCAGGACAGGCTGTTGAGGACCGCGACGAACTCGTCGGGTGGCGCGAAATGGATCTGCTCTTTGTTCATGAACACCGGTAGTCGCTGCAAGCGCCCGTCGCGCCACCAGTAGAGCGAATCGGTGATCGAGCCCGGACCCTGGGCGCAGGCCTGCCGGGCGACGTGGATCATGGTGTTGATGACCTTGACCACGCGGAGGTCCTCGATGGAATGAAAGAGCACGACCTGGCGTGTGGGCACGGCGACCAGCGCGCCCCAGCGGGTGACCGGGTCGAGGTAGTCGGCGAGGAGAAGCGCGTGCGATGAAACGAAGAAGCTGTCGGCGGTGAGCGCGAACAGTGTGGCGCCGTCACCGGCGGGCAGGGGCTCTGGCGACAGGCGTCCCTCGGCGCGCACGTTCTGGCGACCGAGCTCGAACAGCTCGTCGTGGCCGCGGCCCCAGCCGGCCGCATGTGCGCTGGGGACGCTGACCACGGAGGTGGGCAGGTCGTAGGTCAGGATCTCGACCAGGTCGTCGGCCAGGGATCGGTGGATGCACTGGCCGGTGGCCACGCCGGGATGGCCGGCGGGGTGAATCCGCACCTTGATCAGCGGGCGCACCTCCTCGAAGTTGGCGGCCCGCTGGTCGAGATCGGCGGCTTGCTGCTGCGAGCGGAACATGTTGTCGAAGTGGTTGTCGATGGCCGCCGGCCAGTTGTCGGGCTCGAGCCGGTTGCACAGCTGGGCGAGGTTCTGCAGGCCGTAGCTCTGCGGGCGGCCGTCCTTGATCACCTGCACATTCGCGTCGTGGATGGCGCCCTCGAGCCCGCGCCGTGCCAGTCCGTCCATCACCGCCTGACAGAACCGCTGATAGACGGCCCCCGACGGAAAAAACGACGCCCACCCGGGCGGCTCGTCGCCGCCGCGGCCGAACAACCGCGCGAGGAAGCCCACGACGACAGTATGCGCTGATTTTTCTTTTTCGGGGCGATGCGCGGCGCCAGGGGAGGCGGACGGCGACGGGGGCAGCGCCCACGCGGAGCGACGCGGACACCCGTTCGGAGTCGGAAGGGCGGGCTGGGGCCACTACCGGGGACAGCTTTTCTCCTCGAGGAGCTTCAATGCGCGTCCTGCCTACCTCCCTGGCCCTCGGTTCCGTTCTGCTGTCCGTGGCCGCCGCCGCTCGGGCGCGCGCCGAGCAGGTGGTCCTGTTCGACATCAGCTACACGCACACCGCCGACCGCGATGCGCACCACCAGGTCAGCGGGGCGATGCTGAACCAGCCCGGCAACTGGACGGCGCCCATCAACTACGCCGGCGGGACGATCCACTTTTATCAGGAGGTGGAGACCAAGCCCAGCGCCCTGGTGACGATCGTCGACTTCTGCTTCATCTCCAGCGGTGGCTACGGCTGCATCGAGACGTTGCCCTACACCACCACCGGCGTGCACGAGACCGAGCGGTCGATGGCGGCCGGCGGGCACTGGTACCAGCGCAACCAGATCAACTTCGGGACGAAGATTGGCAGCATCGAGCTGGTGCTGAAGGATCCGGCGACCTACACCAACGGCTGCCCCAAGAAGACCGACTGCCTGCCCAGCAAGATGCGCTTCGTGGCCACCCTGGTCTCGCCGGGTGGTACCTACCAGCGCCCCACGCCCAGCCCCGGCTTCAACGCCGGCCCGCCCACCCCCGACGCCGCCGCCCCGCCCGCCACCCCCGACGCCGGCGGCAGCACCGCCCCCACGTCCCCGCCGCCGCGCACCCCCGACGCTGCGC
>JBKPRZ010000846.1:0-27913 GCA_046734815.1 Myxococcota bacterium | reverse complement strand
CGCGTGGACAGCCTCATCCCACCCGACGAGAAGGTCGCCTCCGCCCCGGACCAGGCGCTGGAGTCCCCCGCCGACGACACCTTGCCGCTGCTGTTCATGTGTTGCCACCCGGTGCTGTCTCCCGCCTCGGCCATCGCCCTCACCCTGCGCGCTCTGGGCGGCCTGACCACCGCCGAGATCGCCCGGGCGTTCTTCGTGCCCGAGGCGACCATGGCGCAGCGGATCAGCCGCGCCAGGCAGACCATCCAGGACTCGGGCGCGCGCCTGGAGATGCCCGTCCCCGCCGACGCCACCCAGCGGCTGGACCGCGTCCTGCACGTCCTCTATCTGATGTTCAGCGAGGGCTACACCGCCAGCGCGGGCCCCGACCTGCAACGCCCCGATCTGGCCAGCGAGGCGCTGCGGCTGACCCGCACCCTGCATCGGCAGCTGCCCACCGATCCCGAGGTCGCCGGCCTGCTGGCGCTCATGTTGCTGACCGAAGCCCGGCGCGCGGCGCGCACCGACCCGGCGGGCGCGCTGATCCCGCTGGACGAACAGGAGCGCAGCCTCTGGAATCGCGCCCAGATCGGCGAGGGCGTCGCGCTGCTGACCGCCGCGCTGGCCCGCGGCCGCGTGGGCGCCTACCAGCTGCAGGCAGCGGTGGCGGCGGTGCACGACGAGGCCGCCCGGGTCGAGGACACCGACTGGCCCCAGATTCTGGCCCTGTACGGCCTCTTGCAGCGGATCTCCGACAACCCGATGGTGGCGCTGAACCAGGCCGTCGCCGTGGCGATGGTGCACGGCACGGCGGCCGGCCTGCAGCGCCTGGAAGCCCTGTCCCGCGATCCCCGCCTGGCGCAGCACCACCGCCTGGACGCGGTCCGGGCCCACCTGCTCGAGCGCGCCGGCGACCGGGTGGCAGCCAGCGACCACTACCGCCGGGCCGCCGCGCGCACGACCAGCCTCCCCGAACGCGAGTACCTGCTCACCCGCGCCGCCCGCCTGGGCGAACGCGGGGGCTAGACCGCGTCCTGGACACTCAGGTGGTGATGCGGGTGCCCAGCACGCCCAGGAACTTGGCCAGCCAGTCCGGGTGCGCCGGCCAGGCCGGGGCGGTGACGAAGTTGCCGTCGACCACCGCGCGGTCGATGGGCACCTCGGCGAACTCGGCGCCCGCCAGCCTCACCTCCGGCGCCACCGCCGGATAAGCCGAGATGTTCTTGCCGCGGATGACGTCGGCGGCGCTGAGGATCTGCGGCCCATGGCAGACCGCCGCGATCGGTTTCTTCGCCTCGGCGAACTGCTTGACCAGCGTGATCACCGCCGGGTTCAGGCGCAGGTATTCGGGCGCGCGGCCGCCCGCGATCAGCAGGGCGTCGTAGTCGGAGGCCTTGGTGCCCTCGAAGGTCTCGTTGAGGGCAAAATCGTGCCCGCGCTTCTCGCTGTAGGTCTGGTCGCCCTCGAAATCGTGGATGGCGGTTCGGATCTTCTCGCCCTTCTTCTTGCCGGGGCAGACCGCCGCCACCTGGTGCCCCACCATCGCGAGCGCCTGGAACGGGACCATGATCTCGTAGTCCTCACCGTAATCGCCGACCAGCATCAGGATCTTCTTGCCCATGGATGCCTCCCTTCCGCGGCGGGATCATGGACCGGCTGCCACTGCCACGCCACCGCCGTAAAGCGTGCGCCAGAACTTGTCCAGCGAGCCGTCGAACAGGAAATCGGAGGCCTGGGTCATCACGATGGCCACCAGGTTCCGGGCCGGGTCGTTGATCCACGACGTGCCGAAGCCGCCGTCCCAGCCGTACCGCCCCGGCACCGGCGACACCGGGTCGGGTCTGGTGGTGACCGCCAGCCCGTAGCCCCAGCCGTGCGTCTCGAAAAACCCGGGGAAGAAGGAGGAGGCCGAGGCCGCCTTCTGCTCGGCGGTCAGCTGGTCGCGGGTCATCTCGCGCACCGATTCCGCGCTCAGCAGCCGCTGGCCCCGGTACACGCCCCCGCCCAGCAACATGCGCGCGAAGGCCAGGTAGTCGTCCACCGTCGAGACCAGCCCCGCGGCCCCCGACGGGAATACGGGCGGCGTGGCGTAGGCGCTCTGGGCGCCGTCGGCGTCCATGCGGTGGGTCTGCCCCTGCGGGTCCGTGAAGACGCCGCACCCCGCGTACCGGTCCAGCTTCTCGGCTGGCACGTGAAACCCGGTGTCCTTCATGCCCAGCGGGACGAAGATGCGCGCGCGCACGAACGCATCGAAGTTCTGGCCCGAGGCGCGGCGGACCAGAACCCCCTGCAGGAGGCTGCCGGTGTTGTACATCCAGCGCTCGCCCGGCTGGTGCATCAGCGGCAACGTGCCGAAGCGGGCCATCCAGGCGTCGGGTGCGTGCGGAGTCATGGGCACCGGCTGCGCGTTGACCATCTTCAGCTCGTCCAGCTTGCGCTGGATGGGCATCTTCTCGTCGAACAGGATCCCGAAGCCCAGGGTGAAGGTCAGAAGGTCCCGCACCGTGATGGGGCGGGCGGCGGCGACGGTATCGTCCAGCGGCCCATCCAGCCGCCGCAGCACGCGCCGGTTCGCCAGCTCGGGCAGCCAGCGCTCGGCCGGCGCATCCAGGGCCAGCTTGCCTTCCTCGACCAGCATCATCACCGCGGCGGCGGTCACCGGCTTGGTCATCGAGGCGATCCGGAAGATGGTGTCCCGCCGCATGGGCGTCGTTCCGCCGACCGCGCTGACCCCCACCGCGTCGACCGCCACGTCCTCCCCGTGGGCCACCAGCCACACGGCGCCGGGCAGCTTGCTCGGCGCCACCCGCGCCTCCATCAGCTCGTGCAGCCGTGGGAAGGCCTGCTGCGGCCGCGGCGCCGGCGCGCTGGCACACCCGTGCAAACCCACGGCGGCCAGCGCGCAGTTCGATCCGACGAGAAAGCTCCGGCGGCTCATTCCCGAGGTGGTGGTCTCCGGCGATGTCATCGCGATCCTCCGACCACAGGACGACCGGCCCCCGCCGCGATCGACACGCGCTCGATCAAACAGCCAGAATCCAGATCACCCCTGACGCCTAGCCCTTCCACTCGCCGCTGGCGGGCTCCCCGGTCGGAACGTTGAGGCGGTTGAACACGTTCGTCACCGCCACATACAGCAGCAGCGCCGCCATGCCGCGCTCGTCGTAGTGTCGGGCGGCCTGATTCCAGATCTCGTCCGGGACCGGGTCGGTCCGATCGCTCAGCCGGGTGACGGCCTCGGTCAACGCCAGCGCCGCCTGTTCCGCCTCGGTGAAATAGGGCGCGTGCCGCCAGGCCGCCACGGTGAACAGTCGTTCATCCGACTCGCCCGCGTTGCGAGCATGCCGCCAGCCCGAGTCGACGCAGAAGCTGCATCCATTGATCTGGCTGGCCCGCAGGTGCACCAGCGCGAGCGTCTTCGGCGGGACGCCGCCCTTGTAGGCCGCCCGGACCAGGTCCTGGATGGCGGACCTGGCTTCGGGAATGATCATCGCGGGGTTCTTCATCCGTGCCTGCATGGTTTTCTCCTCGGTGTCGATCGATGCGCCGCCGCTGCGGTCACATTCGATGGTCTCGGTTCGTCACAGCCATGACGGATGACCGGGAGAGGATGTGACCGATGGACGAAGAAAGATCGTTGACCGAGCGTTTCGAATCGCACCGCGGCCGGCTGCGCGCGGTGGCCTACCGGATGCTGGGCTCCGACAGCGAAGCGGAAGACGCGGTCCAGGAAGCGTGGCTGCGCCTGTCCCGCTCCGACGCCGCCGAGGTGGCGAACCTGGGCGGCTGGCTGACCACCGTGGTGGCCCGGGTCTGCCTCGACCTGCTGCGCGCCCGCCAGTCCCGCGCGCAGGTGCCGCTCGAGGCCGCCGGCCCCGAGCCCGCCGCCGCCGCCGCAAGCGCCATCGACCCCGAGCAGGAGCTGCTGCTGGCCGACACGATCGGCCCGGCCCTGCTTGTCGTGCTCGACAGCCTGGCCCCCGCCGAGCGCGTGGCCTTCGTGCTGCACGACATGTTCGCGATCTCGTTCGACGAGATCGCGGCCATCGTCGGCCGGTCGCCGGTGGCCGCCCGCCAGCTGGCCAGCCGCGCGCGCCGCCGCGTTCAGGGCGGCGCCGTCGATCCCGCCGCCGACCGCGGCCGTGCCCGCGAGGTGGTCGACGCCTTCCTGGCCGCCTCGCGG
Source organism: Myxococcota bacterium (assembly GCA_046734815.1). GTDB lineage: Bacteria > Myxococcota_A > Polyangia > Fen-1088 > Fen-1088 > CAVYGB01. Next base: position 23,751 of record JBKPRZ010000846.1, on the reverse strand, counting down.
GCCGGCGACTTCGATGCCCTGGTGGCGGTGCTCGCGCCCGACGTGGTGGTGCGGGCGGACGCCCTGGCGGTCGATACCGCCGCCGCCAACCAGTGGGGCGGGGCGCCGCCGCTGGCCCGCGAGATCCGGGGCGCAGCGGCGGTGGCGGCGACGTTCAAGGGCCGCGCCCGGGGTGCCCGTCGCGCCTTCATCAACCGCGAACCGGCCGCCGTGTGGTCCGTCGCCGGCCAGCTGCGGGCGGCCTTCCTGTTCACCATCGACCGGGACCGGGTCCTGGAGATCGACCTGGTGATGGAGCCCGCCCGCCTGGCCACCCTCGACGTCGCCCTGCTGGACGACCAGCCTGGCGCCTGATCGGACCTCCGATCCGGCGTCAATCCATCTTCGAGGACTTCAGCTTGATGACCGGGTTCAGCCGGAAGACGCAGGCAGCGTCCTGCGACACCGACTCCTTCAGATCGAGGTCCACCACCACCGAGGTCCGGTGGCCCTCCTTGATGTCCAGGGCCTTGAAGGGGTGGCTGATCTTCACGCCTTCGCGGGAGACATTCTGGACATCCAGCGGGCAGACCTGTCCGTTCTGCAGATGGATCTCGTTGGTCCCGGTCACGTCGATGTGCAGCCGGATCTGGGTGACCTTGCCCTCCGGCAGCGCGAAGTCACCCAGCGCCGCCACCACGTCGTTTTGCAGCTTCAGCAGATCGAACGTCTCGGGCGTGCGGCTCAGCGTCTGCCAGCCCTTGTCTTCCTTGTCGGCATCCTTCTCCGCGTCCTTGTCGTCCGCGCCGGCAACGTGCACGTCGATGTCGTCGATGGTGATCAGTGCGGCGCTCATGGCGCCGAGATCGGGCGGGGCGTCGGTCAGCTGCAGCGACAAGGTGCCACCGCCGCCACACCCCGCCGCGGCGACCACGGCCGAAAACGTCAAGGCTATCGTCGTCCGATTTTTCGTCATGGCCGAGCAACGACCAGGGGTCGGGGCGGGAGACACCGACAGGTGAGCGCTCAGGCCACCTGGCCGCTCGACAGCCGGATGTACGTGATCTCCGCTCGGGTGCCGAGGCGCATGGGCGGCCCCCAGTACCCGGTGCCGGGGCTGACGTAGATCTGGGTGTCGCCGTGCCGGTGCAGCCCCAGCACGTAGGGCTGGGCCAGCTGCACGAACAGCGTGAAGGGCCACAGCTGTCCACCATGGGTATGCCCGGACAGCTGCAGCCCCACCCCCAGCCGCGCCGCCTCGACCACGCTCTTGGGCTGGTGGGCCAGCAAGATCACCTCGCGCGACGGATCCCGCCCCGCCAGCGCCGCCTCGGGATCGGACCGGTGTGCCGGTTCGATCCGTCCGGCGCTGTAGTCGTGCACCCCCGCCAGATCGAAACCATCGGCGCCCTGTCCGATGGAGACCCGTTCGTTGGCCAGCACCCGGATGCCCAGCCGGCCCAGCGCCGCGATCCAGTCATCGGCCCCGGAGAAATACTCGTGGTTGCCGGTGACGAAGTAGACGCCGTGTTTCGCCCGCAGGTCGGCCAGCGGCTGGACCGCCGGCCACAGGCTGTGCACCGACCCGTCCACGAGGTCGCCGGTGATCGCGATGATGTCCGGGTTCAAGGCGTTGGTGCGCCGGACGATGTCCTCCACGAACGCCCGCCCCAGGGTGGCACCGATGTGAAGGTCGGTCAGCTGGACGATGCTCGTGCCGTCGCAGCTGCGCGGCAGCCGCGCCAGCTTCACGTTCACCTCCCGCACCTCGGCGGCTCGCAGCCCCTGGCGGATCGACACCGCGCCCACCGCCGCCGCGCCCAGGCCGGCCACGCCGCCCAGCAGCCGGGCCATGAAGGTGCGGCGCATGGGATCCAGCGCCGCGGTGGCTCCCACCTTCGCGCTGACCAGCGCCGCCAGCCGGATGAGATCGGTCGCCACCAGCAGCACGAACAGCAGGAACATCAGCCCCATCCAGATGAAGGCGGGCCACAGCAGCAGCCGGCTGACCTCCGGCGGCAGCCGCCGTCCCACCAGGAACGGCAGCGGCAAGCAGGCCGCCAGCACGATCAACGCGCCGCTGGCCCAGGGCCGGTACGGGAAGGGCAGCTGGGTGTCCCGTACCAGTCGCACCCAGAAATAGAAATGAACGCCGCCAACGATCCCGAGGACGATTGTCAAAAAGATCAGAATGCGAGGCAGGGGCAAATTGTCCTCCCCGGAAGGCGGCGCACGATCGATCGCAAACAGCGTCGCACACCGAACCTCCTCGGTTTTTCGAGAGCCGACTGAAGTCTGCGCGGATGGTCAAGCGCGCGCAAACGCGTGGCCCCGCAGAACGAACGACAAAGCCGAGAATTCCAACCAATCAACCATCGCACCGTCGATTTCCTTCCTCGACGTTCCGGCACGGTTCCGGATCCGGGATCGCGCGAACAGCGTCGGAAAAGCCTGATCGTGGGCTGCGATGTCGCGGCGACTCGCTGGGTGTGGCATGGATGTCACACGCACATCCCGCAGAGAGCCCGAAAACCCGAGCTTTTCGCGGCATCGACATTGGCACCGGGGTTGCGTTCGTCCAGCGACGGAACCCCAAGGAGGTATCATGAGTGCCATCGCTCCGCTGCGTACGGAAGCACCTCAACAACTGCGGGAGCCGACTGCTCACCCCGCTCTTTCCGCTCTGAGAGCCAGTCCCTGGTTCGCCGCGTATCCACCCCCTGCGCTGTCGGCCATGGCCGGCGTCGCTTCGCTGCGATCCTTTTCCGCCGGACAGGTCGTCCTGCAGGAGGGCAAGACCTGTGGGTTCGCCGTCCTCGTGGTCAAGGGCCGCGTCCGCGCGGTCCGGCGCACCGAAGGGGGCCGAGAGATGACCCTCGAGGCACACCGGGCGGGCGACCTGATCATCGAAGCGATCTTCGATCCCACCGGTGAACTGGCCAACGACTGGGTCGCCTCCGAGACGACACTGCTGCTGTTCATCCCCCGCGAGGAGTTCATCAACCAGCTCAGGGGCGTGCCCGATGCAGCGCTCACCCTGGTGCGCGACCTCGATCGCCGTCTGACGCGGGTCAAGCGGCTCGCCTGCGACCTGGCTCTGGCCGACGTTCAGACGCGGCTGTTCCGGGCGCTCGCCCGCCTGGCACGGGAAGAGGGCGAACCGAGTCCGGATGGCACGGTCATCCGGAAGTGCCCCACCCAGCAGGAGATCGGCAACGAGATCGGCGCCTGCCGCGAGACCGTCTCGCGCATGATCGCCGAGCTCGCCCGCCAGCAGCTGGTGACCCTCAAGGGTCGACGCCTCACGATCTCCCCGCAGTTCCTGGCCCGCACGACCGTCTCGGGCGCTGCTTGACGCGTAGCGCCTCCCGCTCGTAGCCTCCCTGGGGTCGACCTGGCCGATACTCCTCCCGGCCAGTGTCGCTCTCGGAGCGATCCACTGCGACAGACCCGTCGCGCCCCTGCCCGACCAGCCCCAGAACAAAGGGTAGACTTGTTGGTGTTTCGGGGGCGGGATGTGAAGATTCAACGAGCTTTGAGCTTATTCGATGCCCTGTCATCCGTGCGGGCCCCCGCCGGGGGGCGCCGAGGGGTTCCATGAACCCGAATCCCTCGCCGCCGCCGCCCCAGCCGACCCCGCTCAACCGTCGCATTTTGTGGCGGCAGCGCCTGAACGACAGCCAGGCGCCGGCGGCGCTCGGGGTGGTCGCCACGTTCGGCGAGCACATCCGGCTGGCGGTCGACGCGTTCGCCTGGCTGCTGCGCCCGCCGTTCCGGGGACGGCTGTTCCTGGAGCAGATGGAGTTCATCGGGGTCGGCTCGCTGCCGATCATCGCCCTGGTCGGCTTCTTCACCGGCATGGTCGCTTCGGTGCAGGCCGTCATGGCGCTGGGCATGTTCCAGCAGGAGCGCTGGTCGGGGTTCGCGGTGGGCATAGCGCTGGCCCAGGACCTGGCCCCCGTGTTCACCGCCCTCATGATCACCGCCCGGGCCGGTTCGGGTATGGCTACCGAGATCGGCTCCATGCGGGTCTCCGAGCAGATCGACGCCCTGACCACCTTCGCGGTGAATCCCGTTCAATACCTGGTCACCCCCCGGATCGTGGCGACCATCGTGATGCTGCCGGTCATGACCCTGGTGTTCAACTTCGTCGGCCTGATCGGCGGCTACGTCATCACGGTGGTCATGCACCACGTGGACTTCGGCCAGCTGTCGGCCTTGTTCCGGTTCTGGGTCGACCCTATCGATTATGTAAAAGGTCTAATCAAAGCCTCTTGTTTTGGTTTCTGCCTGTCGCTTGCCGCCTGCTACCAGGGCTTTTACGTCCGTGGCGGCGCCAAGGAGGTAGGGCGGGCGACCACCCGTGCGGTTGTGGTCGGTTCGGTGTCGATTCTGGTGCTCGACTACTTCTTGATCAAAATACTCACGACAATCTGGCCGTTCGTGAAGTGAGTCCCGAAGACGCAAATACCCGACAGCAAGAGCGGCACGAAGGCCGCTGGCAGCTCCGTGTCCGTGGCCTGCACAAGAGCTTCGGCGCCCAGCACGTCCTGCGCGGTGTGGATCTCGACATCGAACGGGGAAAAATCAACATCGTCATCGGCGGCTCCGGCGCCGGCAAGTCGGTGCTGATGAAGCACCTCATGGGGCTGCTCCACCCCGACTCGGGACAGATCCTGGTCGACGGCGAGAACATCGTCGGCCTCGACGAGGTCCAGCTGGGCAGGGTGCGGCGCAAGTTCGGCATGTTGTTCCAGAACGTGGCCCTGTTCGACTCGATGACCGTGATGGAGAACGTCGCCTTTCCGCTGCACGAGCGCTACCGCCTGTCGGATAAGGAGATCATCGAGCGGGTGCGGGCGCTGCTGGCCCGCCTGGATCTGGCCCACGTCACCGACATCGAGACCAAGTTCCCGCCCCAGCTTTCGGGCGGCATGCGCAAGCGGGTCGGCCTGGCCCGTGCGCTGATCGACCGGCCGCAGATCCTGCTGTACGACGAGCCGACCACGGGCCTGGACCCGGTGGCCACCAAGAACGTGGACGACATGATCCGCCAGACCGCCGACGACTTCGGCGTCACCTCGGTGGTGATCTCGCACGACATGGCCTCCACCTTCCGCATCGCCGATCGGATCGCCATGCTCCACGAGGGCAAGATCGTCACCGCCGGGACCCCGGCCGAGCTGCTGGCCGACCCCCACCCGGCGCTGCGCGAGTTCCTCGAGACGGCAGGGGCCCTGCGCTTCGGCGGAGGAGCGGCGGCATGAGGCGCAGCTGGGCCGCGGTCACGGTCGGAATCCTGGCGGCGGTGGTGCTGGTGGGCGGCTATTCGATCTTCACCTACACCAACGAGTCCGCCAGCCGCGAGAGCTACAAGGTCTTCGCCTACTTCAACGATGCCCTGGGCCTGTACAACAAGTCCGGTGTGCGCTCGGCGGGCATCGACATCGGCCAGATCGTGAACCGGAGCTACGACTTCGGGGCCAAGAAGGCCCGGGTCGACATCCGCATCGACAAGAACATCGTCCTCTATTCGAACGCGGTCATCTCCAAGCGCGCCGCCTCGCTGCTGGGTGAGTTCTACCTGGAGATCGACCCCGGGTCGGAGATCGACAACAAGGGCGGGGTCCAGCGCCGCAACCGGGTGCTGCAGGACGGCGACCAGATCCTGCTGGTCGTCGAGGCCACCAACGTGGGCGAGATCCTCGATCAGGTGAACAGCACCCTGCCGCTGCTGAGGGACATCCTCAAGGAGGTCCAGGGGATCACCTCCGGCCCGGTCAAGCAGATCGCCGAGACCGCCAACGAGATGGTGTCGCGCAACTCGGCGGTGCTCGAGCGGATGTTGCAGCGGATCGACAACATCGCCGCCCACGTCGAGGGCATCACCCGCAGCGAATCGGACGACATCAAGGTGGCGGTGCGGAACATCCGCGAGATCACCGACGGCATGAAGAGCCTGGTGGGCAAGAGCGAAGGTGAGGTCACCTCCACCGGCCAGGAGCTGCGCTCGAAGCTGGCCAGCCTGCAGAAGAGCGTCGACAGCATGGAGCGGTCGATGGGCAACGTCGAGACCGTGACCCAGCGGCTGCGCCAGGGTGAGGGGACGGCCGGGCGCCTGCTGGCCGACGACACCATCGCCAACAACATCGAGCAGATCACCGAAGACGCCGGCGGCTTCATCCGCGGCGTCACCCGGCTGCAGATGATGGTGGGCCTGCGGACCGAATACAACTACCTGGCCGGCACCGTGAAGAACTACTTCTCGCTGCGGCTGGCCCCCCGCCCGGACAAGTTCTACCTGATCGAGATCGTCGACGACCCGCGCGGCTTCCGGGAGAAGACCCAGATCACGACCGACAGCTCCGAGCGCGGTCTGGTGCACGAGACCACGGTGAAGACCTCGCTGGACAAGCTGCGCTTCTCCCTGCAGTTCGGTAAGCGGATCGGCGCGTTCACCGGTCGGTTCGGCATCAAGGAGTCGACCGGCGGCGTGGGCGCGGACCTGCATTTTCTCAACGACCGGCTGACCCTGTCGGTGGATCTCTTCGACGCTCGCTCGAACGAATACCCGCGCCTGCAGGGGCGCAGCACCTGGGCGGTCTACAACCAGAACCTGTTCGTCATCGCCGGGGTGGACGACGTCATCAACCAGAAGCGCACCATCGCGGGCGGCGGCGCCTTCTTCGACTGGTTCTTCGGGCTGCAGCTGGTCGTGCGCGACCAGGACCTGCGCTCGCTGTTCCTGCTGGGCGGCGGCGCGTTAGGAACCGCCGTCGGCAACTGACCCACCAGACCCGCGGCAGACCTGGCCCGGGCGTAGTTGACCTTGGGGGGCAACTTCCTATAGTTACCTGCTTCCCGCGAGCCCCGATGTACCGTTTTCGGCCCGCGGGCCCCGGGGATGATGCAGTTCAAGGTCAAGGATATCGGCGCCGAGGGCGTGGACGTCGACCTGCCGGTCACGGCCGCCTGGATGTCCGCCCAGTGTCCGGACGTGGACGCCCGGCCGGGCGCCGGTGGGCTCGCGTTCCAGGGACGGCTGGACCGGAGTGGCCAGGATTATTTGCTGCGCGGTCAATTGCGCGGCTCACTGAGCACCACCTGCAGCCGCTGCCTGGAACCGGCCGAGCTGCCCCTCGACGTCCCGGTGTCGGTGGTCTACGTCGACAAGGACGACGGGCCCTCCGACGACGATGACGAGGACACGCTGGACGCGCCCGATGTCCTGACCTTCGAGGACGGGGTCATCGACCTGGCGCCCGAGCTGCGCGACGAGATCCTGCTGGCCCTGCCGGTGAGCGTGCTCTGCCGCCCCGACTGCGCCGGGCTGTGCCCGGTGTGCGGCGGCAACCGCAACGTCAAGCCGTGTGATTGTGTCGAGCGAGAAGGGGCGAAGGTGTCCAAGCTCGCCGCCCTCGCCAAGTTCAAGACCTGAGTCGCTGCCCAAGGAGAAGCCCAAGTCATGGCCGTCCAGAAGAGAAGACAGTCCAAGTCGCGTTCCGCCATCCGGCGGGCGCAGGTGATGAAGCAGCCGGTGCCCCAGGTGATCCCGTGCCCGCGCTGTGGTGAGTCCCAGCTGCCCCACCGGGTGTGCAAGGCCTGCGGTTATTACAAGGACCGGCTGGTGGTGGAGCCCAAGGAGGAGGAGAGCACCTGAGTCGAGTCCGCATCGCCGTGGACGCGATGGGTTCGGACCACGCTCCAGGCGTGGAGACCCAGGCGACTGTCTCGGCGGCGCAGGAACCGGACCTGGAGCTCGTGCTCGTGGGCGATCAGGAACGGGTGGGGCGCGCGCTGGCCCAGGCGGCCGGCGGCAGCCCCCCCGCCTCGGTCCGCATCGTGCACGCGCCCGAGGTGATCACCATGGAGGACGCGCCCGCCGCGGCCGTCCGCGGAAAGAAGCGCTCGTCGATGCGCGTCTGCTTCGACCTGCTGAAGGCGGGCGAGGTGGACGCGATCGTCTCGGCAGGCAACTCGGGGGCCATGATGGCCTGCGGGCTGTTCGTGCTGGGGCGCTCGGCCGGGATAGAGCGGCCGGCCATCGTCACCACCTTCCCCACCATGACCGGGCAGTGCGCGCTGCTGGACATGGGGGCCAACGTCGACCCGCGGCCGCAGGTGCTGGCCCAGTTCGCGGTGCTCGGCTCGGTCTACGCGCGCCTGCACCACGGCAAGGCGCGCCCGCGGGTGGGGCTGCTGTCCAACGGGTCCGAGGAGCACAAGGGCACCGCCCTGACCCGCGAGACTCACCACCTGCTCGACCGGGCCCGCGGCACCGGGGGACCGGCCGAGTTCGAGTACCTGGGCTACGTGGAGGGACGCGACATCTTTCGCGGGGCCGTCGACGTCATCGTCACCGACGGCTTCACCGGCAACGTGTTGCTCAAGGGCCTGGAGGGCCTGGCCGAGGCGGTGTTCCACATGGTGGCCGAGGAGGTGCGCGGGGGCAGCCTGCTCGAGAAGCTGGGCGCGCTGCTGATGAAGCCGGCCCTGCGCCGGTTCCGCCGCAAGACCGACTACGCCGAGACCGGCGGGGCCCCGCTGCTGGGCGTGGAGGGGGTGGCGCTCATCTGTCACGGCGGCTCGGACGCGCGGGCGATCCGGAACGCCATCGCCGCCGCCCGCCGGTTCGCCCAGGTGGACCTCGCCCGCGAGCTGCGGCAGGCGGTGAGCGAACATGCGTTCCTGTGGCGCGAACAGCCGGCCCCCTCGGGGACCTCGGCAGGAGGTATGTCGTCTTGAGAAGCCGAATCGTGGGGACCGGCCGGGGTGTGCCCGACAAGGTGCTCACCAACGCCGACCTCGAGAAGATTGTCGAGACCTCGGACAGCTGGATCGTCGAGCGGACCGGCATCCGCGAGCGCCGCATCCTGGAGGAGTCCCGCGCCACCAGCGACCTGGCCACCGAGGCGGGCCTGCGCGCCTGCAAGGCCGCCGGCGTCGACCCGGCTTCCGTCGACTGCATCATCGTCGGCACCGTCACCCCGGACGTGAAGTTCCCGGCCACCGCGGTCTACGTGCAGCGCAAGCTGGGCGCCCGCCCCGGCGGGGCCGCCTTCGACGTGTCGGCGGCCTGCTCGGGCTTCCTGTACGCCATGGCCATCGCCGACGGCTTCATCGGGCGCGGGATGTTCAAGCGCGTGCTGATCATCGGGGTGGAGATCCTGTCCCGGATCGTCAACTGGAAGGACCGCAACACCGCGGTGCTGTTCGGCGACGGCGCCGGGGCGGCGCTGCTGGTGCCGGAGGCCGAGAGCGAGGGCCGGGGCATCCTGTCCACGCACCTTTTCGCCGACGGCAACTTCACCGACATCTTGCACATCCCCGCCGGCGGCACCCGCCAGCCGCTCACGCCCGAGCTGATGGCGGCGGGCGAACACCTGGTGCGCATGAACGGTCGCGAGGTGTACAAGCACGCGGTCAAGAACATGACCGCCGCCGCCGCCGCCGCGCTGGAGGCGAACCAGCTGCGCGCCGACCAGGTGACCACGGTATTCGCCCACCAGGCCAACATCCGGATCATCGAGGGCGTGGCCCAGCGGGCGGGCATTCCCATGGATCGCTTCTTCCTGAACATCGCCCGCTACGGCAACACCTCCTCGGCCACCTTGCCGATCTCGCTGGACGAGGCGCTGGAGCAGGGGCGGGTCAAGGCGGGTGACATCTTGCTGTTCACGGCGCTGGGTGGCGGGCTGGCCTGGGGCTCGGCCGTGGTGAGGTGGTGACCGGCGATGCGCGCGTTTCTGTTCCCGGGACAGGGTTCCCAGAAGGTGGGCATGGGCCAGGCGCTGGTCGCCGCCCACCCCGAAGCGCGGGCGGTGTTCGAGGAGGCGGACGCGGCGCTGGGCTTTTCGATCTCGAAGCTGTGCTTCGAGGGGCCGGATAGCGAGCTGGCGCTGACCGCGCACGCGCAGCCGGCCATCCTGACCACCAGCGTGGCGGCCTTGCGCGTGCTGGAGAAGGAGACCGAGCTCCGCCCGCCCGTCGCTGTCGCTTACATGGCGGGGCACTCGCTGGGTGAATATTCCGCGCTGGTCGCGGCGGGCGCCCTGGCGCTGGCCGATGCCGTCCGCCTGGTGCACCTGCGCGGCAAGTTCATGCAGGAGGCGGTGCCGGCCGGGCAGGGGAGCATGGCCGCCATCCTGGGGCTGGATGCGGCGGTCGTCTCCGCCGCCTGCGCCGAGGTGGCGGCCGAGACCTCCGCGGTGGTGTCGGCGGCCAACTTCAACGGCGGCGGGCAGGTGGTGATCGCCGGCGCGAAGGCGGCGGTGGATCGGGCGGTGCAGGTGCTCAAGGAGCGCGGGGCCAAGCGGGCGGTGCCGCTGGCGGTGAGCGCGCCCTTCCATTGCGCCCTCATGCGCCCGGCGGCCGAGAAGCTGAACGAGGAGCTGAAGAAGTTGCGCCTGCAAAAGCCGCGGGTGCCGGTGGTGACCAATGTCGAGGCGGCGCCCTGCCAGGACCCCGACCGGCTGCGCACCTTGCTGTACGAGCAGGTGACCCTGCCGGTGCGGTGGGAAGAATCGATGCAGAAGCTGGAGGCGCTGGGCGTGACCGAGGCGATCGAGCTAGGGGCCGGCACGGTCCTGGCAGGGCTTCTGAAGAGAATCGTGCCGACCATGACCAGCAAATCTGCGGGGGACCCCGAATCCATAAGGAGTGTGGGCATATGACGCGGGAACTGGAAGGCAAAGTGGCGGTCGTGACGGGTGGCTCGCGCGGCATCGGGCGCGCAATCGCGGTGGCACTTGGCGCGCGGGGTGCGCGGGTGGTGGTGAACTACGCCGCCAACGAGGCGGCGGCGGTGGACACCGTGCAGATGGTGGCAGCGGCCGGTGGCACCGCCGTTCCTCTGCGCTTCGATATATCCGACAGCAACGCGGTCGAGACCGCCTTCAAGGAGATCGCTGCCAGCGAAGGCGCCATCCACGTGCTGGTCAACAACGCCGGGATCGCCGTCAACACGCTGACCCTCGGGTCCAAGGACGCCGACTGGAAGCGGGCGCTGGACGTGAACCTCGGCGGCACGGTGGCCTGCACGCGGGCGGCGCTGCGCTCGGTGATGCGCGCGCGCGAGGCCGGGCGGATCATCAACATCACCTCGGTGGTGGGCGAGATGGGCTCGTCGGGGCAGGGGCCCTACGTGGCGGCCAAGGCGGCGATCATCGGCCTGACCAAGACCTGGGCGCGCGAATACGCTTCGCGCGGGCTGACCGTCAACGCGATCTCGCCCGGCTACATCGACACCGACATGACCGCCAACGACCTGCCGCCCGAGCGGCGCGAGGCCATCCTGCAGGGGATCCCGCTGGGTCGGGCGGGCAAGCCCGAGGACGTGGGCCACGCGGTGGCGTTCCTGGCCGGTCCGGACGCGTCGTACATCACCGGGCAGGTCCTGCGCGTCAACGGTGGTCTGTTGATGTGAGGACCGGCAACTCGTTGTAAGTTCCCCCCGCCCCGCGGGGGAGGCACCAGAAACGATCGTCAGAAAGGGATCGAGCAAATGGCAGACAGCATCGAAGAACGGGTGAGCAAGTTGATCGTCGAGCAGCTGGAAGTGCCCGCCGACAAGGTGGTCGCCAGCGCCTCGTTCACCGAGGACCTCAAGGCCGACTCGCTGGCGATCGTGGAGCTGGTCCTGGCGCTGGAAGAGGCTTTCAAGATCGAGATTCCCGACGAGGACACCGAGAAGATCAAGACGGTGGGCGACGCGGTCAACTACATCAAGGCGCGCGCCAAGTAACACCGGTTCGGTTCGTCCTGTCGCCAAGGAGGCGGAACGTTGATGTCTAGAAGACGCGTGGTGGTGACCGGCATCGGCCTGCTCACCCCCGTGGCCATCGGTACCGAGGAGACCTGGAAAGGACTGCTGGCGGGCCAGTCGGGCATCGCACCCATCACGCGGTTCGATGCCTCGAATTTCGCGACCCGCTTTGCCGGCGAGGTCAAGGGCTTCGATCCGACCCGCTGGATGACCTCCCGGGAGGCCAAGACCGTCGATCTGTTCATCCAGTTCGGCATCGCCGCCGCCACCATGGCGATGGAGGATGCCAAGCTGCAGATCAGCGGCGAGCTTGCCGAACGGGTGGGCTGCTTCGTGGGCGCCGGCCTGGGCGGCCTGGCCACCCTGGAGGCCACCCACAGCACCCTGCTGGCCAAGGGTCCCCGCCACGGCATCTCGCCCTTCTTCGTTCCGGAGATCATCATCAACCTGGCGCCAGGACAGATCTCGATCCGCTTCGGAGCCAAGGGGCCGAACATGAGCCACGTGTCGGCCTGCTCGTCCAGCGCCCACGCCATCGGCGAGGCCATGCGCACCATCCAGCACGGCGACGCCGACGTCATGATCTGCGGCGGCGCCGAGGCCACCATCACCGCGCTGGGGGTGGGCGGCTTCAATTCGATGCGCGCCCTGTCCACCCGCAACGATGCGCCCGCCCAGGCCTCGCGCCCGTTCGACAAGGAACGGGACGGGTTCGTGATCGCCGAGGGGTCGGGCATCCTCATCATCGAGGCGCTCGAGCACGCCCGCAGCCGCGGGGCCAAGATGTACGCCGAGCTGTGCGGCTACGCTGCCAACGCCGACGCGCACCACATCACCGCGCCGGCGCCGGAGGGCGAGGGGGCCCAGCGGTGCATGCGGCTGGCCCTCAAGGACGCGGGCTGGCGGCCGGAGGACGTGACCTACATCAACGCCCACGGCACCTCGACCAAGATGAACGACGCCAACGAGACCCATGCCATCAAGGCGTTGTTCGGAGATCACGCCCGCAAGCTGATGGTCAGCTCGACCAAGTCGATGACCGGCCACATGCTGGGCGCCGCCGGCGGGGTCGAGACAGCGATCTGCGCGCTGGCCATCGCCCGCGGCGAGGTCCCCCCCACCATCAACTACGTCACGCCCGACCCCGACTGCGACCTGGACTACGTGCCCAACACCTACCGCAAGGCCCGGGTGCGCAAGGCGCTGACCAACAGCTTCGGCTTCGGCGGCACCAACGCCTGCCTGGCGCTGTCCGAGATCGACTTGTAAACGCCCGGCTCAGGCCATCGCCGCCTCGATGGCGGCGCGGGTCTTGGGGATCTCGGCGGTGAGGACGTCGTGGCCGGTGGCGGTCACCAGGACGTCGTCCTCGATCCGGATGCCGCGCACGTCGGAGAACTGATCCAGGCGGGCGCGGTCCAGGCGGCCGCGCGTCCGCTGGCTCAGCTGCGGGTCGCCGAGGATCGCGGGCACGATGTACAGACCGGGCTCGATGGTGACGGCCATGCCGGGCTGCAGGTCGCGGTCCAGGCGCAGGTACTGGATGCCGAACTCGGGCGTGCGGCTGCGGCCGGACAGGTAGCCGGCGCGGTCACCCAGGTCCTCCATGTCGTGCACGTCCAGGCCCAGCAGGTGGCCGATGCCGTGGGGGAACAGCAGGTAGACCACCCCGTCGGTCACCAGCTCGGCCGGGTCACCCTTCAGGATGCCCAGGGCGCACAGGCCGCTGGCCAGGGTGCGGGCGGCCAGCAGGTGCAGGTCGCGGTAGCGGACGCCGGGCTTGACCGCGGCGATGGTGGTGCGCTGCGCGGCCAGCACCACCTCGTACAGATCGCGCTGGGTGGCCGAGTAGCGCCCGGAGACCGGCCAGGTCCGGGTGACGTCGCCGGCCCAGCCGGCGGGGGTCTCGGCGCCGACGTCGGCCAGCAGGAGGTCGCGAGGGCCAAGCGGGTGGTGGTGGGTCTCGTTGTGCAGGACCTCGCCGTGCACGGTCACGATCGACCCGTAGGCCACCGTCATGCCGCGGTCGAGCAGCGCCGCCTCCATCGCCGCGCGTACCACGTGCTCGCGCACGCCGGGGCGGGTGGCGCCCATGCCGGCGGCGTGGGCGGCGGCGGTGGCCGAGGCGGCCAGGCGCAGCTCGCGGATGGCGGCCTGGTCGTGCACCAGGCGCAGCTCGATCACGGCGTCGACCAGCGGCTCGTCGACCTCGGCGAAGGTGCCGGGGCGGACCGGGCGGCCCAGCCAGCGGGCTTGTTGCTCGCACGTTTCCAGGTCGGGCGCGGGCAGGGTGGCGGTCGGCTTGCTGTCCAGGGCCGCCTTCAGATCGGGCAAGGGCCGCACCGGGCAGCCCAGGGCGGCGGCCAGGTCGGCCAGGCCCGGCTCGGGGCCGTGCCACAGGGCCGCATCGGGATCGGGCTCGGGCGCGTAGACGGTGAAGGCGCCGCCGTCATAGTGGCCGTAGGCGCCCCGCAGGGGCAGGCCGAACAGATAGAGGAAGTGGCTGGCCGCCCGGAAGGGGTAGGTGTTGGCGGCGTAGTTGCGAGGCCGCACCGTGCTGGACGGGAACAGGGCTGGTCGATCGTCCAGACGCCGTGCAAGCCGCGCGCGCCGGTCGGCAAAAGGGGCGCTGTCGAAAGCGGCAAGGTCCATCGCGCGAGTATACGCCCCGCGCTGGACCGCAGTCCCGGTGGCGAGCTTGATCGCGCGAGCAGTCGTGACAATCTAGGGAGTCAGCAGGCGTTTCGCACATGGCCGACAACAAGAAGGACCTGAAACCCGTCAAGGAACGGGAGCTCGCCACCATCGACCGCCCCAAGGTCGAGCGGCCCAAGCTGTACGAGGTCCTGCTGCACAACGACGACTACACCACTCAGGAGTTCGTCGTATACGTCCTGATGAAATTCTTCCACCACGACGAGACGACGGCAACGCAGATAATGCTGCACGTCCACACCAAGGGCATCGGCGTCGCGGGGGTCTACACCTACGATGTGGCCGAGACCAAGGCGAACCAGGTGGTTCGCTTCTCGCGCGAGCACGAGATGCCCCTTCAGTGCTCGGTGCGGCGGCAAAGCGGAGAGTGACCGGACGATGTTGAGCACGGAACTGGAAAAGGCCATCCGGCAAGCGCTGGAGGACGCAACCCGCCGGCGCCACGAGTTCTCGGGCCTCGAGCACCTGCTTCTGGCCCTGCTGGACGACGAGAAGACCGCCGATGTCATCAAGCACTGCGGCGGCTCGCTGGCGCGCGTGCGCGGCAAGCTCGAGCGCTTCCTGTCCGACGAGGTCTCGGCCGCCCTGGACACGAAGGGCGACCGCGACGACGAGGACTCGGACGACGACGAAGAAGAAAAGGAAGACGATCAGGAAGAGGAGGACGAACGCGGCCAGCGGGCCCAGCCCACCCTGGGGTTCGCCCGGGTGGTCCAGCGGGCCATCAACCACGTGGTCGGGGCCGGCCGCTCGGAGGCCACCGGGCCCAATGTGCTGGTGGCCATGTTCTCCGAGCCGGAGTCACACGCGGTGCACTTCCTCCGTGAGGAAGGCATCAGCCGTCTGGACGTCGTCAGCTACATCTCGCACGGGATCTCCAAGCTGCTGCCGGCCAAGCCGTCCACCTCTCCGGGTTCGATTCCGCCCGCCTCGGACGAGGACGGGGGCAGCGAGACGCCGGCCGATCCGCTGGCCGCGTACGCGGTGAACCTGAACGAGCGCGCACGCGCGGGTGAGATCGATCCCCTGATCGGTCGGCAGCTGGAGATCAAGCGGGCCCTGCACGTGCTGGCCCGCCGGCGCAAGAACAGCCCGCTGCTGGTGGGCGACGCCGGGGTGGGCAAGACCGCCATCGTCGAGGGGCTGGCCCGGAGGATCGAGATGGGGAAGGCGCCGGCGGCCCTCAAGGGCACCACCATCTACGCGCTGGACATGGGCGCGCTGGTGGCCGGCACGCGCTACCGCGGCGACTTCGAGGAGCGCTTCAAGGCGGTGCTCAAGGCGCTGGAAGAGAAGGAAAACGCGGTGGTGTTCATCGACGAGCTGCACACCATCGTCGGCGCCGGGGCCGCCTCGGGCGGAGCCATGGACGCCTCGAACCTGCTCAAGCCGATGTTGTCCTCGGGCCGGTTGCGTTGCATCGGCACCACGACGCACAAGGAATACCGCAGCTACATCGAGAAGGACCGGGCCCTGGCCCGCCGGTTCCAGGCGATCGAGGTGAACGAGCCCAGCATCGAGGAGACGGTGCAGGTGCTGCGCGGTCTGCGCGATCGCTACGAGGAGTTCCACAACGTCATCTACACCGACAGGTCGCTGCGGGCGGCGGCCGATCTGTCCTCGCGCCACCTGGCCGACCGCAAGCTGCCCGACAAGGCCATCGATCTGATCGACGAGGCGGGCGCGCGCAAGAAGCTGCTGCGGCTCAAGGGCAAGGAGAAGGCGCGGGACAAGGACGGCGACGCCGAGCCGCGCACGGTGAAGGTCAAGGACATCGAGCTGGTGGTGGCCACCATGGCCCGCATCCCGCCCAAGCGGGTGGCCTCCGACGACCGCGAGCGGCTGGCCCGGCTGGAGAGCGAGCTCAAGGGCAAGATCTTCGGCCAGGACCCGGCGGTCGAGCGGGTGGCGCACGCCATCCGGATGAACCGCGCCGGCCTGGGCGCCCCCGGGCGCCCGATCGGGTCTTTCCTGTTTGCCGGCCCCACCGGGGTGGGCAAGACCGAGCTGGCCAAGCAGCTGGCCGAGATCCTGGGCATCGGCTTCGTGCGCTTCGACATGTCGGAGTACATGGAGCGGCACACGGTCTCGCGGCTCATCGGCGCGCCGCCCGGCTACGTCGGCTTCGACCAGGGCGGGCTGCTGACCGACGCCATCCACAAGACGCCGCACGCGGTGTTGCTGCTCGACGAGATCGAGAAGGCCCACCCGGACCTGTTCAACATCCTGCTGCAGATCATGGACCACGGGTCGCTGACCGATAACAACGGCCGCAGCTCGGACTTCCGCCACGTGGTGCTGATCATGACCAGCAACGTGGGGGCCCGGGATCTCTCGCGCCGGCTGCCCGGCTTCAACCAGGGCGAACGGTTCGGCGACAGCGACGAGGCCTTCAAGCGCCTGTTCTCGCCCGAGTTCCGCAACCGGCTGGACGCCAAGGTGGACTTCGCCCCGCTGGACCCGCGGGTGATGGGGCAGATCGTCGACAAGTTCGTGGTCGAGCTGCAGTCGCAGCTGGCCGAACGCAAGGTGACCTTGACCCTGACCGAGGCGGCCCGCGCCCTGCTGGCCGACAAGGGCTTCGACCCGCTCAACGGCGCCCGGCCGCTGGGCCGGGTGATCCAGGATCTGGTCAAGCGCCCGCTGACCGACGAGCTGCTGTTCGGCAAGCTGGTCTCGGGCGGCCAGGTGAGTGTCGACGTCGCCGACGGGGCGCTGACCTTCTCCTACACCTCCGACGTGGCCAAGCCCGCTACTGCTTGACCGCGGCCGGTTCGGGCTGGCCGCGCGAGTAGGGCGACAGCGACCTGTAATACTCGAGCTCGCGCTCGACCTGGGCTGCTTCGCCCTCGACGAAGCGGGCAACCGCCGCGTTCAGGCCCGGGTGGCGCAGCAGGTGCGCGCTGTGGGTGGGGGCGGGGTCCAGCCCGCGCTTGAGCTTGTGCTCGCCCTGGGCGCCCGCCTCGAACAGGGTGTGGCGTCGGGCCACCGCCCGCTCGATCAGCTGGTAGTAGCAGAGCTCGAAGTGCAACATGTCGTATTCGCCCAGCGCGCCCCAGTAGCGGCCATACAGGTGCTGGCCGCGCTCGAAGTTGAGCGTGCCGGCCACCACCCGGTCGTCCTTCCAGGCCAGGCTGACCACCGCCCGGTGGGCGAAGTGCTGCCGGACCTCCTGGAAGAAGGCGGGGGTCAGGTAGCGGGCGCCGCCGTGCTTGTTCGCATTGGCGGCGTACAGCCGCTGCAACACCGCCCAGGTCTTCTCGGGCAGCTCGGTCCCCACCCGGGTCTCCAGCTTCAGCCCGTGGCCGGCCGCGACCTTGCGCTCGTGTCGCACCTGCTTGCGGTTGCGCGAGCGGAACGCGCCCAGGAAGTCGTCGAAGTCCGCGTAGGGCTCGGGGCTGCGGTTGCGCCAGTGGAACTGCATGCCCAGCCGCGCTGAGAAACCGGCGTCGGCCAGCACGCGCGTCTCCGCCTGGTTGCAGAACAGGACGTGGATCGACGAGCAGTCCGCCGACTCGGACAGCGCCACCAGGCCGCGCACCAGCTGCTCGCGCACCGCCTCGGCGTCGGCGCCCGGCCGGATCAGCAGGCGGCTGCCGGAAACCGGCGTTAACGGCACGGCCACCACAAGCTTCGGGTAATAGGGGATGCGCGCGCGCTCCGCCGCGGCGGCCCAGCTCCAGTCGAACACGAACTCGCCGTAGCTGTGGGACTTGATGTAGCTGGGCGCGGCGCCGACCAGCTCTCCGCGCCAGCGCACCAGGGTGAAGCGCGGCACCCACCCGGTGCCCGGGCCCACGCTGCCGCTGCGTTCGAGCGCGGCCAGGAATCCCCACTCGACAAATGGGTCGTTGCCATCGACGAGGGCATCCCACTCCTCGGAGGGGACCGACGTCACCCCTGGCACGTAAGACAGCTCGAACGACGCGGACAAGACGCTGGTGGAGGAGATTACGATCCGGGGGCCCCGCCGCCAGGTCCGTTTTCAGAAGTCTCGTTGCAGTCCGGGGCTGCATGCCAATATACGGCCGTGCCTAGCCCTGTGCCGGAGCCCAATCTGCCGGAGCCGTTCGGTTCGATCGTCCACGCGTACAGGGCGTTGTCGCTGGGTGCCAAGGTGTCGCTGGTGGTGGTCATCGCCCTGGTCACGACCGCTGCTGGCCTGGCGGTCATCGTGCGGTTGCCGGCCGAGCACTTCGTCAAGCGGCCGCCGCCCGATACCTGGTGGCGGCGACACCGGATCATCCGCTGGACCTCGCTGGTGCTGAAGAACCTGCTGGGTCTGCTGGTATTGCCGCTGGGGGTGATCATGGCCTTCCCGATGGTGCCCGGCCCGGGGCTGGTGTTCATCCTGCTGGGCCTGTCGCTGCTGGATTTTCCCGGCAAGCGCTGGTGCGAGCGCAAGCTGATCAACCGCCGCAGCGTCATGCGTTTCCTCAACGACCTGCGCGCCAGCTTCGGCCGGCCGCCTTTCGTGGTCGAGCCGGACTGATGGGCGCGCTCGGCGTCGTCGCATTGCTGGCCATCGCCTGGGCGGCGTCCACCGACCGGCGGGGGGCCTTCAACGCCCGGATCTGGATCTGGGGGCTGGTGTTGCAGGTGGGGATGGCGATCTTCGCCCTGCGGACCGAGCTGGGCAAGCGGCTGTTCATCGCCGCCAACTCGGCCGCCGACGCCTTCGTCGGGTTCACCGACGCAGGCGTGCGCTTCGTGTTCGGCGCCTGGCCGGCGGTGACGGTCGTGTCACAGCCGACGGCGAACGGGCAGGGGACCGAGAACTTCGTGGTCGGCTTCGTGTTCGCCATCAAGGTGCTGCCCATCATCGTGTTCATGGCCAGCATCATGGCCATCCTCTACTACCTGGGCGTCATGCAGCGGGTGGTGGCGCTGCTGGCCAAAGCGCTGGCCAGGATCATGGGCATCTCCGGCGCCGAGGCGCTGTCGACAATCGGCGACGTCTTCCTGGGCATGACCGAGGCGCCGTTGCTCATCCGCCCCTACATGGCCCGCATGACCGAGAGCGAGCTGTTCACGGTCATGACCGCGGGCATGGCCACCATCGCCGGGTCGGTGCTGCTGGCCTACACCGCCATGGGCATCGACGCCGGGTACCTGGTGACCGCCTCGTTCATGAGCGCGCCGGCGGCGGTGCTGATCGGCAAGATCATGGTGCCGGAGAAGACCCAGCCCGAGACGCTGGGGCAGGTGCGCCTGGAGGTGCCCCGCCTGGACGTCAACGTCATCGACGCGGCCGCGCGCGGGGCGGGCGAGGGGCTGCAGCTGGCCCTGAACGTGGGAGCCATGCTGGTCGCCTTCGTGGCGCTGGTGCACATGATCGACGCCGGGGTGGGCGCCTTCTGGGGGCTGTTCGGGTTCCACGGTGTGCGCCTGTCCACGATGCTGGGCTGGCCGCTGGCGCCGCTGGCCTGGTTGATGGGGGTGCCCTGGAACGAGGCCCCCACCGTCGGGGCGCTGCTGGGGACCAAGGTGGTGCTCAACGAGTTCCTCGCCTACCGCGACCTGGCCGCCCAGGCGGCGCAGCTTTCCCCCAAGACGATCCGCATCGCCAGCTTCGCCCTGTGTGGGTTCGCGAACTTCGGGTCGCTGGCGGTGGTGCTGGGCGGGCTGGGGGGCATGGTCCCCGAGCGCCGGCCCGACCTGGCCCGCTTCGGCCTGCGCGCCATCCTGGCCGGCTCGCTGGCCACCTGCCTGACGGGCGCTCTGGCGGGGCTCATCGGCGGGTGACAGCTCGTCACCGACGAGCTGTTTGTTGATCTGCGGCGGTTCCCGCCGTAATGTGCAAAGGGACGTGGTGTAATCGTCCCTCTCCAGCCTGATCCTGCCTTCACAAGGAGCCTGTGGCACCATGACCAGACTGACTTGCCGGCCGGCTTGCTTCCCTTCGCGGCTCGCGGTGGCGTGTGTGGCGCTGGCCGCGCTGCTGGCGGGCGCGCGGTCGGCCTCCGCCCAGACGCTGCCCGGCTTCCTGCTCGAGCGCTACAACCCGGCCGGCGCCGGCAGCGACTGGTTCGTGCTCGAGTCGCTGGACTTCCGTGGTGAAGCCCGGCCGGCCATCGGGCTGGTGTTCGACTGGAGCCACAACCCCTTCGTGCTCGAGGACGTCAACGGCGACCAGGCCGGGGCCATCGTGGCCGACCAGGCGGTGCTGCACGCCGGGCTGAGCCTCAACCTGGTCAGCCGCCTGCGCCTGGGCCTGGACATGCCGTTCGCCGTCTACCAGAAGGGGCAAAGTGCGACCCTGGGCGGGATCACCTACCCCGACCCCAGCGGCGCCGCCCCGGGTGACCTGCGGGCCGCCGCAGACCTCCGTCTGTTCGGCGAATACGGCGAGCCGTTCACGATGGCCATCGGCGCCCAGCTGTTCTTCCCCACCGGCAAGGAGGACCACTACCTCGGCGACCACGTGATCCGCTTTCACCCGCGCCTGATGGCGGCGGGCGAGGTGGGCGTGTTTGCCTACTCCGCCACCTTCGGCTTCATGAGCCGCGACGCCATCGAGGACGGCTACTTCCAGGGCTATGGCATCGGGCACGAGCTGTTCGGCGCGCTGGCCATGGGGATCAAGCCCGCCCCCAACGTGCTGCTGGGGGCCGAGATCGCCTCCTACACCAAGGTGACCGACGGCGACTTTCTCAAGAAGCGCTCGACCCCGACGGAGATCCTGTTCGGCGCCCACTTCAACATCGCCGACCAGTTCCGGGTGGGGCTGGGGGCGGGGCCGGGCATCACGCCCAGCAAGGGCTCGCCGGCGGTGCGGTTCCTGGCCAACCTGGCCTGGTTCCCCTCGGCGGTGCCGCCCGATCGCGACGGCGACGGCATCCGCGACGACGTCGACGCCTGTCCGGACGCGCCGGGCGTGCGCAGCGACGACCCCGCCACCAACGGCTGTCCGCCCCCGCCCGACCGCGACTCGGACGGCATCATCGACAGCCAGGACGCCTGCCCCGACGAGGCAGGCCTGCGCAGCGACGACCCGTCCAGGAACGGCTGCCCGGCGCCCAAGGACCGCGACGGCGACGGGGTGGCCGACCCGGTCGACGCCTGCCCCGACGAGAAGGGCGTGCCCACCCAGGATCCGAAGACCAACGGCTGCCCGCCGCCGCCGCCCGACCAGGACAAGGACAACATCCCCGACGCGCAGGACGCCTGCCCGGACAAGCCCGGTGACCGCACCGAC
This sequence comes from Myxococcota bacterium, assembly GCA_046734815.1. Classification (GTDB taxonomy): domain Bacteria; phylum Myxococcota_A; class Polyangia; order Fen-1088; family Fen-1088; genus CAVYGB01. The sequence goes on along the minus strand of JBKPRZ010000846.1, from coordinate 2,095 downwards.
GATCCCAAGACCAACGGCTGCCCGGACAGCGACATGGACGGCATCCGCGACCCGCTGGACGCCTGCCCGAACGTGTCGGGGCCGGCCGATCCCGATCCCAAGAAGAACGGCTGCCCGCTGGCCCGGGTCGAGCAAGGGCAGGTCAAGATCACCGAGCAGGTGAAGTTCAAGACCGGCAGCGCGACGATCCTGGCCGAGAGCGACACCTTGATGAATGCGGTGGCCAAGATCCTGAAGGAGCACCCCGAGATAAAGAAGGTGCGGGTGGAGGGCCACACCGACAACCGCGGAGGCAAGTCGATGAACCAGCGCCTGTCCGAGCGCCGGGCCGCCTCGGTGGTCAAGTGGCTGGTCACCAAGGGCGGGGTCGAGAAGAGCCGTCTGACCAGCGAAGGGTTCGGCATGGATCGGCCGATCGCCGACAACGCCACCGAGGAAGGTCGGAAGGACAACCGCCGGGTCGAGTTCCACATCACCGACCCGGCACCGGCGGCGCCGGCCACGCCACCGTAGGAGGGGCCCCCGGGCAGCTTGATCGGCGTCTTCGATTCGGGCTTCGGGGGGCTGACCGTGCTGGGCGCGCTGCTGCGCCAGCTGCCGGCCTACGACTACCTCTATCTGGGCGACAGCGCCCGGGCGCCGTACGGCACCCGCAGCTTCGAGACCATTTACGAGTTCACCTGGCAGGCGGTCGAGTTCCTGTTCGACAGGGGCTGCCCGCTGGTGATCCTGGCCTGCAACACCGCTTCGGCGCGGGCCTTGCGCACCATCCAGCAGCAAGTCTTGCCGGCCCGATATCCCGACCGTCGGGTGCTGGGGGTGGTGCGCCCCTCGGCAGAGGCCCTGGCCGGCCTGCCTCCCGGCGCCATCCCCGGCGTCACTCCGCCAGCCGCGGTCGAGGGGACGGTGGCGGTGCTGGCCACCGCGGGGACGGTGGCGTCGGACTCGTACCGGCTGGAGCTGGCCAAGCTGGCGCCACGGCTGCGCCTGCATCAGCAGGCCTGTCCTCTGTGGGTGCCGCTGGTCGAGGCCGGCGAGCTGTCCGGGCCAGGGGTGGACTTCTTCCTGCACCGCTACCTGGATCCGCTGTTCGCGCTGCCACAGCCCCCCACGCGAATCCTGCTCGGCTGCACCCACTACCCGTTGTTGCTGCCCGGGATCGTGCGCGCGATCCCGGCCGACGTGGAGATCGTGACCCAGGGCGAGGTGATGGCCGAACGTCTGGGCGACTGGCTCCGGCGTCACCCCGAGATGGAGGCGCGGCTTTCGCGCGGGGGCACCCGTCGCTTCCTGACCACCGACGACGCGGGCTGGTTCGCCGCGCAGGGCGAGGGCATGGTGGGCGGCCCGATCTCCGTCGAGCGCGTGCACCTGCCCAGTCGACAAGTGCCCTGATTGCCCGGAACGAGCCTGTGACGCATTTTGGGGTCATGGTCGCTACCAAGATCGCGAAACGCGCGGACGACGGGGCGGACGGTGGAGCGCCCAGCTGGCAGTTCGAGTTCCACTCGCCCGATTTCTCGGTGCCGGAGGACGTCGTCCGCTACACCGAGGACAAGATTGCCGCGCGTGTACAGAAGTATGGACACCGGGTCATGGCGGTGGTGGTACACATTCGTGACGTGAATGGTCCCCGGCGCGGAGAGGGGCTGGTGTGCCACATGGAGGCGCGCCTCGCACGTCTGGCGCCGGTCAACGTCGAGGAGACCGACGACGACCTCCGCGAGGCCATAGACCTGGCCCTCGACCGGCTGGAGGAGGCGGTCGCCCGGCACCTGAAGCGGGCCCGCAGCCTGCCCCGCAAGGAGGGGCGCCGGGCGGTCCGCAACCGGAAGCTGACCGCCTGACGGCCTGGTAGTCCCGGCGCTGCCGCGTCCGCAGGCGGACCCGGTCGCGCTACAATGACCCGTGCGGGTATGCACGGCTCTCAGGATTACCTCGTCGGCCTTTCACAGCTCGGTGAGCTGACCACCCCCGAAGAGCGGCGGGCGGCCTGGCGGCAGGGGCTGGCGGCCCTGGCGACCGCGGCGGCCGACCAGCAGCCCACGCCGCTGGAGGGATCTCCGGCCGATGCTCTGCTGACCGGGGTACGGAT
>JBKPRZ010000845.1:0-3590 GCA_046734815.1 Myxococcota bacterium | reverse complement strand
CGGTTGGGCAGGTTGGCCATGCCTCGAACCGCCGTCTCGACCCCGCGGTAGAGACTGGTGAGGCTGCGCAGGGCCTCACCCAGACCCCGCGAGGGCGAAAATGGCCAGATCTGACAGCGAGCCTCGCGTGAATCGCAGGCGTCGAGAATGCCGTTGACCGCCCGCCGGGCGGCCTCGTTGGCGCCCTCCATGCAGGCCAGATCGGTCTCGGTCTTCACGAAATCGCCGGCCAGGAACAGGTTGTTGATGGAGGTGGTAGCCTCTGGCCGCAACTTGCGGCTTCCCGCCCGGTTGACGAGGAGCGGTTCCGCGTTGAACAACGGTCGCGGTCCCCACATGTAATCCGGGGCTTCATCCGCCGATTCGTCGCCGGCTTCCTTCACCAGATCGACGGTGTTGAAGCGAGCCCCTCGCGCGCGTTCGTAGAATGCCTGCTTCTTGCGGTCGTGGAGGTCGACGATGCTCAGGTCGACGCGATAGCTGACATCCTCGGTCAGTTTCCCGCCTACCAGCATGTCGTCGTGCAGGACCTCGCGACGACCTGGCTTGTTCAGCATCTGTCGCAGCTGCGACCAGACCTCTTCAGCAATCTCCTGTCTGGTGCAATTGAATGCTTCCTTGCGGGTGTGGCTGCCCGGCCGGTCCCAGGCGGCGATGTCGACTGACAGGATGCTCTTGATCTCCTTCGGTAGACCGATCTCTTTCCAGAACTGGGTCTGCTCGATTGCGGTCAGCGCCCAGGGAGAGTCGATTCCGACCAGGTGGCCGCGAGCCACCTCGCAGGGCGAGCTGAGATAGAACTGGATCCCGGCCATCCAGTCCATGTGTCGGGCCAGCCGCACCACCTTGCGAAGCTCGGGTGCCAGGTATTTGAGCATCGGCGAGCGGTTCACGTAATACGCCAGTTGCTCGAGCGGCAAGGCAAGGACGAAGTAGTCTGCCTCCACCGAGGTGTTACGACTGTTCTCGACCTCCACCGCGGTCAGAGCTTTTTCGATGCTGCGAATGGCCTGAGAATCGGCACAGTTCTTCCGTAACCACTCGTAGGGGTCCTTGTCCCTGCACAAGCGGTCGAGCTCGGACAGCACAGGTCCGGTGCGCTCGTACGATCGGGCGAGCAAGGAGAAATCTTCCCTGGACTTCGCATCCGCATGGGCTTCCTTGGCCAGCCTCGAGACCATGTGGCGAAGGCGGCGCGCTCGGCCCGCGGGGACGTATTCCATGAATGCGCGACACAGCTTGCGGCTCTCGCGATCGAACTCGAAACCGAGAAGCTCGTATTCTCTGCAGAACTGCACCCCTTGCGCTTCGAGGTGTTCTATCCAGGGATCGATCCACACCTGGTTGGTCGGTCCGTTCAGGACCCGATCGATGGATGTCAGCCCGTCCAGGAACGTCCGCGCGGCCAGACGGCCGATCGAGTAGGCGCTGGCTGTCTCCGCCTTGGCTGCCACCATGGTCAAGGTGGTGGCGCGCACCAGGTCGCGGTACGCGCTGGAACGCTCGGGGTGGTCGCATTCCAGGAACTGCCACCAGCTGATCGATTCGAAGCGTTCGGCCCGGGTTTCGTCCGATACGGACAGAAACTCCATCATCTTTCCCGCGAACAGGGCCACTTCGCCTGTGCCAAGACCGATCCGCCGGAACTCGCTGACGAATCGGGCCACCATCGCGAAGTCCGAGCTGTCGCGCGGCAGGTGGACCGGCAATTCCACTGCCGGGCGATTGAACCAGGTCAGGAGGTTGCTCTGGACACTGACCAGGTTGTCGGCGACGGACCGGTTGTCGACGGTGGAACGACGTCTGTCGGGGACGTGTTTCAGGGTGTCGATGAGATGCCGGTACCAGGAGGGGAAGAACCGGAACCCATGTTCGGCCGGCGTCCCGTCGGCATGATCGTAGGGCGGGGGGGCAGCGAATCTGTAGCTGGCGGCCTTGCCGCCGAAGAACGGGCGTCGCTCGTAGACCGTGACCTTGAAGCCGCGTTCGACCAGCTCGTGTGCGGCGCTGAGGCCAGCGACGCCGCCTCCGATGATGGCGACGGATTCACGCATGCTCGCTCCCTTTCTGGTGAAGCTGGAACAGCCGGGTGGCCGAGAGAGGTGGTCCGGCCATTTGAGACCACCTGGCGGACGTCTATGCACGCTTTTTTTGTGGGGGACGTGCACGGCGCGGCGGGTCAGCCGGCGGCTGGAGCGGTCCCATCGATCGGATGACGAACCCAGGGGGCTCGTGCCAGGGGCGCGGCGACTCGCCCGCTACACGCCGACCGCGGGCACCAGCAGCGCCGCGCGCATCAGATCGATGATTCCCGGGGTGACGTTGCGGACGGTGGGCTCGATCTTCAGCGGGTTCATCCACCAGAAGGCGTTCAGCAGGCGCAGGGGGTGGAACAGCTGCTTGCTCAGCTTGCCGACCTCGACGGTGAGGGCGAGGGTGCCGAAGTGGTCGTCCAGCCAGTCGTCGAGGTCGCCCACCGTGGGGTAAAAGTCGATGGCCTGGCCGCAGCGGTAGGGGATCTGGCGGACGGCCTGGGAGAAGGCGAAGGCCAGGCGCTGGTAGGGCGCGATGCGGGGGTTGGGGCGGCGGGTGTGGCCCCACGGGTACAGCAACATGTTGCCGAAGCTGTGAAAGCCCAGCGACAGGGAGGGGCGGATCTCGGTGGCGACGTCGTGGACGGCGCGCGACTCGGGCTCGGACAGCGGGTGGGGGCCGCGGTAGTGCGGCGAGAAGCGCAGGCCCGATCCGGCAAACGGGTGGCGGGGGCGCTCGTTGCCGACGGTGGGGAAGTTGCGGTTGAGGTCGACGCCGTTGGCGTTCTTGCGGCGGGCGGCGGGGCGGCCCCGGGCCAGGCGGTCCAGGTTGGCGGCCAGGGCGTCGGGGTTCAGCACCGGCATCACCACGAAGCGCGAGCGCTCGCGCAGCTCGGCGCCGGTGTCCAGCAGCCGGCTCATCACCTCCAGCAAGGCCAGCGAGCCGATCACCTCGACGCCGTGGATCAGGGCGGTCAGGAGGACGGGGGGGCGGTCGCTGTGGGCGGGGCCGATGTCGAACCGCCAGATGGGCCGGCCCTCGACCGAGTGGCCCGCCATCGATTCACGCGCGCCCAGGCGCCCCGCGAGCTCCCGCCATCTCAGCTCCAGCTCGCCGACGCGCGGGTAGGCTGTGTACGGTGATCGCACGGACCCCACCCATGAAAGGTACTTCCGGGCCCGTTGCGAGATTGTTACAAATGCAAAGGAAACGTCGCCGGGGCGTCAAACGACAGGACGCGACCCGGCGGTCCGGCGCTGGCCGGCAGCCTTTGCAGCCGCGGTGGTATCCCGCTGCCAGGCGGCGATCTGCGCGACCACCCAGTCCGGGTCGTCCAGGGGCAGGTCGTGACCGGCCGTGGGATGCGTCCGCACCGTGGCTCCCAGCCAGCGCGCCACCGCCTTCGAGCAGATGGGGGAAACCATCCCGTCCTTCTCGCTCGACAGGACCAGGGCCGGCACGGCGGCGGTGGGCGCCTGCCCCAGCCGGAAGCGCGCCGCCGCCATCAGCTGGCGCGCCGCCACGCCGCGGGTGACCGGACGGGCGCGGGCCACCTC
>JBKPRZ010000844.1:0-25611 GCA_046734815.1 Myxococcota bacterium | reverse complement strand
CTCGAACAGCTGCTCGACCGAGGCGTCGCGCCGCTCGTCGTAGCCGGCCACGCCGATGCTGACCGACACCTGCAGCCCCGCCGGTCGCTGCAACCGCAACCGCACCAGCACGCGCTCGGCGAACGCCGCCGCCTGCTCCAGCTCGGTGTGGGGCAGCAGCACCACGAATTCGTCGCCGCCGTAGCGCGCGGCCAGATCGGTCTCGCGCACGCTGCCGCGCAGGACCTCGCCCACCGTGCGCAGCACCGCGCTGCCCGCGGCGTGCCCGTGGCGGTCGTTGATGGTCTTCAGGCCGTCGACGTCGATCACCACGATCGACAGCGGCGTGCCGTAGCGACCGATGCGCGCACCCTCGACCGTCAGGCGCTCTTCCAGCAGGCGGCGGTTGCCCACGCCGGTCAGCTCGTCCATGCGCGCCGACTGCCGCAACTGCCGCCGCTGCTCGCCCCGCAGCACGGCCTGCTCCACCCGGGTCAACAGCTCCTTCCAGGCGAATGGCTTCTGCAGGAAGTCGGCCTCCTCGCGGTGCAGGCTGCGCACCCGCGTGGCCAGGTCCGCCGCCGCCGACAGAAAAAGGATGGGGATGTGGGCGGTGCGCCCCTGCGCCGCCAGCGCACGGGCGACGCCGAAGCCGTCGCCATCGGGCAGCGAGACATCCAGGATCACCAGCGAGGGCGGCGAGCCGCACAGGATGGCCAGCGCCTCGGCCGCTCGCGCCGCCACGGTCACCAGGTACCCTTCGCCCTCCAGCGCCGCTCGGACGCCGGCGGACACGTCCGGATCGTCGTCCACCACCACCACCGTGTGCGCGGCCTCGGACCCCACTGCCGGCAGGCCCCACATCGGCGTCACGTTCGGCGACACCGCCAGCCGCTCGAGCCCCGGCTGGCCCGCCGGCCGGCGCCGGTTGAAGGCCAGCGCGATCCGACCGATCAGCAGCGCCGTCTGCACCTGCAGCGGCGTCAAAGCCGGCGGCCGCGCGGACCGCACCAGCACGCACCCCATCACCTGGCCCCCGGCCATCAGCGGCACCACCGTGAGCCAGCCCGGATGCGCGGACAGCTGCGCGGTGGCCGCCGACGCGAACAGCTCGCGCGGCATGGCCATGGTCGCCACCTGCCCCGTGGCCACGGCCTCACACAGCCCGGGACAGGTCCGGATGTCGATGTCGGATCGGCCCATCACACACAGGCCGAATTCGCCCCCCACCAGCGACACGACCTGCTCCACCGCACAGCCGAGGTCGTCGCCCTCGTCTCGCGCGAGCCGATCGATCAGGGCGCGCAGGGAGGGCACGTCTGCCACCGCGGCGGACAGCGGCTCCCCGGCATCCACCACCGGCCAGCCCAGCTGGGAACCTGCGCGGGGATCGGCTTTCGGGTTCATGGCGGGCCACGCACTGGTCGCTGGTTCCTTTCGGTCGAAAGCCGCCGTCATTTGAGAGCCAAACGCGCCCGACCGGGCATGATCCAGGGTCTCCCCGCATCCGCCGCGTCGACTCACGACTCCCACCGCCTTGACCAGCGCGCCAGCTTTGGGCAACCTGTCCCCTTTGGATCGGGCCGCCGAGCCCGGCGCAGCAACCGCGCTGGAGCGAAGCGCCGGTCCTCTGGAAGGCGCATGTCGACAGTAGAGTCAGCAGCCCTCGATCAGGGCCCGTCGTCTGCCCGCCGCGACGACGAAGGACGCCGGCGGATCCGACGGGTATTCTCTTTCTTGCGCGCTTTTGCCGAGCGACGCGAGCCCAACGTCCGCAGCCTGGCGGAGGTGGCACGCCGGCTGCGGCTGCGCGATCTGCCAAAACACCCCAGCATCAAGGTCGGCGCGGTCACCCTGCGCGGCGAACGCACCGCCGTCGGCTCCAAGGCGCTGACCACCCGCATCTACGACGAGGAGGACGGCCGCAACGAGCCGTTGCTCCGGGTCCGACGCCCCACCCTCACCAAGGCGCCCTCGCCGCCCGACCTGCTGGCCGACTGGGTGGCCAAGGGCTGGGAGCGGCCCGACGGCAAGGTGGCGGTCTGGAACATGCGCACCCGTCGCGTGCGCGGGGCCAAGCTGCAGCCGGAACGTTTCGCCGACGATCCCAACCGCACCCGCGCCTTCGCCGCCTGGACCCGCACCTGGAACCGCTGGGCCGAGGAAGAGCGTCCGGCCCGCGAGGCCATGCGGGTGTTCGAGGCGCTGTACGCGCTCCACAGCGACATCGAGCGCGAGGGCGAGCGGATCGAGCTGGTGCTGGGTGACGGGCGCCTGCTGTGGACCACGCCCGAGGGCAAGATCGATCACCCGGTGCTGCTGCAGCGGGTGGACCTGGTGTTCGATCCGAACATCCCCGAGTTCCGGGTGGTCGACTCGGACCGCGCCGCCGAGCTGGCCGGTCCCCTGCTGCTGGCGGGCGGCACCCTCTCGGGCGACAAGCTCAACGAGCTGCAGGAGGAGCTGGAGGCGGGCGGCTACCACCCCCTGGCCGGCGACGAGACCAGCGTGTTCCTGCGGCGGCTGGTGTCGCAGCTGGGCCCCACCGGCGCCCTGCGCCCCGACGTCGACGAGTCCAGCGAGATCGAGGGTCCCATCATCGTGCGCGACGCCTGGCTGCTGGTGCGCGACCGGGCGGCCGGCTTTTCGGAGGCCTGCGACCGCGTGCTCGAGGACCTCGAGCGCGAGGAGAGACTGCCCGCCTCGCTCAGCCGCATCGTGGGGGTCGAGCCGGGCGCGGCCGCCAACGGTCAGCCGGCGGGCGGACAGGACCTGCTGCTGAGCAAGCTGGCCAACGCCGAGCAGGTCGAGATCGCCCGCGCGCTCGAGCGGCACGGAGCGGTGCTGGTGCAGGGCCCGCCCGGCACGGGCAAGAGCCACACCATCGCCAACCTCGTCGGCCACCTGGTGGCTCACGGCAAGCGCGTGCTGGTCACCAGCTACACCACCAAGGCGCTGCGCGTGCTGCGCGATCAGATCGTCGAGGAGCTGCGCCCGCTGTGCGTGTCGCTGCTGGACAACGACCTCGAGGGCCGCGCCCAGATGGAGCAGGCGGTGCGTGGGATCGTCCACCGCCTGTCGACCAGCACAGAAGAACGGCTGGGCGGCGAGCTTGAGTCGCTGACCGTCGAACGCCGGCAGCTGGCCGACGAGGTGGCCCGGCTGACCCAGGAGCTGCGCGCCGCCCGCGAGGCCGAATACCTGCCCATCAAGCTGCCCGGCGGCGAGGAGGTCACCCCCGCCGATGCCGCCCGCCAGGTGGGCGACCAGGCCCACCGCCTGGGCTGGCTGCCCGGGCCCATCCCCGCCGACGCGCCGGTGCCGCTGAGCGAGGCGGAGCTGCGCGAGCTGTACTCCAGCAACGACACCGTCTCGCCCGACGAGGAACAGCAGCTGGGCGAGCGGCTGCCCGAGCCCGACGACCTGATGCACCCGAGCGAGCTGCGCTCGGACATCGAGCTCATCCAGGGCAAGAAGAAGGTCGAGAGCGGCCGCTACTGGCGCCGGGCCCCTCTGCCCGGCGACGCCACCCAGCTGGCCAGCGCCAAGCGCGCGGTCGAGCAGCTGGCCGGCACCATCGCCGGCCTGACGCCCTGGCAGCGGCAGCTGGTCGCCGCCGGGCACGCTGGCGGCACCGAGGAGCAGCTGTGGCGCCAGCTGGCCGAGCAGGTGCGGGCCGCCCACTCGCTGTGGCAAGAGGCCAAGCTGCTGCTGCTGGAGAACGCGCCCACCATCGATCCGAAGGTGCCGCGCGAGGGGCTGTCGGCGGTGTTCGCCGAGCTGCACGCCCGCGCCGCCGCCCGCCGGAGTCTCACCGGCGTCACCACCTTGTTCAAGGTGAACTGGCGGACGGTGCTGGAGGGCTGCCGGGTCAACGGCCAGCAGCCCACCCAGCCGGATCACTTCGCCGCCCTGGCCGCCCTGGCCGAGGTGGAGGCGGCGCGCGCCGACCTGGCGCTGCGCTGGTCGCGCCAGGCCGAGCCGGCCGGGCTGCCCGCCTTCAGCAGCCTGCCCGAGCCGCCCGAACCCACCCTGGCCGACTACGTCCAGCAGTTCGAGCGGCTCTTAGGCCTGTGGTCCGAGCGCTGGGCCCAGACCGAGCCGCTGCTGTATGCGCTGGGGCTGAACTGGCAGGCGCTGCGCGCGGACGAGATCGCGCGCTCGACCCCCACCACGCCGTTCGAGAGTGACCTGCACATCGCCGCCGGTCCGCTGCGCACGGCCCTGGACGAACGGCTGCAAGGGGTCGGCCGGCTGGAGGCCCTGCGCAAGCTGAAGGCGCTGGCCGAGCAGCTGGGCAACTGGAAGCTGGGCCTGTGCCAGTCGCTGCGGTCGGCGGTCAACGAGCTGGACCCCCACGCCTACGAGCGCGAGTACCGCCGCCTCGAGGACCTGTGGCGCAAGACCGCGGTGCTGCGGCGGCGGCGCGAGCTCCTGGCCAAGGTGGCGCTGACCGCTCCCCAGTGGGCGATGGCGGTCGAGCGCCGGCGCGGGATCCACGGCGCCCCCATGGCCCCGCGCGACCTGGCCGCGGCCTGGCGCTGGCGGCAGCTGGAGCAGGAGCTGGACCGCCGTTCGGAGATGGACGACCGCAGCCTGGCCACCCGGCTGGAGGCCAAGCAGCAGCAGCTGCGCGAGGGCACCATCGAGCTGGTGGACCACGCCGCCTGGCTGGCGCAGCTGCGTCGGACCGGGCTGGAGGCGCGGCAGGCGCTGATCGGCTGGGCCGACACCCAGCGGAAGATCGGCAAGGGCACCGGCAAGCGCGCCCCCGCGCTGCAACGCAAGGCCCGCGAGCTGCTGACCCGCGCGCGCGAGGCGGTGCCTGTCTGGATCATGCCGCTGGCCCGCGTGGCCGAGAGCTTCGACGCCCGCCACGCCAAGTTCGACGTGGTGATCGTCGACGAGGCCAGCCAGTGCGACCTGCTGGGCCTGCTGGCGCTGTACCTGGGCCAGGGCGCCGTCATCGTCGGCGACCACGAGCAGGTCAGCCCCTCGGCCATCGGCGAGACGGTGGAGGACACCCAGGCGCTGATCAGCCAGTTTCTGGGCGGCATCCCCAACAGCCACCTTTACGACGGGCAGACCTCGGTCTACGACCTGGCCCGCCAGTCCTTCGGCGGCACCATCGGGCTGCGCGAGCACTTCCGCTGCGTCCCCGACATCATCGAGTTCTCCAACCAGCTGTCCTACAACGGCGAGATCCGTCCGCTGCGCGATCCCAACGCCGCCCGCCGGCCCCACCTGGTCGAATACCAGGTCCCGCCCGTGCTCGAGCCGGGCCGCCGCGGCAAGATCAACGACGCCGAGGCCAAGGTGGTGGCCGCGCTGGCGGCGGCGGCCATGGGGCTGCCCGAATACGAGGGCAAGACCTTCGGCGCCATCTCGCTGCTGGGCGACGAGCAGGCCGGCCGCATCCAGGAGCTGATCCAGCAGCTGGTTCCGCTGCACGAGCTGGACCGGCGCCGCTTCGTCTCCGGCAACCCGGCCCAGTTCCAGGGCGACGAGCGCGACGTGGTCTTCCTGTCGATGGTCGACGTCTCCGAGGGGCGGCCGCTGCCGATGCAGGAACGCCTGAGCTTCAAGCAGCGCTACAACGTCGGGGCCAGCCGCGCGCGCGACCAGCTGTGGCTGATCCACTGCCTGGACCCGGCCCGCGATCTGCAGCCCAACGACCTGCGCCGCAAGCTGATCGAGCACGTGCGCAACCCGGCCGCCCGCTCGGGCAGCGCCGGCGTGCGGCCGCGCGCGCAGTCGCCCTTCGAGATGGACGTCACCGAACGGCTGCGCGCGCTGGGCTTCGGGATCGAGCCGCTGGTGGACATCGGCGGCCACCGCATCGACATCGTGGTCTCGGACGGCCACCGCCACGTGGCCATCGCCTGCGAGGGCGACCGCCTGAAGTCGCAGGAGCGGATCGCCGAGGACATGGCCCGCCAGGCGGTGCTGGAACGGGTGGGCTGGCGCTTCATCCAGGTGCGGGCGACCCGCTTCTTCCGCGATCGCGACGGGGTGATGGACGCGGTGGCGCGCGAGCTGCGCCGGCTGGGCGTCGAGCCGCGGGCCGAGGCCGAGCCGACGGTGGCCAGCGCCGACGCGGGCGGCGAGAACCTGCGCAACAAGGTGATCCGCCGCGCCTGGCAGCTGATGCGCGAGCAGGACTGGGTGGCGGCCGAGGCCGAGGAGGCCCCCGCCACCGACGAGGTGCCCACCGTGACGGTGACCGCGCCCGCCCCCCAGCCCGACGCCTACGACGAGCTGCTGCCCGAGGAGACCACCGAGCCGCACTTCGTGATCCTCGAGCAGTGGGACGAGGAACGCCCCGAGAAGACGTGACGACGGTGCATCCCGCGTGCAGGGCCTGAGGTAAAGTGGGCGGCCGAAAACGGTCCCACCAACCAAAGGAGCCGTCGCCGATGCCCATCGCCCGTCTCGTCCGTTCGATCGCACTGCGCACCTGCACGGCGGCCCTGCTGTCCGCGCCGGTCGCGGCCCACGCCGCCGCTGATGCGCGCCCCCTGCCCGTCCGCTGGGACGAGCTGACCGCCAGCGACTGGCCCAGAGCGCTGGAGCGATCCAGCCAGACCTGCATCTTGCCCATCGGGATCCTGGAGAAGCACGGCCAGCACGCCCCGATCGGATCGGACCTGATCAAGGCACGCGAGTTCGCCGCCCGGGCCGCGAAGCAGGAATACGCGGTCGTGTTCCCCGACTACTTCTACGGCCAGATCTACGAGGCCCGGCACCAGCCGGGCACTTTCGCCCTGCCTTCCCGCGTAGTCTGGGATCTGCTGGACGCCACCGTCGAGGAGATCGGCCGCAACGGGTTCAAGCGCATCGTGATCGTCAACGCCCACGGCGGCAACCCGAACCTGCTGCACTACTTCGCCCAGGCCCAGCTCGAGCGCCGCCGCAACTACGCGGTCTACTTCTTCGAGCCGCCGCCCGATCCCGCGCAGGCCGAAAAAGTGCGCCTGGCGCGCAAGTCCGATCCCGCCGGCGACCAGCACGGCGGCGAGACCGAGACCTCCACCTTGCTGTACCTCCGTCCCGACCTGGTGCAGCTGGATCGGGCCAAGAACGAATCGGGCGCCAACCAGAAGCGCCTGAGTGTACCGAATGTGTACACCGGCATCTGGTGGTACGCGAGCTACCCCAACCACTACGCCGGCCAGGCCGAGGTGGCCACCCCGGCCCTCGGCCAGCTGATCACCGACCACACCATCCAGACCCTGGTCACCACGTTGCGCGCGGTGAAGGCCGACAAGAAGACCCTGGAGCTGCAAAAGGAGTTCTTCGACCGCGTGGACAAGGTGGGCCGGTGACATGCAATACCCACCCCACGCACGCAGACGTGCGTGGGGGCCCCGGGGCGGGACTGATGCTGCGCTCTGCCCGACGCGCGCTGGATCTGGGAATCCTGATCGCCTGCCTGCTGCCGGGGGCGGCGTCGAGCGCCGCCGACGCGGGGGTGGCCGTGGCGGAGACGCCCAGCCAGCTGTCCGCCGATCCCGCCGGCTGGAAAGACATCTTGCCCCCGCCCAGCCTGGCCGGGTGGGCGCGCTACCCGCTGCGCACCGAGGTGCGCAAGGACCTGCCGATCTGGAAGGTCGACCGCAAGGCCGGTCTGCTGGTCTGCCAGGGCCACCTTCCCGAGGTGCCGCCCCCCGGGCGCTCCGGGAGCCACGAGATGTTGCGCTACGAGCGCGAGCTGGGCGACTTCGTCTGGCACGTCGAGTGGCGCTTCGTGGATCCCAGCCGGCGCGGCTGGAACAGCGGCGTCTACGCGCGCATCACCCCCGACCGGCACTTCTGGCTGCAGGCCCAGGTGGGCAACGCCTCGGGGGGCCAGTGGTTCGGCTACCAGCCCGACGGCCCCGACGGCATGGTCCGCAAGTCGCTGACCCCGCTCAGCCAGCGGGTCAAGCCGGTGGGCGAGTGGAACGTCTACGAGATCACCGCCCGGGGCGACAAGCTCACCCTGTGGGTCAACGGCGCGGTCACCTCGGAGTGGACCGCGCTTCCCAACCGGCGCGGCTACATCGGCCTCGAAGCCGAGTTCCACCACGTGGAGTTCCGCAACTTCAAGCTCAAGGAGCTCTGAGAGGTCACTGCCAGACAGTGCCACCCCGGTCGCGGATGGCGGCCCCACCCGAGCGCCGCACCGGCCCCACCACCCGGCTGCCCTCGATCACGACGTCTGCGCCGCCCGACAGGACGAACGAGGTCTGGCTGCCCTGGATCAGGCTGCCGCGGATCTTCACGTCGCCGCCGCCGCTGACCACCACCGCGGTCCCGCTGGAGACGATCTGGCTGTTCTCGATGAAGACGTCGCAGCCGCCCGACACCTGCACGGCCACGTCGGGCGCCCAGATGTAGACCCCCTGCAGACGGACGTTCTGGCCGCCCGAGCAGCGCACGGGCCCCTGCGGTCGGTACCCCGGTGGCGCGGCCTGTGGAGGCGGTGGGCCGACCACCACCGGCTCGTGTTGCACGACGATGCACGAGCCGAGCAGCAGCGCCGCGGCCAGCGGGACGGAGACGGCCCTCATGCGCGATGGTGTAACACGCCCTCTGCACCCCAGGCATGCAGACATGCCCGGGGATACCGCTTCCCAGGGGCCGGCAACGCAGCGCGATCAGGCCGGGCCCGGCCTGGCCGCCGTTACGGCGCGCACAGCACGTGTGATACGTTGGATCGCATGAGTTCCTCGCGCGCACCGTTTCTGCGCGCAGAAGACGTCGTCGCCGGCCTGGCGGGGGCCATGGTCCTGTTCGTGGTCGAGGTGACCCAGCTGGAGGCGAGCGGCACCTGGCTGGACGTGATCTGGCCGGTGGGAGGTCTGTTCGCCGGCCTGGGCGTGCTGATCGGTCTCGGCCTCAGCGTCAGCGCTTCCCTGGCGGATCTGGCGCGCCGGCGCAGCTGGGGCGCGGTCCTGGCGGGGGTACCCGCGCTGTCCGCGCTGATCCCCGTCGCCTGCACGATCTTCGACGGACCCTGGGCCAGCAGCCTCCCGGGCGCGCGGCTGGCCATCCTGTGGCTACCCACCCTGGGGATGCTGGCCATCGCCGGGGGCGTACGCGTCGGCGACTTCTGTCTCCGCAACCGCGTGGGCCGCTGGGCGCTCGGCGTGTCGTTGGTGGTCATCGCCCTCGCGCTCGATCTCAGCAACCGGAGCATCGTGCGCAGCGAATACCCGGACCTGCACACCCTGGGCCTCCTGGTCTCATGCGTGCTGGCCGGGCTGGGGCTGCGTTTCTTCGTCGAGAGCCTGGACCTGCGCTGGCTGCGCTGGCCTTCCGGCGAGCGCTCGCCCGCGGTGGAGGCCGCCCCGCTGGTCGCGGGCGGCTGGCTGTTGCTGGCCCTGGTGGCGGGCCTGCAGACCACCGCGAGCCGTCGGGTGATAGCCGACTACGGCATGCACGCCCGCCTGCTGGACCGCAGCGCCAAGGCGATGGTCGATCTCGACCGCGACGGTCAGGCCTACGTCCTGGGCGGCGGCGACTGCAACGACTTCGACCGCCGCATCCGTCCCGGGGCGGAGGACATCCCCGGCAACGGCATCGACGAGGATTGCGACGGGCAGGACGCCGTCGACGAGCCGGCCCCCGCACCGGCGGCCCCGGCCAGCGCCAGCGTCGACTGGAGAAAGACCCCCGAGGTGCAGGCGCTGCAGCAGCGGGTCCAGCGCATGAACATCTTGCTGGTGGTCATCGACGCCCTCCGCGCCGACCCCTTCTTGCCCACCGAGGCCAATGCCCGCGCCTTCCCGCACGTCTTCGCCCTGCGCGACAAGGCCCGCTGGTTCAACCACGCCTTCGCCTCGGCCGCGGGCACCGACCTGTCCATGGGCGGGGTGCTGACCGCGCAGGTCAACCCGCTGGCCGGCGCCGACCTGACCCTGCCCGAGGTGCTGCGCGCCGCCGGCTACCGCACCCACGGCGTGATCCCGGCCGAGGTCCTGCGCTCGGGCAACGGCGTCCTGATGACCCGGGGCCTGACCAGCCACGACGCGGTGGTCACCGATCCCGAGACCCGCGACGTCCCGCGCGGCCTCAGCTCGCCCCGGGTCACCGATCGCGGGCTGGCCTTTCTGGACGACTGGGCCCGCCGGCCCGACCGGCCGTTCTTCCTCTGGCTGCACTACCTCGACGTGCACGAGCACCACCAGATCCGGCCCGAGAGCCAGGTGCTGCTGTCCTACAACGGCGGCCTGCCCTCGCTGGACCGGACCGAGCACTACCGCACCATGGTGGCGGTGGTGGACCGGGCGCTGGGGCGGCTGTTCGACGGTCTGGAGGCGCGGGGGCTGGCCGACAACACCGTGGTCGTGCTGATGAGCGACCACGGCGAGAGCCTCAAGGAGGACCGGCGGCTGCCCGAGAACCACGGCCGCGTTCTGTACGACCCGCTGGTGCACGTGCCGCTGGCGATCCGCATCCCCGGTGTCGCCCCGGCCGAGGTGGAACAGGCGGTCAGTCTGCTGGACGTTCCCGCCACCCTGCTCGACGTCACCGGCACGAGCGCCGCGCTCGAGCGGCACGACGGCAAGAGCCTGCTGCCGTTCCTGTTCCCGTCCGCACCGGCGGCGCTGCTGGACGCGCCCCGGACCTTGCCGATGAACGAGAGCGACCAGTACGGGGTGATCGTGTGGCCCTACAAGCTGCTGGTCCGCCCAGCCGCCAACATCACCGAGCTCTACGACCTCTCTCGCGATCCGAAGGAGAAGAACGATCGCGCCCAGGCCCGTCCCGATACCGTGCGCAAGCTGGCCCGCGCCTTCCGCACCTTCCCCACCGTCAAGCTGGATCGCACCAGCGCCGGTCGCTACCGCCGCGAGCAGCGCGCGCTGTCCACCACCCCCACCCCCGAACGTCTGGCCCGCCTGGCCGAGCTCCTGCAGCGCCCCTCCGCCGACCAGCCCTGGCGTCCGGTGGGGAACAGGGCGGCGCTCAACGCCCCCTCCCCCGAGCCCCCTCCCCGCATGGACAGGGCCAGGAGACATCCGCCTGGAAGTAACGTGTCTGTCCGCCGGGCAAGCCCGGCTACGAACGCGGAAAGTGACGAGCTGGACGAGTCATTCGTCGCTGGATTCTCGTTTGATGGAAACCGGGCCTGGCGCGACGGCCAGGACCAGGCACCCCGCCGCCAGCAGCAGCGCACCAGCGGTCAGGAGTGACAGACCGACGCTCGCGTGCGCGGTCCAGATCGGTGACAACGGGGGACCGGCCCCTGCGGTCAACAGGGCTTCGATTCCTCCGCAGGCTTCCAGCGCGCCAAGTGTCAGCCCGGCCGGAAGTCCGACCTGCGTCGCGCAGAACGCCAGCGGCGAGCGACGACCCGCCAGCAGGAACGTCGCCAAGAGATAGAGCAGACCGGGCGTCCCCGCCACGATCGCGTCCCAGCCCAGCGGTGGGTACACGATCGGGTTGGACAGTGTAGGCAGCCCGCGCACGATCGCCACCGAGCCATAGGCGATCGGCACCCACAGTGGCAAGGCCAGCAGGGTTCGCCGGCGCCAGGGCCCGAGCATCGAGATGACCAGCGCCGCCAGGGCGATGATCGCGGCGATCAGAGTCCGCCCGGGCGTCGGCCTCGGCAGCGTGGCGTCGGGATCCGGGTGCGCCGCCGCGAAGGCCAGCGGGCGTCCCCGATCCTCGCGCGCCGGGGATAGCCCCAGCGAGTCCTGCAGCGCCCGGGAGACGTCCACCAGGTGCACGCTGGCGCGGTCCACACCCGCCGCCGGGCCGCCGGCGATGCAGGCGCGCACCACGCGCACCTCCCGCTCGGCCCCGCCGTGCCCGCCCGCGCGGCGATGTCCGTGATCCGACAGCACGAACCAGCGCGTCTGCGCATCCGGCGGCGCCACCGCCAGGAGGTCGCGCAGCACCCCGTCCGCCCAGCGGGCCGCGGCCCCGTAGGCGTCGCTGCCGGACCCACCCCGATGCCCGGCCTTGTCCACCCGCAGGACGTGGACGAACACCAGCCGGGCCGCCCCGCCCACCCGTTCCCGCGCCGCCGCGGCGAACGCCTCCCCGCCGCCCGCGCGTACGTCGAACCCGAAGGACCCTGCGATGAAGGGTTGCTCCTCCGCCACCGCCGTGCTGCCTGGCACCCGCAGCGCGACGGCATCGGGCGGCGGCATCACCAGGGGCGCGATCCGGTATAGCCATCCCGACTGCTGCTGCGTCCGCCCGGTCCACAGCACCGCCTGCACCGGCAGCGACACCGTGGGAAACCCGACGTCCACCGCCAGATCCGTCCCCGCCCGGCACAGCCCGTCGAGCACCGGCAGCTCGCGCGCCGTCGCCGCGTCCAGCCCGTCGATCAGCATCACCCGCACCCGGGCCGCCGGTCTCAGGCCCTCCACCCGCGCGCCCGGCTGCGCCAGTGCCGGCGCCGGCCCGGGCGTCCCGTCGCGAAACCAGGTCTGGATGAACCGCCGCCGCACCTGGCCGGCCAGCAGACCCAGCCCCGCCAGCGCGATCGCCGCCGCGATCAGCGTGGATCGCCGCTGCAGGGAAAACATGGGAGCCACGTTACGTGAAAACCCGCTTTCGGCGAAAAAGGGCTGTTTTCGCCAGGCCCGGTGTCAAGATCTCTCTTTCGCAGAAGGGAGGGCGCGATGAACGAACCGGTGGAAACGCTCCTGGAACAGAAAGGAGAGCCGCTGGAGGCGGTCTCTCCCCAGACCTCGATCATGGACGCGATCGAGTGCATGAACCGACGCCAGATCGGATCCATCCTGGTGATGGAGGGCGAACGCCTCGCCGGGATCTTCACCGAGCGCGACGTGTTGACCCGGGTGGTGCCGCGGGGGCTGGACTGCAAGCGCACGCCGGTGGCGGAGGTGATGACCCGCCAGCCGGTGGTCATCTCCCCCGAGCTGACCGTGCAGGAAGCGATGATGGTGGTGACCGACACGCGCAAGCGCCACCTGCCCGTGGTGCAGGACAACCGCGTGGTGGGACTGGTCTCGATCGGCGATCTCACCCGCTGGCTGGTGCGCGACCAGCAGCGCACGATCGACGGTCTGTTCGACTACGTCCGGCGCGGCTGATCAGGGAAACAGCGCCGACAAGGTCAGCCCGAACAGCTGGGCGATCGATCGGTAGGTCCCCTCGGGCCCCTCGCGCCCGGTGGTGGACTCGGCCGGGAGGAAATACACGAACAGGTAGCCGAGGTCGGCCTTCAGCCAGTTCCACCGGTAGCCGACCCCCAGAGCGAAATCCAGCCGGTTGCCGTCAGGCAGCGAGGGGGCCAGTGTCTCCGATGGCGCCGGGTTCTGGTCGAAGATGAAGCCGATCCGCGCCGACAACCCCGGCTGGGGCGTGGCCCAGTCGGCGCCCAGGCGCAAGGTGACCGCGTTGTGGTTGTTGCGCTCGAGGACCCGGTCCTCGACGCTCTCGAAATCGATCACCAGCCGTTCGAACGTGCTCCACAGGACCAGGTTCGGATCGAAGGTCAAGGTGAGCGACGGGATGGGCCGCCACATGACCCCGAAGGTGAAGATGTCGGGCAGGGTGATGTCGACGCCGCCCGCCTGATCGGGCAGGCTGGGCGCGAAGTCCGGGTGGGGATCGAAGTCCACCCGCCCGTCGAAGGACATCTTGACCCGGCTGCGGTAGCCGAAGGCGAAATGCAGGCGGTCGGGCAGCGCCCGGTACAGCAACGCCGCGTTCGCCCCCACGCCCCAGGTCCCTCCGCCCAGGGTGGCGGTGCCCCCGACCACCGCCGGCAGCGCGTTCTTCAGCTCCGCCGCTCCCCGGATGATCTGCACCCCCGCACCCAGGCTCAGCTGCGGCAGCAGCGACACCGCCAGGGTGGGGTTGAAGTTCACGGTCTGGATCGAGGCCTTGATGGCGTCCTCGGCACCCAGCCAGTTTTCCGGCCAGGTCACCGACAGCCCGAACGAGGGGTACACGCCCAGCGCCACCGCTACCCGCTCGTGCGCCCGCGCGCTGGCGAAGATGGTGGGCAGCACGAACCGCCCCGGCTCGGTCGTCACCTCCGGCTCGCCGCTGGCGGGCTCGAACTTGCTGCGGGCCAGGACCGCCACGCCGCTGATCGAGATCCCGTGCCCCTGGGTGACCAGCGCGGCCGGGTTGAACCAGACCGCCGCCGGCTCCTGGGTGCTGGCGGAGACCGCCGAGGCCTTGCCCATGGCCTCCGCGCTCATCTCGTAGATCAAAAAGCCCCCCGCCCGCGCCGGCGGCGCGGACCACACCCCCGCGCCCAGGGCCGAGCACAGACACAGAGCGAACCGGCTGGTCGTCGTCATCAGGGTCCCCCGTACGGAAAGGCGAACAGGTAACCGATCGACTCGCGGCGCAGCTGGGTGAACGCCACGAAGGTCGGGTCATCCAGCAACGTCGCCAGCTGCTTGCGGCCGGCCTCCACCAAGGTCGCCTCGATGTCGCTCAGGGTGCTGACCGTGCTCTTGCCGTCGTCGCCGATCAGCTTCCCGCGCGCCATCAGGAACACGGACACCGGCGGCGGCACCAGGGCCTTGCCGGCGGCGTTCTTAGCGTCGCGGGTCACCACGATGCCGTAGGTCTGCCCCTTCTGCAGTGGCGCCCCGGCCTTGATCACCAGCGCGCCGTCGCTGACCGACACCGTGGCCTTCGGGAAGCCGCCGGGCAGGTCGCCGCCACCCAGCGCGGTCAGGTTCAGCAGATAGACCGTGCCCGACTGCCCCACCCCGCCCACCTTCACGGTGGCCGGATCCAGGTCGCCGTTGATCGCCAGCCGCAGCTCGTCCGGCGCCGCCACCTTCGGCTGCAGCCCCGCCTTGGGATTCAGATCGATCACCGGGTTGTGGTGGATGGGGAAGCCCCACAACATCGCCACCTGATCCTTGGGGATCCCGCCCACCTGCTCCATCAGCTGCCAGCCGTGCAGGCTGATCATCGCCTGCCGCAGCGGCTCCAGCCGCATCAGCGAGGCCCGCGCCGCATCCGCGCTCATCTGCTGGGTCAGAAGGCCCAGGTAGGGGCAGGTGTCGGGGATGGCCGCCGCGGTGGTCGCTCCGCAGGTCAGCTCGTATTCGGTCCCCGCCGCCGCCTCCGACTTGTCCCGCCGGAGCAGGTTGTAGACCACCGAGGCCACCACCGGCTTGTGCCCGGCCCGGATCCCGTTGTCGTAGCCGCGCACGCCGATCCAGATGAAGCCGCCGACCGGCCAGGCCGTCTTGGGCGTGACCCCCAGGTAACGGCTGGCCGAGTCGAACGTGACCGTCACGTCGGTGATCGGCATCTGCGTCGCCGCGTTGACCACCGAGACGTTGTTCGGCACGGTCAAGGTGTCGGTGTCCACGGCCGCGCTCAGCGGCGTGCGCGCCCCCGCCACCGTGGGGAAACCGTCCAGCGACTCGAGGTACTGGTCGAACTCGCACTGCGCCTCGGGCATGGCGTTCTGGTTGTGGCAGTCCGCCGGCACCTCCACCCCCGCCAGCCCCAGGTCGATCTTCCCGGTGGCCGGGTTGATCACCACGAAGGACGGCTCGGACACGCGCGGCGGCGTGGCGTTGGGATCGAACTCCAGCACCTCGGGGGTGGGGTCGGTGCCGATGTCGGGTGTGCAGGAGGTGGCGAGCAGACCGACGAGCAGCTGACGAACAGCCAGCGTCCGGAGCTGAGACATCCGTTTCCCTTCTTTCAGGGCGTCCGTTTGATCCGCATCTGCGAGGTCATGTACGTGGCGGGTACGGCGGGCACCATGTTGGTGTCCGCCGGGAACAGCGACATGTACTTGAGCACCGACTGGTATTGCTTCAGCTCCTGCACGCCGTCCATGGCCGGGTTGGCGTCGATGAGCAGGGTGAACGGATCGGTCACCACGGTGCTGCAGTCTTTCAGCTTCGGCTTGACCGAATATTTGCCAGCGGTCAGCCCCTCGACCACCCCGAAGAGGGCCGCGAGGTAGACGGTGGAGACCACCTTGTAGCACTTGGTGGTGTTCGCAAAATCAATCGCCTCGGTCGCGCCGCCGTCCTTCACGATCCGCGCCGCCGTCACCCGGTCGAACGCCACCTTCGAGGCGGTGTAGTCGTACTGGATCCCGGCCACCTGCAGGAAGTAGACGTCGCCGATGCTCTCGGCCGCCGCCCCCACCTCCAGCCCGCCGCGGATATCCGCCCCGTTGAGGTAATAGCTGATCAGCGGGGTGCCCGGCAGCTTGTCCGGACCGATGCCCAGCGGGGTCACCTGGAACACGTCGGAGAACCAGAGCTCGCCACTCTTGCCCTTGAGCAGGTCGCCGCGCATCTGGCCGCTGGCCTCGACCGCGAAGTCGGCCAGCTCGCTGGGCTGGGCCGCGCGGCCGGCCGCCAGGTAGGCGTCGGCCACCAGATCGCCCAGCCCGCTCTCGGCCACCGGCACGCGCTTGAGATCGAACGCGGTCTTGCCCACCACCTTCTTGTAGGAGAGCGGCGCCAGAGCCGGGTCCAGCCCGGTGATGGTCGCCTCGACTGCGGTCTGGGTGGCCGCGTCGCCGGCGATGCTGTCGTCGATGGTGATGAGGTCGTATTTCTTGACGTTCACCGCGGTCACGGTCGAGCCCTGCTTGACCACCTCCAGGTCGAGGCGGCCCAGGTATTCGCCGAACGAACCGGCGGTGACGATGATGGTCTTGCCCACCTTGGCCGGCTGGGTGAGCTTGTCGTGGGTGTGGCCGCTGACGATCACGTCGATGTTCGGCACATCCATGGCCAGCTTGGCGTCTTCTCCCTTGCCCATCGAATCGATCCCCGAGTGCGACAGGGCGATCACGATGTCCACCTTGTCGGTCTCGCGCAGCTCCTTGACCATGGCGGTGGCCGCGGTGGCGATGGGGTCGAAGGTGACCGGCTTGGAGGTGGCCGCGAACCGCGCCGCCTCGGCGCCCAGCAGCCCGAACATCCCGATCTTCAGCCCGTTGGGCAGGGTCTTGATCAGCTTGCTGCGGATCATGGCCGCGTCCCCGGTGGCGAAGGCCGCCAGGGTATCGTCGGCGGTCGACTCCGCGCTGAACTTCATGTTGGTGGCCAGCAGCGGGAAGGTGACCCCCGCCGTCTTGGCCGCGTTCAGCACCGCCGCCAGTCCGGTGGGGGTGAAGTCGAACTCGTGGTTGCCGATGGTGGTGGCGTCGTAGCCCACCGCCTGCATCAGCCGGAGCTCGGGCGCGGCGGTGGTGGAGGCGATGTGGAAGAGCGTGCCCATCAGGAAGTCGCCCGCGTCCAGCAGCAGGACGTCGCTGCCAGCCGCGCCCTTCTGGGCCTTGATGACGGTCGCCAGGCGGGCGAACCCGCCCAGGGTCTGGTCGTCGTTGAGGGTGGCCGGCGAGTAGTCCGGCTCGGGCGAGTGGCCCCACAGGTGCGAGTGCAGGTCGTTGGTGTGCAGGATGGTGAAGCTGGAGGTGACCGCCGGGGCGGCCTCGCCGGTGTCACCACCGGGCACGTCGGGCCGGGCCTCGCCGGCGGGCGCGTCCACCACCGCCGCGTCGGGGGCGGCGGCGTCGGTACCCCCGGGCTTCGGCTCCTCCTCCTCGCAGGCGCCCAGCAGCAGCCAGGTCACGACGGCCAGAGATGCGACCACGGTGCGCGGGATACCCATTGCCTGACCTCCCAGGAAGTGAACGAGAGCGCCGGTCACTATTTTCCGAGCAGGTCAGTTGCTACCACGTTTCACAGGCCGACGGAAACAATCCACCTCGGTCGAAACCACCCCGAACCAGGCGCGCGCCGCTTTGGCGTGAGCTGGGGCACCCGTGGTACGAAGAGGCTGGTATGGGTCGGGTGCTGATCGTGTCCAACCGGCTGCCGGTGTCGGTCACGCGCGAGGAGGGCGCGCTCCGGATCACCCGCAGCTCGGGCGGCCTGGCCACCGGCCTCGGGGGCGTGCATTCCGTCTCCCAGAGCATCTGGCTGGGCTGGACCGGCGCGGCCACCGGCGAGCTGACCCCGGCCGAGCAGGAGCAGCTGGACCAGCGGTGCGCCGAGATGTCGCTGGTGCCGGTCCCGCTGAGCCCCGAAGAGGTCGAGCGCTACTACGAGCAGTTCTGCAACGGCGTGCTCTGGCCGGCCCTGCACTACATGATCAGCCAGCTCCCGCTGGAGGTCACCGACTACGACCTTTACGAACGGGTCAACCGCCGCTTCGCCGACGCCGCCGTGGCGAGCTACCAGCCGGGCGACCTCATCTGGGTGCACGATTATCAGCTGCTGCTGGTCCCGCAGATGATCCGCGAGCGCCTGCCCGACGCGCGCATCGGCTTTTTCCTGCACATCCCCTTCCCCGCCTCGGACGTGTTCCGGATCTTCCCCTTCCGCGAGCGCCTGCTGGCCGGCATGCTGGGAGCGGACCTGGTCGGATTCCACACCGCCGCCTACATGCGGCACTTCGCCGCCGCGGCCCTGCGCATCCTGGGCGTGGCGATCGACGTCGACCGCATGCACTGGGAGGACCGGGTGGTGCGGCTGGGCGTGTTCCCGATGGGCGTCGACGCCACCAGCTTCGCCCAGCTGGCCGATTCCGAACCGGTTCGGGTCCAGGTGAGCGCCCTGCGCGGCGCCGGACACGCGGCGCCGCGGCTGATGGTGGGCCTGGATCGGCTCGACTACACCAAGGGCATCCCCCGCCGGCTGCTGGCCTACGAGCAGCTGCTCCGCCAGCACCCCGAGCTGCGCGGGCACGTGCGCCTGGTGCAGGTGGCGGTCCCCTCGCGCACCAGGGTCGATCGCTACCAGGAGTTCCGCGCCCAGGTGGACACGCTGATCGGCCGGATCCACGGCCAGTTCGCCACCGCCAGCTGGGTGCCGGTGCATTACCTCTACCGCGGGCTACCGATGGACGAGGTGGTGGCCCTGTATCGCGCCGCCGACGTGATGCTGGTGACCCCCATCCGCGACGGCATGAACCTGGTGGCCAAGGAGTTCGTCGCCTGCCGCACCGACGAGGACGGCGTGCTGGTGCTCAGCGAGATGGCCGGCGCCGCCAGCGAGCTGGCCGAAGCGGTGCACGTCAACCCCTACGACGTCCCCGGCAGCGCCGAGGCCTATCACCGCGCGCTGACCATGCCCGAGGACGAACGGCACACGCGCATGCGCGCCCTGCGCACGCGCGTGTTCACCTACGACGTCCAGCGCTGGGCCCAGGCCTACCTGCAGCGCCTGTCCGATTGCGACCGCAGCAACGGCCCCAGCCGCGAGCCCTCCCCGGTGACCCAGCTGCGCAGCCTGGTCGACGAGGCGCGGGAGGCGGCGTTCCTGATCCTGCTGATCGACTACGACGGCACCCTGGTCCCGTTCGCGCCCACCCCCGAGCTGGCCCACCCCGACCGCGAGGCCCTGCACCTGCTGGAACGTCTGGCCGCCCGCCCGCGGACCGAGGTGCACGTGGTCAGCGGCCGGCCCCGCGCCACCCTCGAGCGCTGGCTGGGCCCCCTGCCCGTCACCCTGCACGCCGAGCACGGCTTCTGGTCCCGGCCCCCCGGCGAGGCGGGCCGGTCCCTGGAATCGCCGAAGCTGGCCTGGCGCGAGCAGGTCCTGGCGGTGCTGCGCGAATACGCCGACCGCACCCCCGGGTCGCTGGTGGAGGAGAAACCGGCCGGCGTGGCCTGGCACTACCGGGCCGCCGACGCCGAGTACGGTGCGGCCCAGGCCAACGAGCTGCGCCTGCACCTCACCGAGATCCTGGGCAACACCCCGGTGGAGACCCTGGTGGGGGAGAAGGTGATCGAGCTGCGCGCCCACGGCGTGAACAAGGGCCGCATCGTCCCGCCCATCGTCGAGCGTCATCCGGGCGCCTTCTTCCTGGCGTTCGGCGACGACCAGTCCGACGAGGACCTGTTCGCGGCGCTGCCGCCCACGGCCAGGAGCGTGCACGTCGGCCGCGGTCCGACCCAGGCCAGCCTGCGCGTCGCATCCGTCCGCGAAGTCCGGGCGGTGCTCCGGGGCCTGATCTGATCGCGGCCGCCCGGATCGCCCGATCGCCGCCGCGCGCGGATGCTAGCTTTCAGCTCCCGTCGCTTCGAAGGTCCCGAGGAAAGAAGGAGATCATGCGCCTCGTCTACGCGGCCGTCTGCGCGGCCTGGATGGTTCTGTGGTGTGGCCCCGCCGGTGCTCAGACCCTCAACAGCTGCGGCTGTTATCAGGAACCCAGCGGCGCGTGCAAATGCACGCGCAAGTCCAAGTGTGGCTGCCCCGGCGAATGTGAGCCCGTCGGCTGCGAGGCCAAGCGGTCCAAGCAGGCCGACAAGGAAGCGGCCGCCGAGCTCAAGCGCATCGCCGCCCGCGAGAAGAAGATGGCCGCCGACGCCGCCAAGGCCACCAAGGACAAGCAGAAGGCGGAGAAGGCGGCTCAGAAGACGGCCGCCAAGGCGGACAAGGGCGACAAGAAGAAGAAGGACTCGCTGGAAAAGGCGGTCCTGCAGCTGGGCGACAAGTAGCGCGCGCTCAGCGCGAGGGGCGCGCCATCCGCTTGGCGAGCCGGAAGGCCATCTCCAGCGCCTGCCGGTAGTTCAGGCGCGGGTCGCAGGCGCTGCAGTAGTTGCGGTCCAGATCCGACTCGCGCAGGCCGCCGCCGATGCATTCGGTGACGTCGTCGCCGGTCAGCTCGAAGTGCACGCCGCCCAGGCGCGTGCCCGCCGCTTCGTGGACGTCGAAGGAGATTTCCACCTCCTTGAGGATGTCGTCGAAGTCGCGGGTCTTGATGCCGGTGCCGGTCAGGCGGCCGTTGCCGTGCATGGGGTCGCACACCCACAGCACCTCGCGGCCCTCGCGCTTGACCGCCGCCACCAGGGGCGGCAGCGCGCCCGCCACCTTGCCGGCGCCGCAGCGGACCACCAGCAGCAGCTTGCCCGCCTCGTTGACCGGGTTGAGCCGATCGATCAGCCGCAGCAGCTCGTCGGGCGTGGCCGAGGGTCCGATCTTCACCCCCACGGGGTTGCGGATGCCCCGGAAGAACTCCACGTGCGCGCCATCGAGCGCGCGCGTGCGCTCCCCGATCCAGGGCAGGTGCGTGCTGAGGTCGTAATAGCCCTCCCGCCGGGGCACGGTCTTGGTCTGCGCGGCCTCGTAGTGCAGCGACAGCCCCTCGTGGCTGGTGAAAAACTCCACCCGGGTCAGCTCGTCCACCGTGCTCTCCCCCAGCGCCTCCATGAAGCGCAGGGCCTCGCCCAGCTGGCGCACCATCTGCTGGTACTCGAGCCGCAGCTCGGGCGACAGGTCCGCGCGCGACAGATGGGCCAGGTCCCAGAACTCCGGGTGGTGCAGGTCGGCGAAGCCACCGGCCGACAGCGAGCGCACGAAGTTGATGGTGAGACCGGCGTGCAGGTAGCCCTGGATCAGCAACTCGGGGTCGGGCACCCGGGCGCCGGCGGAGAAGTCCAGCCGGTTGACCAGGTCGCCGAAGTAGCTGGGCAGCGAGACCCCGTCGCGCGACTCGACCGGGTTGGAGCGCGGCTTGGCGTATTGCCCGGCGAACCGGCCCACGCGGATGACCGGCTTCTTGGCCCCGTGGATCAGGACCAGCGACATCTGCAGCAAGATCTTCAGCTTGCGCGTGATGACATCGGGCTGACAGTCGTTCAGGGTCTCGGCGCAGTCTCCGCCCTGCAGCAGGAAGCGCTTGCCCGCTTGCGCCTCGGCGAACAGCCCGCGCAGCCGCTCGACCTCCCAGGAGGTGACCAGCGGGGGCAGCTGGCGCAGGCGGGCCACCGCCGACTCCAGCGCGGCCGGGTCCGGATAGGCCACCGCCTGCGCCTGCACGCGGCGGGTCCAGCTGTCCGGCGTCCAGGGCTCGTCCTCGACCATCGGTGAAGCAAACGTTAGCGGGCGCGTCACAACCCGACGAGTCTACGGCACATGCGCGCGCCGGTGCCACCCCGGTAAACTGGGCGGGTGTCGTCCCCGCGCGCGATCATCCACCTGGACATGGACGCGTTCTATGCGTCGGTGGAGCAGCGCGACCAGCCCGAGCTGCGCGGCCGCCCGGTCATCGTCGGCGGGCACCCCCGCCGGGGCGTGGTGCTGGCGGCATCTTACGAGGTGCGCCCCCTGGGCGTGCGCAGCGCCATGCCGATGGCCGAGGCGCTTCGCCTGGCGCCCCAGGCGGTGGTGGTGCCGCCCCGCTTCGAGGCCTACGCCGCCGCCAGCGAGGCCGTGTTCGAGATCCTCGAGAGCGTCACCCCGCTGTGCGAGCCGCTGTCGCTCGACGAGGCCTTCCTGGACGTGACCGCCTCGCGCCAGCTGTTCGGCGAGGCCACCGCCATCGCCCGCGACATCCGCGCCCGCATCGCCCGGCAGCTGCAGCTGCCCGCCTCGGCGGGCATCGCCGAGGTGAAGTTCGCCGCCAAGATCGCCTCCGACCTGGCCAAGCCCGACGGCCAGCGCGAGGTCCCGCCCGGCCAGACCCGCGCTTTCCTGGCTCCGCTGCCCATCGGCCGGCTGTGGGGCGTCGGCCGCAAGACCGCCGCCCTGCTCGCGCCGCTGGGCCTGCGCACCATCGGCGATCTGGCCAGCCGCGATCCGGACTGGCTCGAACGGCGCCTGCCCGGCGGGCGTCAGCTGTGGGAGCTGAGCCAGGGCATCGACCCGCGCGAGGTGGTCCCCGACCGCGCCGCCAGGAGCATCGGCGCCGAGGACACCTTCGACGAGGACCTGCCGGCGGCCGAGCTGGTCCCGCACGTCCATGGCCAGGCGCTGCGGGTGGGACGCCGGCTCCGGCGGGCCGGCTGCAAGGCCAGGGTGGTGCAGCTGAAGCTCAAGCTGTCCGACTTCCAGCTGCTGACGCGCCAGACCACCCTGCCCGAGCCGACCGACGACGGGCAGACCATCTACCGTGCGGCCGCGGATCTCCTGTCCCGCCAGGACCTCAGGAAGACCGTCCGCCTGACAGGCGTCTCGGCCCACGCCATCGCGGTGCAGGAGCCCCAGCTGGCACTGTTCCAGCCGCCGCCGGATCGCGCCCAGCGCCTGAACGCCGCCCTGGATCGGATCGCCGACCGGTTCGGCCGGCAGGCGGTGATCCCGGCCGACGTGGCTGCCCTGGACGACCCGCACGGCCGGCCGGGGCCGACAGGCTCCTGAAACCATCACGCAAACCGGCTATGTTTGCACAGCATGGCCGTCGCCAGGCCCCCCCTGACCATCCGCCTGAATCCGGCGGACAATGTCGTCATCGCCATGTGCCCGCTGATCCCGGGCACCGCGGTAGACGCAGAGCACGTCACCGTCAAGGCGGTGATCCCCGCCGGTCACAAGCTGGCGACCCGGCCGGTCGCCGCCGGTGAGCCCATCTTGCGCTACGGGCAGATCATCGGCTTTGCCAGCGCCGCCATCGCGCCCGGGGACCACGTGCACGGCCACAACGTCGAGCTGCGCGCCTTCAGCCGCGACTACGAATTCGGGACCCTGTCGCGCCCCACCACGCCGGTCGTTCCGCCGGCGACCTTCCAGGGCATCGTGCGCGCCGACGGCCGGGTGGCCACGCGCAACTACCTGGGCATCTTGACCTCGGTGAACTGCTCGGCCACCGTGGCGCGCTTCATCGCCGACGCCTTCCGCCGCAACCCCCTGACCGGCGAGGACCCGCTGGCCGAATTCCCGAACGTGGACGGGGTGGTGGCGCTGACCCACAAGACCGGCTGTGGCATGGCCGCCGAGGGCGACGGCATGGACGTCCTGCGCCGCACCCTGGGCGGCTACGCGCGCCACCCCAACTTCTCCGCCGTGTTCATGGTGGGCCTGGGCTGCGAGACCAACCAGATCGGCCCCGTGATCCGCTCGCAAAAACTGCAGGTGGGCGACAACCTGCGCACGTACACCATCCAGGAGTCGGGTGGCACCCGCAAGAGCGTCGAGCGCGGGGTGGCCATGATCCGCGAGCTCTTGCCCGATGCCAACCGGGCTGAGCGCCAGCCGGTGCCGGTCTCGCACCTGACGGTGGGGCTCCAGTGCGGCGGCTCGGATGGATACTCCGGCATCACCGCCAACCCGGCTTTGGGCGTGGCCTCGGACCTCCTGGTCCGCCACGGCGGCGCGGTGGTGCTGTCCGAGACGCCCGAGACGTTCGGCGCCGAGCACCTGCTCACCCGCCGCGCCATCAGCCGGCCGGTGGGAGAAAAGTTGCTGGCCCTGTTCGAATGGTGGAAAGAATACGCCCGCAAGCACGGCGGCACCCTCGACGACAACCCGTCCGCCGGCAACAAGGCAGGGGGCATCACCACCATCCTGGAAAAATCGCTGGGCGCCGCCACCAAGGCGGGCTCCACCGACCTGGTCGACGTCTACCGCTACGCCGAACCGGTGACCGCCCGCGGCTTCGTGTTCATGGACACGCCCGGCTTCGACCCGGTGTCGGCCACCGGGCAGGTGGCCGGCGGCGCCAACCTGATCTGCTTTACCACCGGGCGCGGCTCGGTCTTCGGGTGCGTGCCCAGCCCGTCGATCAAGCTGGCCACCAACAGCGCGCTCTACCAGCGCATGGGCGAGGACATGGACATCAACTGCGGCACCATCACCGACGGCGAGGAATCGGTGGAGGCGTGCGGCCGACGCGTGTTCGACCTCATCTTGCAGGTGGCCTCGGGCCAGCGCTCGCGCAGCGAGGCGCTGGGCTTCGGCGAAGCCGAGTTCGCCCCCTGGCCTCTGGGAGCGGTGATGTGAGGATGGCGTGAAGGGTGACGTGAGAACTTCCGAGAGCGCCCCCGCCACCGACGGTCGGGTCCGGGCCCTGGAGCGAACCACCGGCGTGTTGACCGAGATCGCGCCCGAGCTGTGGACCGCCGAGGACGTGCTCCGATTTCCGGGCTGGGTCAAGCTGCCGGTGCGCATGACCGTGGTCCGCCTGCCGCGCGGGGGCCTGGTGGTGCATTCGCCGCTGCCGCTGACCGACGAGCTGCTGAAGTCGGTCGCCCGCATCGACAAGGTCGAGCACCTGCTGGCCCCCAACTGCCTGCATCACCGGTTCGTGGGCGACTGGCTCAAGCGCTTCGCCGGCGCGCAGCTGTGGGGCGCCCCCGGCCTGCGCAAGAAGCGAAAGGACCTGCGCTTCGCCGGGGTGCTGGGACAGTCGAACAACCCGCCCTGGTCCGCGGTGTTCGATCAGATGTTGATCGAGGGGGCGCCCAACCTGAACGAGGTCGTGTTCCTGCACCGGGCCAGCCGCACCCTCCTGGTCACCGATCTGCTGTTCAACGTGCGCCGGCCGGTCAACTTCCCCACCAAGATGGTCCTCAACCTGATGGGCACCCGCGGCCGGCTGGCCATGAGCCGCGCCTGGCGCCGGTACACCAAGGACCGCGCCGCCCTGCGGGCCAGCATCGAGAAGCTGCTGACCTGGGATTTCGAGCGGATCTTGCCCGGCCACGGCGCCATCTACGAGCACCAGCAGGCGCCCCAGCACGCCCAGGCGGCGCTGGCCTGGGCGCTGAACGGCAAGGCCGGCTAGCCCGCGCGGGAACAATCGCCCCCGTCGTCCTTGAAACGGGGCGTGAAGGCCAGGCTCTGGACGGGAACCCTGTTGCTCGCGCTCGGAACCACCTGCTCGGAGGGAGGCGGCGGGGGCGGCCCCGCTGCGCCCGGTGCGCCCGGGCCGGCGCCCGCGCCGCCAGACGCGGCCGCCCCGGCTCCGATGCCCCCTCCGCCGGTCGAT
>JBKPRZ010000843.1:0-3014 GCA_046734815.1 Myxococcota bacterium | reverse complement strand
GTTCTGGGAGGCCTCGGCCGGGTCCTCCGGGCTCATCTCTGGTTGCTCCGGGTTTTCACTCATGGAAAGACGATCATTTTCGCACAGCCAGACCGTCCGCTCCGGAAAAAGCCAGCGCGCCCGGCCCTACAGCTTCGGTAGGGCCTCTGTAATCACCTCGGCGGTGAAGTCAACCAAAGGGATCACCTTGGAGTAGTTCATGCGCGACGGACCGATGACCCCGATGGTGCCGAGCGGCCGTCCCTCGCTGCCGTAGGAGGCCGCCACCACCGAGACGTCGGTCAGGTCGGGCAGATTCGCCTCCGCCCCGATGAAGACACAGATCCCGGGCGCGGCCAGGGTGCGGTCGAGCAGCTTGACCAGCAGGTCCTTCTCCTCGAGCGCGCGCAGCACCCGCTTGGCCCGGTCCACGTCTTCGGTGGCCGTGAGCAGGTTGGACTGGCCGTCCACCAGCACCAGGCCGCTGGCCGGGTCGGCCGGCACCGCGGCGCTGGCCAGAGTCAGGGCGTGGGCCAGCACCTGGTTGTTGGCGATCCGCTCGTCGTCGGCCTGCTTGGCGATGCGGGCCCGCATCTCGGCCAGGGTGAGGCCGGCCACGAGGCTGTTGAGGTAGTTGTTGATCTGGTCGAGGTCGCTGGCCGACAGGGGAAACTCGGTGGTGACCAGCTTGTTCTGGATCTGCCCGCTGGCGGTGGCGATCACGGCCAGCAGGGTGTTGTCGCGCAGGCGCACGAACTCGAGGTGCGAGATGGCGTCGTTCTCGGGTCGGGGGGCCTGCACCACCACCGCCAGGTGGGACAGCTCGCGCAGCACCCGGGTGGTCCTCTGCATGACGTCCTGCAGGTCCGCGGGGGACGAGGCCAGCCGCTCGCGGATGCCCTCCTTCTCGGGTTGCGACAGCGCACGCACGCGCAGCAGGGTGTCGACGTAGTAGCGCAGCCCGCGGTCGGTGGGTATGCGTCCGGCGGAGGTGTGGGTGTGCCGCAGCAGCCCCTGCTCCTCGAGGTCGCTCATGACGTTGCGGACGGTCGCGGGCGACACGTCGACGCCGTAACGGCGGGTGATCGTCTCCGAGCCGACGGCCTCGCCGGTGGCCAGGTACTCGGATACCACGGCGTGCAGAATCTTCTTTGCCCGAACGCCGATGTCGGTCACAAGTCGTCTTATTTACCGTATTTGCCGGAGGACAGCCACAGCCGGGAGGCCACCTCGTCGGCGAAGAGGAAACCGGCTTCGGTAAGGCGCAGTACCCCCGGCGTCAACTCCAGCCATCCCGCCGAAACACAGCGATCCACCTGCTGCCGCCGCTCGGGCGCGTCCAGCGGGTCCGCGCCGAAGCGCTGCTGGTGCGCGGCCCGATCGACGCCGTCGGAGGTGCGCAGGGCCAGCCACAGAGCCTCGTTCTCGAGATCCTCGCGGCGGCGCCGCTCGACCTTGGCCGGACGCACGACGCCGTCGGCGGCGAAGGCGCGCAGGTAGGTCTCGGTGCTGCGCGGGTTGGAGAAGCGCCAGCCGGTGCCGTCGGTCAGCGGGCGGAAAGAGGCCGCCGACACGCCCACCCCCAGGTAGGCGGCCTGGGTCCAGTACAGCTGGTTGTGGACCGCGCGGAAGCCCGGGCGGGCGTAGCTCGACACCTCGTAGGGCTGGTAGCCGGCCGCCGCGAGCGCCTGCCGGGCCCAGGCGAACATCGCCGCGCTGGCCTCGTCGTCGGGGCGGTCCAGCTGCCCGCGCCGGTCGAGCGATCCGAAGGTGGTCCCGCGCTCGACGGTGAGCGCGTAGGCCGAGACGTGCTCGGGGTGAAGGTCCATCAGCGCCTGAACCGAGCGCTCCCAGGCGGCCTGGGTCTGCCCGGGCACGCCGAACATCAGGTCGCAGCTGAGGTTCGCGATCCCCGCGCGGCGGGCGGCGGCCACCGCCGCCGGCGCGGCCGCCGACAGGTGGTTGCGGCCCAGGCGCACCAGCAGCGAGTCGTCGAAGGCCTGCACGCCCAGGGAGATCCGGTTCACCCCGGCGGCGGCCAGATCGGAGAAGCGCGCCTGGTCCATCTCGCCGGGATTGGCCTCGACGGTGACCTCGATCTCGGGGCGCTCGGGCGAAAAGCGCGCGCGCACGGCCTGGATCACGCGCCCGATCTCCGCCGCCGGCCACAGCCCGGGCGTGCCGCCGCCGAAATAGACGCTGCGGAGGCGGCCACCGGCGAACCACGAGGCACGCGCCTCCAGCTCGGCCAGGACCGCGTCGGCGTAGCGACGGTGGGGGATCTCGGACCGGACGTCGACGGCGAAATCGCAATACGGGCAGCGCACGCTGCAGAACGGGTAGTGCACGTACACGCCCAGAGGGCGCGCCGCATCGAACTCGCCGCCGGCCGGATCTTCCACGCGCGACAGGGTATAGAGTCCGGCGGCTCGATGATCTACCTCGACCATGCGGCCTCGACGCCGCCGGCGGCGGAGGTTCTGGACGCCATGACGCAGGCGGCCCGG
This sequence comes from Myxococcota bacterium, assembly GCA_046734815.1. GTDB lineage: Bacteria > Myxococcota_A > Polyangia > Fen-1088 > Fen-1088 > CAVYGB01. Next base: position 528 of record JBKPRZ010000843.1, on the reverse strand, counting down.
GACCACTTCGCCAACCCGTCGTCGGCCCACGCGCTGGGTGCGGCGGCGGCGCGCGCGCTGGAAGAGGCGCGCGAGCAGGTGGCGCGCTGGCTGGGGGTGGCGGCCGCGGAGGTTTCGTTCACCAGCGGCGGCACCGAGGCGGACGCGCTGGGGGTGATCGGCGGCGCGAAGGCCACACGCGGGCGCCACCTGGTGGCCAGCGCGATCGAGCACCCGGCGGTGCTGCGGTCGATGAAGCTGCTGGCCAGCGAGGGCTACGAGGCCAGCCTGGTCGCGCCTGGCCGCGACGGGGTCGTCCGCCCTGCCGACGTGGTCGCGGCGGTGCGACCGGACACCGCCCTGTGCGCGGTCATGCTGGTGAACAACGAGCTCGGGACCCTGCAGCCGGTGCCGGAGATCGCGCGCGCGCTGCGGGCGGCGGGCTTCGGCGGCGCGATCCACTGCGACGCCGTCCAGGCCGCGGGGCATCTGCCGGTCGACCCGCGCGCGCTGGGCGCCGACACCGTCGCCATCTCCGCGCACAAGTTC
>JBKPRZ010000842.1:0-13178 GCA_046734815.1 Myxococcota bacterium | reverse complement strand
CTGGTCGCCCGGGGAGCAAGCTCGTCAGCCACGCGCGCCAGGAGGACCGGGTCCGCGGCGGCGTCGGACGCCACCGCCAGGCGAACGGCCAGGTCCTCGTCGCCCGTCCGCCGCAGCATCTCGAAACAGACCGGAAAGGTGCCGGCCGTGATGGTGGCACACGCGCCGGCACGGCGACCACAGGATGCAAGAGCACCGATGGTGGCAAAGGCCAGCAGCAGCGCCGTCGCGGCCGACCGGCGGCGAAACGGGTGACCGGGCCGGGTCTCGGGGCCCTGAATGACGGATTCACCGGGGGGACGGGCCATTGGGGCACCCTAGCCCAACTCGAAGCGCACCTCGAAAAAAGGCTGACCGGCGCTGTAACACCGGGGCGGGACGAGCACCTCATCTCGCACGAAGGCCGCAGAAACATCGGCCGTCGAAGACACGCACCAGGAGAGAACCCATGGAACTGGAGAAGCCTGTTGCACCCGTTACACGTGCCCGACGCTGCTCGGGGATCCGTCCGGGTGTCCGGTCCAGGCAGCGTGAGCGGCCGCGTGCCCTGCCACCAGACGAGGAGGCGCTGGTGCGCGAGTTGGTGCACGAGCTGGCCCAGCTGCGCGGTCTGGCACGCCAGTGGAGCACCAGCGAGGCCGACGCGGACGACCTGCTGCAGGAGACGGCCCTGCGCGCGCTCCGCAACCTGCACCGATTTCGCCCGTGCAACCTGCCCGGCTGGCTGCGAACCGTGGCGCGGCGGCTGGCCATCGATCGCAGCAGACGCACCCGGGTCGCCCGCCGACTGGCAGACCAGTACCACTACCAGTTGACCTGCTCACCGGAAGAAGAGCCAGACCAGCGCCGCTCCGATCCGGCCATCGATCCCGAAGACGTGGATCTCGCGTTCGCCACCACCCACGCCCTGCGCGAACCGTTGCGGACGACCTACAGGCTGGCCGAGCTGGAATCGCTGCCCCACGATGAGGTCGCCCGACGCGTAGGCATCTCGCGGGGCACGGTGGCGTCTCGCGTCTGGCGGGCCCGCGGTTACCTCCGTCGCTGGATCGAGTCGCTGACCGGGAGCGCGCTGCCGCGATGGTGAATTTGCAACCGCCGTTGCCGCGCCGCCCCCCGCCATCGAACGACGTTCCGGCGCCCATCCAGGAGGGCGCAGAACGATGTTCCGCGCGGTTGAACGCCTCCTCTTCAGGAGGACAGAGCGATGCATTCCATCTCGTCGTTGACCGTCGTCATTTCACTGGCTGCCGTGACCGCGGTGGCCGCGGGGGCGCCGTCCAAGGGGCCGCCCCGTAGCAACACCGCGCCGCCGCTGACCGTGGCGGCCTGGCAGAAGGATCACCCGCGAATGCGGGCGCTGCTGCAGGCGGGGCAGGACCCGAACGCTCGCTTCGGCGTGGGGCTCACCCCCTGGGCGTTCTCGCTGATCGCCAGGGACCGGGAGGGCTTCCGGATGCTGTTCGATTCGGTGAAGGACTTCCGGGCCGACGACCCGATCGCGGCCATGATCTTTCTGTTCCAGGTGGCGGACGACGACGCCGAGCTGGCGCGCACGTTCCTGGACCGCGGGGTGTCCGCCGACGCGCGGGCCAATGACGGGACCAGCGCGCTGTCCATCGCCGCGGCCAACGGGCATCCCGACATGGTGGCGCTGCTGCTGGCGCGCGGGGCCCGGGTGGACGCCGCCGACCGCCACGGCGACACGCCGCTGATGGCGGCGGTGCGCGCTGGCTCGGTGGGGTGTGTGCGGCGGCTGCTGGCTGCGCGGGCGCCGGTGGATCAGGCCGACAAGGCCGGCCACCGGGCCATGGACTACGCCGTCCGCAGCGGTCGGGCGGACGTGCAGCGGTTGCTGCGCGAGGCCGGCGCCGCCGCCGCGCCCCGGCCGTCATCCACGCCGGTTCCGACGGCGGTGGCCGCTGCCCAGCGCAGCCTGCCGCTGCTGGCGCGCGCGGCCACCCAGTGGGTGCAGGAGCGCAGCTGCAACGCCTGCCACATGCAACCGGTGATGTTGCGGGTGGACGCGGTGGCGCGGGCGCGCGGGTTCACCCGGGGCAAGGATCTTCTCACCTCGCTGGACACCTCGCTGCGCGACGAATACGGGCCGCACTATGCCCGCGGCGCGCAGGAGTCCCTGAAGACCGACGAGGGCGTGGCGGTGGCCAGCCTGCACGTGGGCGGCGACGAGGCGTACGCGCTGGCCAATTCCTTCTCCAGCCTGCTGGACGCCGGGCTGCCCGCGCCGGCGTACGACCGCCCCACCATCGAGCTTCTGGCGCGCATGCAGCAGCCCGACGGTTCCTGGCGGCACGGCCCCGACCGGGTGCCGACGCAGTCGGGGGACATCACCAGCACGGCGCTGGCCGCGAAGGTGCTGCAGGCCCACGCCGCCGAGAACCCGGCCCACGCCCAGCGGGTGGCCCGCGCGCGCCGGTGGCTGCTGGCCGCCGTGCCCACGCACACCGAGGATGCCGCCTACCGGTTGATGGGCCTGCGCTGGGTGGATGCCGACGCGGCCTCGATCGCCGCGGCGGTGCACACACTGAAGCAACGGCAGCTGCCGGGCGGCGGCTGGGCCCAGGTCGGCGGCCTGAACCCCGATGCCTACGCCACCGGCCTTTCGCTGGTGGCCCTGCACGACGGCGCTGGCCTCGACGGCGGCGACCCCGCCTACCGCCGGGGTGTCGACTATCTGCGCGCCACCCAGTACCCGGACGGGTCATGGCTGGTGCACAAGCGGGCGGTGCCGGTGAACGCCTACTTCGAGAGCGGCTTTCCGCACGGCAAGTTCCAGTTCACCTCGTTCCTCGGCACCGCCTGGGCCACCATGGCCCTGATGTACGCCGGGCCGGAGTCGGGCAGCCAGGCCAGGCTCTGAATCGGTTCAGAGGCGCAGGTCCATCATCGCCAGGATGGCGGTGCCGCGCGGCCGGTAGACGTCCCCGAACAGCTGGGCGGCTACCGGCTGCCGGTTGTTCCCCAGGTTGGTGACCGACAGCCGCAGGTCGATCACCGCACGGGTGACCGGCCGCAGGTTGACCCAGGACAGGGTGGCGTCGATGTAGACCCGGTTGTCGATGATCAGCGGGTCGTAGCCCAGCGGGGCGGAGGGGTTGAACGAGTCGGCGGCCTGGCCCGTGAAATAGCGGACCGTCGGCGCCAGCTGGAGGTTGGGCAACAGGGCCAGGTCCAGCCCCAGGTTGGCGGTGTAGCGGACCGAGCCGATGATCCGCTCGTCGCTGTTGACGTAGGCGTGCACGTCCTCGGGGCTGCTGGTCACCGGGCCGAAGGCGGTCGGGTTGAACAGATGCAGGTGTGAATCGTTCCAGGCGCCGTTGGCCCAGATGGTGAATCGATTGAACGACGCGTGCAGGTCGGCCTCGGCCCCGAAGCCTCCGAAGTCGCCGCCGTTGCTGTGGGGCTGGAACCAGGTGATGAAGTCCTTCAGGTCTTGCCGGTACACGGTGGCGCTGGCCCGCACCGGGCCCAGGTAGACGATGTTCTGCAACTCGATGGTGGTCAGCTTCTCGGGCCGGCTGGCGGTGGGCGACTTGTTCGCGAAGGGCGGCTTGCTGGGCGTATCGGGGTTGTTGGTGCCGAACACCTCGTTCAGCGCCTCGAACGGCGTGGGCATGCGCACCGCCCGGTAGGAGACCAGCTTGGCCACCCAGCTGTGGGTGGGCTGGGTGATGATCCCCGCCCGCCAGGCCGGGTAGAACGTCGAGCCATGCAGCCGGGTGTTGTGGTCGATGCGCGCTCCCAGCACCAGCTTGAGGCGGCTCGACACGTCGAAGTCGTCGTCGACGTAAAATCCGACGGCCCAGGTGTTCTTGTCCACCAGGGTGGTCTGGGGGATGTGCACCGGCGGGGTCTTGGTCAGGTCGTCGAAGGTGAACCAGGTGTCGTAGTTGTCGTCGTAAGAGGCCTGAACGCCCCCCTGCAGCCGGTGCCCGACGAAGCCGCTGTGGCGCAGGCTCGCGTCCAGCCGGTATTGCCGCTGCTTGACCGACTGGGAGGTGGCGTTGATGGGCGGCCCGCCCACGTTCGTTCGCACCTGGCCCTTCAGCGCCGCCTCGCCGCTGACCACCGCCCGCAGCCCGTCGCCGAAGTGGTGCTCGTCCTTCAGCAGCAGGCCGTGGAAAGTCTCGACGAAAAGGCCCTTGTTGCTCGGCGAGGCGCCGTTGATCCACAGCTCGGGCCAGGAGGAGCGGTAGGCCACCACCTGCCCGCTCAGCTCGCCCCACTGGCCGTCCAGCATCCCGAAGTAGCTGGGCCAGTCCAGCCGCCCGGTCAAGGTCCGCCCCGGCAGGAAAGGCCGCGAGGGGTGGATCCAGGCGTCGAAGCCCTGCTTGCGCTCCAGGGTCAGCGACACGTTCAGCGACCGGTCCGCCGCCCAGCGCCGCCCCACCATCGCCGTCGCCGAATAGGGCACGTCGCTGCCGACCGCCACGTCGATCTCGGCGCCCTCGGGGCGCAAGGTGATCAGGTTGACGGTGGCGGCCAGGGTGTCGGCCTGCTGGAACAGCGAGGAGGGCCCCACCACCACCTCGACCCGTTCGATGTTGTCGAGGTTGATGGGGCCGTTGAGGATCTCCTGCTCGTGCAGCCCCAGCACCCGCTGGCCGTTGATCAGCAACGACATCTTGTCGTTGTCGTTGGCGTTGAGCCCCCGCACCCCCACCACGAACTGCGTGTCTTTGTGGAACACGGTGAACCCGGGCACCGTCTGCAGCAGCTCGCCCAGGCTGCGGAAGCCGTGCTGGCGGATGAGGTCGCGCGAATAGACGTGGATGCTGCCGGGAGCCAGGTCCAGCCGCTCGCCCATGCGCGAGATGGTCGAGACCTGCACCTCCATCAGCTGCTCGATCTCCATGCCCTTGAGGGCCTCGAAATCCAGGGGCCGCTCGTTCTCCTGCGCGCCCGCGGGGGCGGCGGCGAGGGTCAGCGCGGACGACAACGACAACAACAACGCGCCGGTCAGGTGGCTGCTCGTCATCTCGCGTTCTCCTTGCCGATCACCCTTTGTCCGGACCCACCAGCCGCGCCAGCCGCAGCAGGCGGGCGCTGACCTTGAGGCCACTGCGGTCGACGGCCGCGCGGTTGATCTCGAACAACACGCGGTCGCCCTGTCGAAAAAAGCCGATCAGCGCCCCCCGCCCGGCTGCCCCGGGCAGGTCCGCCACCATCAGCACCGGGCGGTTGGCGCTGCCGGCCAGGTAACCGGCGAGGTTGGCCTCCTCGCCCGGTCCCACGTAGACCAGGTGGCAGCTGCCCAGGTCGTCGCCGGCGCGCACCCAGCGGAAGGCCAGCGGCTTGCCCTTGAACCGTTCGAAGGCGATGGCCTGGGGCAGGGCCTCGGCCACGCTGCCGGCCCCGGCGATGCACAGGATGAACAGCGGCTGCTTGTCGCCCAGCGAATCGGCCGGCCAGTCAACGAAGCGGGTGAACCGCTCGATATATTGCACCTTCAGCAGCGCCTCGCCCGGCGCCGACAGGTCCGCGCGGGCCGCGGGTAGATCGCCGGCCAGGACCAGCGACAATCCGGGCAAGAGGGTCAGCCAGGCCGTCCCCGCGACCCTTGTCCTCCCTGTGGCCATCTCCCGGCAGGCACCTTACCGGAGCGGCCCGGGAAACCGTCAGGAAAATCGAGGAGGACCCACCCACCTCCATCGCCCATCTTTTGCCGGCGCAGGAACCGCTTGCGGCATCGGTGGGTTCAAGACAATCCTAGCGAGGCCATGACCACCAGCATGCGCGCGGCCTCGATCCGGGCCAAGCTGGTGGCCATCGTCATGATCACCACCGCCGCGGCGCTGGTGATCTCCGGGCTGTTCACCTTCCTGTTCGCGGTGGCCAGCTACCGGCGCGACCTGGCCCGCGAGCTTCAGACCCTGGCCCAGGTCATCGCCGTCAACAGCACCGCCGCGCTCGAATTCTCGGACGTCAAGACCGCCGACGAGAACCTGCGCTCGGCCGCCTCCCTGCCCGAGATCCTGTCGGCCTGCCTGTACGATCGGCTGGGGCGCCTGTTCGCCCAGTACCAGCGGCCGGGGGCGCCCGCTCCCTGCCCGGCGGCCCCGGCCGGGCTGGGGGTGCAGCTGGCGGCCGAGGGCTTCACCGTGCACGAACCCGTGTTGATGGAAGCCGAGCGGATCGGCACCTTGCGCCTGTTCAGCCAGCTGGCCGAGCTGCGGCGGCGCATCCGGGTCGAGCTGTTCACCAGCCTGGCGGTGCTGCTGGCCTCGGCGCTGGCGGCGCTGGCCCTGTCGGCCCGGCTGCAGCGGGTGGTCTCCAGCCCGATCCTCGAGCTGGCCGCCACCGCCAAGAGCATCTCCCAGAACCGCAACTTCTCGCTGCGGGCGATCAAGCGCACCGACGACGAGATCGGCGCCGCCGTCCAGGCCTTCAATCAGATGCTGGACCACATCGACGAGACCCACCTGGCCCTGCGCCGGGCCGGCGAGAGCAGCCGCAACCAGGCCCACATCCTGCAATCGATCCTGGACACCATCGGCGAGGGGATCGCGGTGTGCGATGCCCGGGGCCAGTTCCTGATCTGGAACCCCGCCGCCGGCCGCCTGCTGGGCGGCGGCCCGGTGACGGACGGGCCCAGCAGCTGGCCCGAGCGCTTCGGCCTGCTCCGCCCTGACGGCACCCTGATGGCCCCCGACGACCTGCCCCTGGTGCGGGCCATGAAAGGTGAAGCGGTCACCGACCTGGAGATGCGGCTGCGGGTCCCGGCGGGCGAGCCAACGCGCTGGATCAGCGCCACCGCCCGCGCGCTGCGCGACGATCGGGGCGAGCTGGACGGCGGGGTGGTCGTGTTCCGCGACGTCACCGAGCGCCGGGCCGCCGAGGAGGCGCTGCGCGCGCTGAACGCCACCCTGGAGGCGCGCATCGCCGAGCGCACCGCCCGGCTGGAGGCGCAGACCGCCGAGCTGACCCGGTCCAACCGCGAGCTGGAGGAGTTCGCCTACGTGGCCTCGCACGACCTGCAGGAGCCGCTGCGGGCGATGTCCAGCTACACCCAGCTGCTGCGGCGGCTGCTGGCCGGCCAGCTGACCACCGACGGCGAGCTGTACCTGCAGCAGATTCAGGAGGGCGCCGCCCGCCTGCGCGCGCTGATCAACGCGCTGCTGGACTACTCGGGCGTGGGCCGGCGCCCGCTGGCGGTGCGCGAGACCGACCTCGGCGCGGTGGTGGACACCGCCCTCGAGGACCTGGCCCCGCTGATCGCCGACAGCGGCGCCACCGTGACCCGGGGGCCGCTGCCCACCCTGATGGCCGACCCGGTGCAGATGGCCCAGCTGTTCCGCAACCTGATCACCAACGCCATCAAGTTCCGTGGCGAGGCCCCACCCCGGGTGCAGGTGGAGGCCCAGCGGGTCGACGACAGCTGGCAGCTCACCGTGCGTGACAACGGCATCGGCATCGAGCCCAAATATTTCGAGCGCATCTTCGTCATCTTCCAGCGCCTGCACGGCCGCGAGCGCGCCGGCACCGGCATCGGCCTGGCCGTCTGCAAGAAGATCGTCGACCGGCACGGCGGCGAGATCCGCGTCGAGTCCGAGCCGGGCAAGGGCGCCGCCTTCCACATCGTCCTGCCGGCCACGCGCGCCTGACGGGCGGCCGCTCTGTGTTCTGTCGAACGTAGAGCGTCGCCCGCCTCCGCCGCCGCGCGGGCACGGGAACCGGTGCGGGGCACGCCGGGTGCAAGACGGGTGGAGCCATGTCGACACAGAACCCCTCCGCCGACCTGTTTCGCGCCGCCTGTGACCGCCTGCAATCGAGCCTGCTGGTCCGCCTGCTGGCCACCGGGTTCCTGGTGCTGCTGCTGCAGATCCCCATCGGCCTCATCAACGGGGCCGTCCAGGAGCGGCGCACGACCCGTTCCGAGGCGATGCAGTCGGTGGTCGCCACCAGCGGCGGCGCCCAGACCTTGCTGGGTCCGGTGCTGGCCATCCCCACGGTCGAGCACACACTGGACGCCGACGGCAAGCCGCTGGAGGTCCGGGCCGTCCGTTACGTGCTGCCGCAGGACCTGGACGTGAAGGCGCGCACCGACACCGAGATCCGCCGCCGCGGCATCTTCGACGTGCCGCTGTTCGCGGCCAGTGTCGATCTCACCGGCCGCTTCGCTCCCGACGACCTGAAGCTGCCCTCGCCCCGCACCCCGATCTGGAAGGAGGCGGAGCTGTGCCTGGGCATGGGCGACGTGCGCGCGATCCGCGAGGCGCCCGCCGCGCGCCTGGGCACCGCCACGGTGCCCTTCCAGCCCGCGCCCGGCTCCTGCGTCTTTCTGGGCAGCGGCATCCACGCCCGCCTGGACAGCCAGCCCTCCGCCGAGGGCCTGCCCTTCCGCATCCACCTCGCGCTGGCCGGCAGCGAGCGCCTGGCCTTCGTGCCGGTCGGCTCCGACACGCGCGTGTCCGTCGCCGGCAACTGGGCCACGCCCGGATTCGACGGCGCCTTCTTGCCGCGCGAGCGCGACCTGCGCGACAGCGGCTTTTCCGCGCGCTGGCACGTCCTGCACCTGGCCCGCAACTTCCCGGTGACCTTCGACGGAGCCGAGGTGACCGCCCCGCGCTTCGCCGCCAGCGCCTTCGGGGTCACCTTCGTGTCGCCGGTGGATGCCTACCGCACCACCGACCGCGCCCTCAAGTACCAGCTGCTGTTCCTGTCGTTGACCGCCACCCTGTTCTTCATGTTCGAGCTGCTGGTGGGCCAGCGCGTGCACCCCGTTCAGTACCTGCTGGTGGGCCTGGCGCTGTGCCTGTTTTATCTGCTGCTGCTTTCACTGTCCGAGCACGTGGGCTTCACCGCCGCCTACTGGGTCGCGGCCGGCACCATCACCGCGCTGGTGGGTGTGTACGGAAGCTTCGTACTGGGGAAACGCCTGCGCGGGCTGATCCTGGCCGCGTTGCTGGCCACGCTGTACGAGTTCCTGTTCGTGCTGCTTCAGCTGCAAGACTATGCCTTGCTGGCAGGTTCGCTGGGGCTGCTGGTGATATTGACCGTGATCATGCTGGTGACGCGCAAGGTGGACTGGTACAGCGCCTTGCCGCGCGCCGACGCCCGGTCCGCGGACGCCAGCGGTTGAGCTTTCCCGCGCGAGGGAGTTGGTCTAGCGTCGCCCTCCGGCCGCAGGGGTCGCGACGCGACGCGGACGTCGTCGTCCTGCAGCCTGCCCGGATCGGACGTTGATCGGAAGTCGACCTTCCGCGCGGAACTGGGAGGATGAACATGCACCTTCTGTGGACGATCTTGATTGGCCTGGTGGTGGGCGCGGTCGCGAAGCTGCTGATGCCGGGCAGGGACCCGGGTGGTTTCATCATCACGATCCTGCTGGGCATCGCCGGCTCGTTCATCGCCGCCTACATCGGCCGTGCGGCCGGCTGGTACCGGATAAATCAGGCGCCCGGCATCATCGCGTCGGTGCTGGGGGCGATGCTGCTGCTGCTGGTCTATCGCTTGATCGTGCGGCGGCGGGTGGCGTAGCCGTCGCCAGCTGCCACGCGGCCGCGGCCTGCTCCATCAGCGCGGGCAGGTCCTCGGCCAGCAGGTAACGCTCGCGGGCCAGCTGCTCGGCCCGTTCGCGGAAGGCCCGCAGGTAGCTGTCGCGATCGGGGTGGCGCTCGGCGACCGAGGCACGTGGGTCGCCGTTCGCCTCGCGCGCGGCCCGGGTCGGCGCAAACGGGAAGAAAGATCCCAGGAAGCTGATCCGGGCCCAGGGCGCACCGATGGAAGGCGCGCGGAAATTCCAGCCGGTGTAGGTCGCCAGCGGCACCGTCAGCTGCGGCAGGCGCACGCCGGCGGCGTCGTTGCCGTCGGCGTCCACCTGGGGCACCAGCGCCGGGAACGGCTGCCCGGCGCGCGGCGGCTGCCGGGTGATGATCCCGCGGGCGAACCGCGGACCGAAGTCCACGTGGAAGGCGCGGTGGGCGTCGGCGGGAGGGTCGACCCCGGGGATCTTCGGGAAGGCCAGCGCCGCCAGCGGCACCAGGGTGTGGTCGGCGATGCGCGGGTAGCGGCTGGGCGGGGGCTCGGTGCCGTCCTTCACCCAGCCGTCCAGGTTGGCGATCAGCGCCCGCCAGAACCAGGCGATGGGCAGCGGGCTCTGCGGGTGCTGGCTGGCGCGGTCGCCGCCGCGGCCGCGCTCGGGCGGGAACGGGCCGGTGAAGTGCTGCAGGCCCGGGAAGAAGTAGACGCGCGTCTCGTCGGCCAGGGGGGCGTCGGCGCGGCCGTCGGGCGTGGTGTGGATCAGCGCCGCCGCCCGCGACCAGTATTCGTACGAGGTGTTGGTGTGGAAGATCTTCGGCACCACCTTGTCGCGGACGGCTGCCGCCAGCAGCCCCTCGCGGCGGCCGGTGACCGGGTCGCGCTGGGGCAGGTCCGAGAAGGGGTAGAGGTCGGTGGCGTACAGGATCGCGTTCATCGGCTGCGCGTCGCGCGAGGGCTGGGCAAAGCGGTGGTTGAAGTTGCCGCGCCCGGCGCCGGCCACGTGCGGGATCATCCCGTCGAACACGCGCCGCCCGTCCTCGTCGGCGTTGAAGCCCTGATAGAGAAAGTGGCGCAGGAAACGGCCGCTCTGGGAGATGCCCACCCCCAGCGCCCGCTGCACCCGCACCGGCGCATCGGCGTCGTGCTTGAGGTAGGCGACCAGGTCCCGCACCGCCGCGAAGCCCAGACCGGCCACCCGGGGATCGCGGGCCACGTACACCAGCTCGTAGATCTTGCCCGGCTGGAAGCCGGCCGCGAAATGGATCCCTCGGCGGTCGGGGGCGAAGCTCCACTGCGCGCGCGGGATGACCTGGCGCCGGTCCAGCGGGCGGTCGCGCACGGTCAGCACGTTCTGCGGACTGTCCGGCTCGGCGGCCTCGTATTCCACGCCCCCGGTGGTCCCGCCCAGCTGGTGGCCCAGCGGCTGGTCCTGCGCCGGCGCGCCCACGATGAAGTCGGACCGCACCAGCCCGCTGATGGGAGCTCCGTGCTCGCTGGCGACGGGCGCCTGCAGGCGCAGGCGGCCGGGCTCGTCGCGCACGTCCCACTGCCAGCCCACCCAGCCCACCGTGAAGCCGCGCTGGAGCAGGAAGCCGTCGCCGAAGTCCGAGGGGCGGTCCGGGTCCATCGATCCGCTCCCGCGATCGACGATCGAGAGGATGCCCTTGCCGCCGCGGTTGGGGATCTCCAGCAACAGCGAACCGTTGCCCCGGGCGCGGTCCTTCGGGCACAGCAGGAACAGGTCGGCCCAGAACTCCACCGCCCCGCGGGCGTTGCGCGGGGCCAGCGACAGGTCGACGATGGCGCGGTTGTGGGGGTCGTCGGGCCGGACCGCGAAGTGCGCCCGGGCGACGATCTTCTCGTAGGCCCCCGCCGCCCCGAAGCTCTTGCCGCCGGCGACGTCGGCGCGGCGGAGCAGCTCGATCCGCTCCAGCCGCGCCGCCGCCGGGGCGGCGAGGGTCATCAGCCACACCGTGAGGACAGCGGTTCGCGCCATCCCCCGGTTTTACACCCGGGCGCCCGCAACGCCCGCAATGAGGGGACGAAGTGGCAGGGGCGGGGCGGGTCAGAGGTTGTGGCGGAGCGCGTAGGCGGTGGCGTGGGCGCGGCCGCGCGCGCCGATCTTGTCGTAGACGTTGGCGATGTGGCGCTCGACGGTGGCAACGCTGATCGACAGCGCCGAGGCGATCTCCTTGTTCGACTGACCGCCGGCCAGCAGGCGCAGGATCTCCACCTCGCGCGCGGTCAGGCCATCGGGCGCGGGGGCCGCGGCCGGGTCCAGCCGGGCCAGCAATTCGCGGGCGCGGCTGATCCACGGCGTCATGCCCAGCCGCTCGAAGCCGGCCAGCGCAGCGCGGGCCAGCGCGCGGGCCGGCTCGGTGGTCCCGGGGGACAGCCGCTCGAGGGTCAACGCCTCGTCCAGGTCGGTCAGCGCGCGCGCCGGCTGCAGCCCCAGGTCGTCCAGCACCGGGCGCGCCCGCGCGAACCAGCTGAGCGCCTCCTCGCGTTCCCCCAGCAGCGCGTACATGCGTGCCAGCACCAGCTCGCGGCAGTCGAGGGGTGATGCTCCCGCCGCGGCGCTGGCCGGGTCCAGGGTCAGATCGCGGTACACCGGCGCCAGCTCGGTCAGCCCCAGGTGCCAGACCGCCGCCGCCGCGCAGCTGCGGCTGGGCCCCCAGTCGACCATCCCGGGCCCGCCCTCCCGGTGCGCGCGGACCAGCCCCTCCAGCAGCCGCTGCGCCTCGGCCCGCTCGCCCAGCTGGCTCAGCCCCAGCACGGTGATGGCCGAGGTGACCAGCCCCAGATGGGTCTGCAAGGTGGCGCGGTCGGTGGCCAGCTGGCGGGTCGGCGCGATCACCTGCGTCCAGTCGCAACTCACCAGGTAGCCCAGCATCGCCCGCAGCGCGAAGGGGGCCACCTGCTGCATGCGGTGGTGCGGGCCCAGCCGCTCGGCCACCTCGGCCAGCCGCTGGCTGCTGGCCTGCGCGCCCGCCAGATCGCCCAGCCCGACCTGCGCGCAGCCGACGATGGCCAGCGCCACCACCTGCGCCGGGATCTGCCCCAGCCGTTCCGCCTCGGCCCGCAGCGCCTCGCCGTGAAGGACGGTCGCGCGCATGTCGTGGTGTCGGAAGAACCAGTCCCGGGCCAGCCCGGCCTCGGCCCGCACCGCCGCCGCCCGCGAGCGGAACGCGCGCGTGCGCGCCAGCAGCGCCTCGGTCTCGGCGCGGGTGCGCGCCTGGTAGGGATCGATGGTGGCGGCGAAGTCGTCCTCATCCCCCTCCGCCCGCAGCAAGGTCACCGCCCGCGGATCCGGCGGCACGAAGCGGCCCACGTACACCGGCCCGGCCACCACCGGTTCCACCCGATCGCTCAGCACCGCCAGCCGTGCCCAGGTCAGCCCGCGCGTGTCGCCCCCCAGCGCGATCCCGCGCGCCACCAGGCCCTCGACCTGCAGGCGGGGCGCCCCCGCCGTGCGCAGCAGCCCGGCCACCGTCGCCAGCAGGTCCGCCTGCGCTGCCGACGGCTCGCCCGCCTAGGCCATCTCCGCCACCACCGATTCGGCGGTCGCGCCGGCGTCGCCGAAGCGCAGCGCCTCGGCCTCGGCCACCGCCAGGCGGGCACCGGCCTGGCGCCGCACCTTGCCCGCCGGCGCCAGGTCGCGCGCGATCTTCAGC
>JBKPRZ010000841.1:0-3966 GCA_046734815.1 Myxococcota bacterium | reverse complement strand
GCTCGGGGGCAGACAGCGCCTGGCGCAGGGCCGGCTGGGCGGTGGGCTCGCCGATCCGGCCGAGCGCGCCGGCCATGGCCACGCGCGCCGGGGCGTCGAAGATCGGGTTCAGCAGGGCGGCGCCCAGCGGCTCGACCGCGCGCGGGTGGCGCAGGCCGCCCAGCACGTCGGCGGCGTTGCGCGCCTTGATCGAGTCGGGCTGGGCCAGCCGGTAGGCCATGTCGATGAACAGCTCCGAGCGCAGGCCGCGGCGGGCCAGCCACCAGCCCGCCACCCGCCGCACCCGCTCGTCCGGGTGGTCGACCAGCGGGCGGACCATCTGGACGCACGAGCCGCAGACCAGCCGTTCCGACCGTTCCAGCTCGGCGCTGATGGCATCGACCGAGTTCGAGTCGATGGCCTGCCGGATCGCCTCCGGGCTGGATCCCCGGCCGGCCTGCGCCGGCGAGGCCAGCGCACCGACCAGGGTGAGGGTGACCATTCCGATCTTCAGCTGCGACATGCGACGCTCCTTCTCGAATCCAAAGGTCTTCATGGTGTGGTCCTCGGTGCCGCTCACGGCTGCCCCTTGTTCTCGCGGAAGAAGTACTGCGCCCCCATGTCGATGTTGAGGATGATGCGGTAGTACTCCTCAGGGGTCAGCTCCTGGCCGCCCACGTCCTTCGGGTGCACGGCGCCGTCGAAGGCGCGCAGGTTGGCGTCGACGGCGGGGAAGCGCTGGGGCGGGTTCAGCTTCCGGATCAGCGCCGACCGGCGGGCGTGGCCGGGGGTCACGTACGACGGCATGCCGCCGGCGCTGATGATCTCGACCTGGTTTTCACCCAGCTCCATGTCCAGCCCCAGCAGCGAGACGTACGAGGCCGGGTAGTCGTAGTCCTGCCGCTCGCCGACCATCAGGTGGACGGCCTGGCTGCGCAGGTCGAAGGTGAAGGTCTGCATGGTGTTCAGGGTGCGGTCGACGATGGTGTAGCTGCGGTTGCCCGCCTTGTTGGGGTCGCCGTCGTGGCAGCTGACACACTTGGCGTCGAAGATGGGCTGGATGGCCAGGTTCCAGGGCACGCCCCGGATCCGGTCGTACGAGAAGTCCATCGACACGCGGTCGGCGCGCGGGGTGTCCAGGTTGATGGGGCCGCGCTGGGCCGCCTCGGTGCTGCCGGGCGGGACCAGGGTCGGCTTGGCCCGGTCCTCGTGGCAGCCGCCGCAGGTGCGCTGCTCGCCGGGGCGGCCGCTGATCCACACGTCTTCGGTGCCCACCGCCAGCGCGAACTTGTCGACCAGCTGCATGTGGAAGGGCACGTTGGCCGGCACCCGCGCCGAGAACGACCCGTCGGCGTACACCGGCACCTCGCCGTAGCGGGACTGGCCGTCGAACTCGGTCAGGCCGAACATGTCGGGGAAGCCCTCCTCCGAGGAGAAGCCCTCCAGCAGGCGCACCTTGGCCACCGACCCGCGCGGGATGTTGCCGAACACGGTGCTCTCGTAGACGTTCAGGGCGCCCACCACGAAGCTCTGATCGGCGCCCGGGGTCGCGGGCGACTGGGTCACCGGCGGCTCGTGCCGGGCCTTGACCGGGCGGGCCATCACGTCCCACATGTTGGGGTCGTCGTACAGCGGGTAGCGGCGGCCGGCCTTGCCGTCCCACTGGAACAGGTAGAGGCCGAAGTTCGGCTTGGTCTTGGCCATCGCCAGCAGCGACGATTCCACCGGGCCGTCGGCCCAGGAGGTCAGGAACTTCAGATCCTTGGGGTTGCCCACCGGCTCGGCGTCGTAGTAGCGGCCCACGCCATCGTCCGAGGGGATGCGGTCGCCCGGCACCTGCCGGGTCAGGTCGGTGACCTCGGCCAGCCGCTCGGCCTCGTGCAGGTCGACCAGCAGCAGCTTGCCCGCCTGCAGGGTGTTGTCGCGTGAAGTGGCGACCGTGACAACGCGGAAGGTGTCGCGGCCGTTGCCCGGCAGGGTGTCGACGTAGCGGGCCTTGAGGTAGCTGTTGGTCAGCCCGCGCCCCTCGCCGCCGAAGGCCTCGCGCATGCCGGTCATGTCCGTGTTCATCATGCGCAGGTGACCGTCGTTGACGTCGCCCAGGTGCCGCCACTCGGTGTAGATGATGTTGCCGTCGGGCAGCAGGGCCGGCGCCACCCGGTGCGAGACGTTGCGCGGCCCCAGCACCTCGCCGCTGCCATCCACGTTGATGGTGCCGACCTGGGCGGTGGTCTGGCGCTCGTATTCATCCTGGAACTGCTTGGCGCCCGCCTCGACCGCCTTGGAGGTGGTAAAGAGGAGCCGCTGGCCGGGCAGGAAGATCGGATAGACGTGGTCGTAGGGACCCTCGGTGATCGGCCGCGGGTTGCTGCCGTCCACGTTCATGAGGAACAGCTGGTAGTGCGCGTCGTCCTTCCGCCGCGCCGACAGCACGATGGTGCTGGCGTCGAACGACAGGTCCCAGGACATGATGTCGCACTCGGCGAACATCGGATCCTGGGTCAGGACGGTCAGCCGCCCGTCCGCCGAGGGCGGCTCCAGCTTCACCAGCCGGGCGCCCGCCTGGTAGCTGGTGTAGTCGAAGACGTTGCCCATCCCGTCGTTGCGGGCGGCCCGCTGCAGGAAGATGATCGCCCGGACGTCCTCGGGTATGCCGGGGCTGGGCGAGTCGGACCCGGCCGTACACGAGCCCACCAGGGCGCTGAAGGCCGAAAGGACCGCTGCGGCGGCGGAGGCGCTTCGTACTTTCATGTCCGCCCAGCCGTGCAAGGCGCCGGCCAGCAAGGCGTGCCGGGAACGCGCGGAGATCCGCGGTCGCAGGCGGCCGCTACCCGGGAAGTTGCGCAACTCCGCCGGGAAGTTGCGCAACGTCCGGGTCGGTCTCTGCTCGTTCGCTTGTCTGACCACGAACGGGCAAAATGAAATCGGGGGCGCCGCGTGGCATGAGCGATACGCGCCGGCTGGGGAAATATCGACTGGTCCGACGGCTGGCGGTGGGCGGCTCGGCCGAGGTGTACCTGGCGGTGGCCGAGGGCCTGTCGGGCTTCGAGAAGCAGGTGGTGTTGAAGCGCCTGCTGCCCGAGGGGGTGCGCTCGCCCGAGATGCTGTCCATGTTCCTGGACGAGGCGCGCCTGATGGCGTTGCTTTCCCACCCGAACATCGCCGAGGTGTACGACATCGGCGAGCAGGACGGCGAATATTTCTTTACCCTCGAGAAGATCGACGGCTGCGACCTGCGCGATCTGATCGACATGCAGCGGGGCCAGCCGCTGCCGCTGGCGGCGGCGTTGACCGTCGTGCTGGCGGTGGCCGACGCCCTGGAGCACGCCCACCGGCAGCGCGGGCCCGACGACCAGCTGCTGGGGGTGGTCCACCGCGACGTCACGCCCTCGAACATCCTGTGCGGGCGGCAGGGCGAGGTGAAGCTGGTCGACTTCGGGGTGGCCAAGTGGGCGTCCCAGCGCTCGCGCACCGAGCAGGGGACCATCAAGGGAAAGTTCTCGTACATGTCCCCCGAGCAGTGCCGGGCCGAGACGCTCGACCGGCGCAGCGACGTCTTCGCGCTGGGGGTGGTGCTGTACGAGCTGACCACAGGCCAGCGGCCGTTCGTGGGCGAGAGCGAGTTCGAGCTGCTGTCGTCGATCGTGGAAGGCCGCACCCGGCCCGCGTCCAGCTGCCGTCCCGACTACCCGGCGGGTCTGGAGGCGACGGTGAACCGGGCGCTGAAGAGCGACCGGGAGCTCCGCTTCCCCAGCGCCGCCCAGCTGCGCGACGCCGTGGCCGCCAACGCCCGGGAGCTGGGGCTGACTCTGGGGCCGGCCACCGTCGCCGACCTGGTGCGCGCGCGGGAGGAGGCGGGGCCCGTCACCCCGGCGCCCGCGCGGGTGGAAGTGAACGCCGGTCGCACCGCCACCGATCTGGCCGCCGCCACCACCACGCCCAGGGCGCCGGCGGCGGCTCGGCCGGGGCGGCGCTGGGGAGTTGCGG
>JBKPRZ010000840.1:0-6412 GCA_046734815.1 Myxococcota bacterium | reverse complement strand
GGTCGAGACCTTCCGCGGGCTCGACGGTGACATCTTGATCCTCGGCGCCGGCGGCAAGATGGGCCCCACCCTCGCCCGGATGGCGGCGCGGGCCGCGCAGGAGGCGGGGATGGGCACGCGGGTCTACGCCGCCTCGCGCTTCTCGGACCGCCGCCTGCGCGATCGCCTGGCCGAATGGGGCATCACCGCCCTGGTCTGCGACCTGTCGCAACCGGGCGCCATCGGTCGCCTGCCCTACTGCGAATACATGGTGTACATGGCCGGCCGCAAATTCGGCTCGACCGGCAGCGCCTGGGACACCTGGGCCGCCAACGTGTTCCTGGCCGGCGACGTGGCCCGGGCCTTCCCGCGCACGCGCATGGTCGCTTTCTCGACCGGCAACGTCTACCCGCTGTGGCCGGTGGCGCCCGAAACCGGCCTTCTGCCCGACGGCCCCGACGAGGAGACCCCCACCGACCCCACCGGCGAATACGCCCAGTCGTGCCTGGGGCGCGAGCGCATGTTCGAATATTTCTCGCGCCGGAACGCCACCCTGGTCACCCTGCTGCGCCTGAACTACGCGGTCGAGCTGCGCTACGGCGTCCTGGTGGACCTGGCCCGCAAGATCTGGGTGGGCGAGCCCATCGACCTCGACATGCCGATGGCCAACGTGATCTGGCAGGGCGATGCCCACGCCTACGCCCTGCGCAGCCTGGACCTGTGCTCGACGCCGCCGGCCGTGCTGAACGTGACCGGTCCGCCCATCCGCATCCGCGACGTGGCCACCCTGCTGGGCGCGCGCATGGATCGCCCGGTTCGCTTTCGCGGCGCCGAGGGCGGAAGCGCGCTGCTGAGCAACCCCGCCCAGTGCCACGCCCGCTTCGGCCTTCCGCCCACGAAGCTGGACACGATGATCGACTGGATCGCCCACTGGGTCAGCCACGACGGCCCCACCCTGGACAAGCCCACCCGCTTCGAAGTGCGCGACGGCCGCTTCTGAGTCGCCGCCACCCGTCACACCCCGAACATCCGCCTTCCATCCCGGAGTAGCATGTGCGGATGCGGAGCACGCGGGTCCCATCGCCGTCGAGACGAGCGCGCAGGGGCGGGTCACGATTCCGCACCGGGCGCCTCGGCGCCGGCCTGGCGCTGCTGCTGGCCGTCGGCTGCGCAGGCGGCTGGCAGGAGATGAAGACGAAGAGGTTCACCGCCTACGCGCAGCGGCCGCATGACTACCGCGAGACCCTCCGGCAGCTGGAATACGCGTACGCCGCGCTGTCCGCGTTCTTTCCCAAGGCGTCGGTCGGGCCGGTGGAAGTGCTGTTCATGCCCGGATTCGACTTCGTCCACGAGTTCGGCGTGGACCGGAGCGGGCTGGCGCTGCCGCTTGTGCCCGGCAGCGGCCGGCTGGGACGGCGGAATCTGATCGTCATGGGCCAGGGCAGCAGCAACGCTTATGCGCTGGGCATGTTGAGCTACCTGTTCGTCAACAAGGCGGTCCCGGGCGCTCCCTTGTGGCTGCAGCAAGGGCTGTCCACCTACTTCAGCCGGACGGCCGTGCAGGCTGGCAAGGGGCAGTGGCGCGCCTGTTTCGGCCTGCAGGCGCCCCTGGAGGCGCGCTATTTCCAGATGCCGCTCGACAAGTTCTTCGCCACCAGCTGGAGCGAGTACGCCGGGACCGCCCGCTTCTTCGACGGCACGGCCGGGCTGCTGATGGATTTCATCTTCCACGGCGACGGCGGCGCGCACCTGACCCAGGTGCAGGCCATCTTCGCGGCGGCGTCGCAGGGTGTGTCCGGAGCCCAGATCATGGCCACCACGTTCCCGGGCATGACCCTGCCGCAACTGGGGGCGCGGATCTCGGATTTCAAGGGATCGCAGATCGAGCAACGGCAGCGCGGGATCATGTGTCCGTTGCCGGTGCCCATCGCACCCGAGCAGGTACCGGACGAATCGGATCCGCACGAGTCGCCGGTCCCCGCCGAGGAGATCCAGCAGCTGATGGTTGCGTTGCACAAGCTCCCGCAGGGCGAGCGCCTTCCCATCTGGTACCCGGCGGAGGTGATCGCCCACGGACCGACCGCATCCCGCTAGCGGGCGCTCATGTTGCCGCCGCCTGTCGCACACACCTTGGCCCGCGGCGGGGTGATCCCCGCGCACCCGCTGGCCCTCACGCCCGAGCGCCGCCTGGACGAACGGCGCCAGCGCGCCCTCGGCCGCTACTACCTGGACGCCGGCGCCATCGGTCTCGCCCTCGGCGTGCACACCACCCAGTTCGCGATCCGCCAGGCCGGCCTGCTGGCGCCGGTGCTGGCGCTGGGCAGGGAGGTGATGAACGAGGCGGAAGCACGGGCGGGGGCGGTCGTTGCATCCGCGGGGGCGATCGTTGCATCGACGGGGGCGGCCGTTGCATCCGGTGGAGGAGCTGACGGTCTCGTCCGGGTCGTGGGGATTTGTGGAGAGACGGAGCAGGCGGTGGCGGAGGCCCGGTTGGGGCGCGACCTCGGGTACCACCTGGGGCTGCTGAGCCTGGCGGCGCTGCCGGAGGCGAGCGACGATCAGTTGATCGCGCACGCAGCCGCGGTGACGGAGGTGTTGCCGGTCATGGGGTTTTACCTGCAACCGGCGGTGGGCGGACGGCCGCTGGGCCGGCTGTTCTGGGCGCGATTCGCACAGCTGCCAGGGGTGCAGGCGATCAAGGTGGCGCCGTTCGACCGCTACCGCACTCTGGATGTGATCCTCGGCCTGCGCGACAGCGGACGCGCCGACCAGGTGGCGCTGTACACCGGGAACGACGACAACATCGTGGGCGACCTGATCACGCCTTTCGATACCGGCGCGGGTGCGCCCCCGCTGCGCTTCGTCGGTGGCCTGCTGGGGCAGTGGGCGGTCTGGACCCGGCGGGCGGTGGAGCTGACGGATCGGATCCGCAGGCTGAACGAGGCGCACGATCCGGTGCCGGCGGATCTGCTTCGCCTGGGCGCGCAGCTGACGGACGCGAATGCCGCCCTGTTCGACGTCGCCCACGGCTTCCGCGGCTGCATCGCCGGCATCCACGAGGCGCTTCGCCGCCAGGGACTGCTCGAGGGCATCACCTGCCTCGACCCGCAGGAGACCCTGTCGCCCGGCCAGGCCGGTGAGATCGACCGCATCTGGGCCGCCTACCCGCACCTGCGGGACGATGCCTTCGTGCAGCAGCACCGGGACCGCTGGCTCGCGCCCTGATCGATGGCGGCCGCCTGCCCTGCCCGTACCGGACAGCGGCACCACTCGGTCGGTCCCTGATACTGCGGCGCGCCCACGCCAACACCTGGGCGGGCGGTGAAATACTCCCGGGTGGATGGAACGTGCGCGCGGCGCCGGACTCGAGGATCTACTGGCCCATTCGGACTGGCTGACCCGCCTCGCCCGCCGTCTGACCGGCGGCGACGACGCCGACGACGTCGTCCAGGAGGCCTGGCTGGCCGCCCGCCGCTCGCCACCGGACCCCGACCGACCGGCGCGTCCCTGGCTGCAGGGCGTGCTTCGCAACCTGGTCCGCGCCCGCTGGCAAAGCGATCGCCGCCGCCGCCGCCGCGAGCAGGCCCAGCTCCTGCTGCTCCCCGATCGCGAGGCCGCCGTCGACACCCTGTACGAACGGGTGGAGCTGCAGCGCCTGGTCGCCGAGCGGGTGATGGCCCTCGACGAGCCCCTGCGCAAGGTGGTGCTGCTCCGCTACTTCGACGGCCACGACTCCACCCAGATCGCCGGCTTGCTGGGGATAGCCTCCGGCACCGTGCGCTGGCGCCTGAAGCAGGCCATCGACCAGCTGCGCGCCGACATGGACGCCCGCTTCCACGGCAACCGCCACGCCTGGACACTGGTCCTCGCCCCCCCAGCCGCCGCGTTCCCCCCGCCGGCCGCCGCGACAACCCCCCAGACCACCGGGTCGACCATCGCTGCAGGCGCCTGGACGCCGTTCGCGGCGGTGGTGAGCGGCGGTCTCGTGCTCACGCTCGGCGTGGGGCTGGGGATCGGCGCGGGCGTGTTTTCACGGCGGCTGGGCCCGCGAGAAACGCGCGACGACCTCGCCGGAACCGCGCGCGAGATCGATCGATCGGATCTGGCCTCCCTGCTCGCGGCCCGGTCATCGAAACCCGGTGTTCCGCCGCAAGCCGATCGTCGACCGACGGTGAGAGCAGCCGTTGCCGCCCTTCCGTCGTTCCGGCCGCATAGCGCCCGCTCGACCTACCTCCGCGAACTCGCGCCTGCCGACGCGATCGGCGGCATCGTGATCGCCGATGGCCAGCCCGAAGACGACGCGATCGTGGTGGCCACCGCCCTCGATGGTTCGTCCAGCGCCGGCGTGTCGTCGTCCGTTCACGCAGGCGTGATCGCGGCAGCCGGCGCCGAGCGCCCCGGCGAACCGCTGGCGCGCGCGAAGACCGCCGACGGCGGCCGATTCTTGCTGACGCCCCTGCGCCCCGGGCGCTACCGCCTGACCGCCAGCGGCCACGACCGCGGCAGCGCCCACTCGGCCGTGATCGATCTGGCCCCCGCCCGCCCCGTCAACGAGGTGGTCCTGGAGCTGCGCGCAGCCTCCGCCGGCCTCGCCGGCCGGGTGATCGACGGCGCCGGCACCGGCATCTCCCGCGCCCGCGTCCGCGCCCGGCCGTTCGATCCGGTCGGCGGCACGCCCCTGGTGTACGAGGCCGAATCCGGATGCCTCGGCCGCTACCACCTCGACCTGGCCGCCGGCCTCTACGCCTTCGAAGTGGAGGCCCCCGACCACCCGCCCGTCCGTTTCAGCCTCCCCGTGACCACCCCGCTGCTCCGCAACTTGCGACTTGCCCCCTCACCCGGAGCCCACCCATGACCCTCGCCGTCCATTGGCCGATCGAAGGAGTGGTCCCATGACCCACAGGCACATCGCACTGAAATCCCCGCTCTCGATCCTGACCGCCGCCGCGCTCTCGCTCGTCCTGCCCGCCTGCACCCACGCGCCGGAATCGGTCGGCTCGCGCCCAGCGCCCACCCTCGCGACCGCCACGCCAGCCTCTGCCGCCGAAATGCCCGCCACGCCCCCCGCACCCGCCACCGATGCGCGGGCGGCGGTGGAGCGGGCGTTACCGTTTCTGGCGCGGGACGGGGACTGGTGGATGACGGGAGGCAAGGATGTGCCGGGAGGGGGCGGGTGCGTCTCCTGCCATCACGTCGCCTTCGGACTCTGGAGCAACCGCGAGGCGCAGCGGGCGGGCCTGCCCAGACCCCAGAAACAGCTCGACGATCTGGAGACGCGCGCCCACCGGTTCTTCACCGAGAAGATCTCGAAGGCCGAGCCGGTCCCCCTGACCGAGCTGCTGCTCGCCCGCAAGCCCACCGATCGCGCCGACGGTGCCGCCTGGCCCGCGTTCCTGAAGAAGCTCGCCTCCGACCAGAACGGCGATGGTTCGTGGACGGCCGGTGGCCAGTTCCCCACCCAGCGCCGCCCGGTGCCCGAGTCCGACGCCGTGGCCACCGCCTGGGCGCTGATCGCGCTGGACAGCGTTCCCGGGCTGGACCCCAGCCTGGTCGCCGCCCGCACGCGCGCCTGGGCCTGGGCGAGTCGCCAGTCTCCCGGCGCCAGCAACGAATCGCTGCTCACCCGCCTGCTGATCGAGCGCCGGCTCGGCAAGCCCACCAGCGCCCAGACCCAGCTCGCGCAGCTGCTCGCCCGCCAGCGCCCCGACGGCGGCTGGGCCTGGCTCGCCGACGGCACCACCAGCGACGCGCTCACCACCGGCGAGGTCCTCTACGCCCTCCGCCTGGCCGGCCTCCCGCCCGACCACCCCGCCCTCCGCCGCGCCACCGACCACCTGCTACGCACCCAGGCCGCCGACGGCACCTGGCCGGTCCGCAGCGAGCTCATCAGCAAGAAGGGTGAGCACGGCAATATCGACTACATCTATCGTTACTGGGGCACCGCCTGGGCCACCATCGGCCTCTCCCGCACCCTCACCCCGCCCGCCACCACCGCCCACCGCTGAGCATGAATTGCCCGGACGCTCGAGCGGATGCCGGGCCTGCGTTCGGAATCCTGGCTGGAAACCCGAATCAGGGCTGCGTTTCGGGCGGCTTCGCCGGGGGATCTTCGCGCGGGGGTGGGTCCTGCGGCGCGGGCTTGTTGGGATCCAGCGGTGGGATCTCTTCGCGCTGGCGGGACTCGGCGGAGGCGGGCTCGTGGGCGGCCGGCGGCGTTTCCTCGACGGGCGGCGGGGTCACCTCGCCGGCGGGGGGCGGCGAGACGGGGGGATCGCCGGTGCCGGCTGCCGGCTGCTCGGTGGGTGGGCGCGGGGTCGGAACGTCGGTCTCGCCCGAGGGTAGCTGCCAGCGGCGCTCGCGTGCGCGGCGGCGTTCTTCCTCGCGCGCGGCGGCCGCGGCGGGGGTCTCCACCGGGACGCGCGACGGATCGGGA